>NZ_BPRL01000072.1:0-60582 GCF_045862635.1 Kitasatospora sp. NE20-6
GTTTCGGTGGTCATAGCGTGAGGGAAACGCCCGGTTACATTCCGAACCCGGAAGCTAAGCCTCGTAGCGCCGATGGTACTGCAGGGGGGACCCTGTGGGAGAGTAGGACGCCGCCGAACAATTCTTCATGGCAAAGCCCCCACCCGCTCGGGTGGGGGCTTTGTTGTTGTAAGGTCATGCCGCACACAGTCGCAGCGCGGTACAGGTATCAGGAGGGCCCTCGGTGGAGGTTCAGGAGACGCGCGTACAGACCGACCGCGTCCTCACCATCCCCAACCTGTTGAGCATGGGCCGGCTGGTCGGAGTGCCGATCTTCCTCTGGCTGATCCTCTGGCCGGTGTTCGGCGGGCCCGAGAACGACGGGTGGGCCATCCTCGTCCTGATGCTGAGCGGCATCAGCGATTACCTCGACGGAAAGCTGGCCCGGCGGTGGGGCCAGATCAGCCGGCTCGGCCAGATCCTCGACCCGGCGGCGGACCGGCTGTACGTCCTGTCGACGCTCGTCGGTCTGACCTGGCGCGAGATTCTGCCGTGGTGGGTGACGGCTCTGCTGCTGGCCCGCGAGGTCTTCCTGGCGCTGCTTCTTCCCATTCTGAGTCGGCACGGTTACGGGCCGTTGCAGGTGAGTTTCCTGGGCAAGGCGGCGACCTTCAATCTGATGTACGCCTTTCCGCTTCTGCTGTTGGGCAGCGGTGACGGATGGCTCGCCACGGTTGCCGAACCGGTCAGCTGGGCATTCATCTGGTGGGGCACGACCCTCTACTGGTGGGCGGGCATCCTGTATGCCCTCCAGGCTCGTCAGCTTGTGAAGGCGGACCGCATCGCGGTTTGAGCGCTGCTGACAAGATCTCCACGTCCGATTCGCCGTCCCTCGGTGAGTCGGACGTTTTTATCCGGGTAGAGAAGCCCTGGAACGGTTTGATGGATCTGCAGGGTTCACCACCGCGAAGGAGGACGCACCCGAAATGAAAGCCGTTGTGATGGCGGGCGGCGAGGGCACCAGGCTCCGTCCGATGACGTCGAGCATGCCCAAGCCGCTGCTGCCGGTGGCCAACAGGCCGATCATGGAACACGTACTGCGGCTGCTACGGCGGCACGGTCTCACGGACACCGTGGTGACCGTCCAGTTCCTCGCTTCCCTCGTGAAGAACTACTTCGGGGACGGCGAAGAGCTGGGGATGCACCTCACCTATGCCAACGAAGAGACCCCGCTCGGTACCGCGGGCAGTGTGAAGAACGCCGAGGACGCGCTCAAGGACGACTCGTTTCTCGTGATCTCCGGTGACGCGCTCACCGACTTCGACCTGTCCGAGCTGGTGGCCTTCCACCGGGAGAAGGGCGCCCTGGTCACCGTCTGTCTGACGCGGGTGCCGAACCCGCTCGAGTTCGGGATCACGATCACGGACGACGAGGGCAAGGTCGAACGGTTCCTGGAGAAGCCGACCTGGGGACAGGTCTTCTCGGACACCGTGAACACCGGCATCTACGTGATGGAGCCGGAGGTCTTCGCCTACGTCGCGGCCGGCGAGTCCGTCGACTGGTCCAGCGACGTCTTCCCGCAGCTGCTCAAGGAGGGCAAGCCGGTCTACGGCTACATTGCCGAGGGCTACTGGGAGGACGTGGGCACCCACGAGAGCTACCTCAAGGCGCAGGCCGACGTCCTGGAGGGCAAGGTCGACGTCGAGCTCGACGGGTTCGAGATCTCGCCGGGCGTCTGGGTGGCCGAGGGCGCCGAGGTGGATCCGGAGGCCGTCCTGCGCGGCCCCCTCTACATCGGCGACTACGCCAAGGTCGAGGCCGGCGTGGAGATCCGCGAGCACACCGTGCTGGGCAGCAACGTCGTCGTCAAGCGCGGGGCGTTCCTGCACAAGGCCGTGATCCACGACAACGTGTACGTGGGGCCGCAGAGCAACCTCCGCGGCTGCGTCATCGGCAAGAACACGGACGTCATGCGGGCCGCGCGGATCGAAGAGGGCGCGGTGATCGGCGACGAGTGCCTGATCGGCGAGGAGTCGCTGCTCGCGGGCAACGTGCGGGTGTACCCGTTCAAGACCATCGAGGCCGGCGCGGTCGTCAACACCTCGGTGATCTGGGAGTCCCGCGGGCAGGAGCACCTGTTCGGCGTCCGCGGCGTCTCGGGCATCCTCAACGTGGAGATCACGCCGGAGCTCGCCGTCCGGCTGGCCGGGGCCTACGCCACCACGTTGAAGAAGGGGGCGACCGTCACCATCGCGCGTGACCACTCCCGTGGTGCCCGTGCACTCAAACGAGCGATGATCTCGGCGCTGCAGACGAGCGCCATCGACGTGCGCGACCTGGAGAACGTCCCGATGCCGGTCGCCCGGCAGAACACCGCGCGGGGCAGTGCCGGCGGGATCTTCCTCCGGACCACCCCCGGTGTGCCGGACTCGCTGGACATCCTCTTCTTCGACGAGACCGGCGCGGACCTCTCGCAGGCCGGGCAGCGCAAGCTGGACCGGGTCTACGCCCGCCAGGAGTTCCGCAGGGCCTTCCCGGGCGAGATCGGCGACCTGCTGCACCCGTCGAGCGTCTTCGACTCGTACGCGCGCAACCTGCTGCGTTCCATCGACATCTCGGGGGTCCGCGAGGCGGGCCTCAAGGTCGTGGTCGACGCCGCGCACGGCAGCGCCGGGCTCGTGCTGCCCAGCATCCTCGGCCGCCTCGGCGTCGAGGCGCTCACGGTCGACAGCGGTCTCGACGAGGCCCGGCCGACGGAGGACGCCGACGAACGGCGCGCGGCGCTCGCCAGGCTCGGCGAGCTCGTGTCGTCCTCGCGCGCGGCCTTCGGCGTGCGCTTCGACCCCGTCGGCGAGCGGGTCTCGTTCGTCGACGAGCTGGGCCGGGTGATCCAGGACGACCGGGCACTGCTCGTGCTGCTCGACCTGGTCGCCGCCGAGCGCCGCAGCGGCCAGGTGGCCCTCCCGGTGACGACCACCCGCATCGCGGAGCAGGTCGCGGCGTACCACGGGACGCAGGTCACCTGGACGACCACCTCGCCGGACGACCTGGCGAAGGCCTCGGCTGCCGAGGGCACCGTCTTCGGCGGTGACGGGCGGGGCGGCTACGTGGTGCCGGAGTTCAGCGGTGTGCTGGACGGCCCGGCCGCGTTCGTACGGCTGGTGGGCCTGGTGGCCCGTACGCAGCTCACGCTGAGCCAGATCGATGCGCGGATCCCGCAGGCGCACATCCAGCGCCGGGACATCGCCACCCCGTGGGCGGCCAAGGGCATGGTCATGCGCTCGGTCGTCGAGGCGGCCGGCAGCCGGAAGCTGGACACCACGGACGGCGTGCGTGTGGTCGAGCCGGACGGCCGCTGGACGCTGGTGCTGCCCGACCCGGCCGAAGCCGTCACGCACCTGTGGGCGGAGGGGCCGGACGAGCAGGCCACGGAGCAGCTCCTGGACGAGTGGGCGGCCGTGGTGGACTCGGCCGGCCGCTAGGCCGGAGGGCGCCGCGGGGATCCCGCCCGTCGACGGGCCGGGGTGAGGTGGCAGCAGCCGCCCCGCCCCGGCCCGTGCTGCGTTCTGATGGTCACCCGGACGGGTGATTGCGGGGGCTGTGCGTACGCCGCCGCAGCGACGTGCGACGATGTCCGGCATGCCAGCAACTCCGACACCGAGCAACCGGAGCGGGCGGTTCGACCGTCCGGACGCCTCGATGTCCCTGCTGACCAACGTGATGGACCACAGCCTGGACGAGGGCTACGCGGAGGCCGCGCGCGGCGCCGACGGGCCGCGGAGGCTGCCGACCACCCAGCGGGGCCGGCTGGTCCTCGCACTCGGGCTCGCGCTGGCCGCGACCGTGGTCACCGTGGGCGGGGTGAACGCCTCCAAGGCGGAACCGACCCTCGCCAAGGAGCGCGACGCCCTCGTGCACCGGGTCGGCGATTCGACGCGTACGGCCGACGACCTGCAACGACAGGTCGAGCAGCTGCGGCAGGAGGTCGACCGGACGCAGCAGCAGGCGCTTCCCGCGGACGGCGACGGCGGGCTCGCCCAGCTCCAGGCCCGGACGGGCACGGGAGCCGTCACCGGTCACGGTCTGAAGCTCGTCCTCGACGACGCGGCGGACACCGCCGCGGGCGGCTCGGCGAACAAGCCGCGCGAGGCCGAGGGCTTCAGCGACACCGGCCGACTGCGCGACCGCGACCTGCAGCTCATCGTGAACGGGCTGTGGTTCGCCGGTGCCGAGGCGGTGTCGATCAGCGGGCAGCGGCTGACCACGCTGTCCGCGATCCGCGCGGCCGGTGACGCCGTACTGGTGGACAACCGTCCGCTGGTGCCGCCGTACACGGTGCTGGCGATCGGTGACGGGGAGCGGTTCAAGCAGGCCTTCGAGGCGAGCTGGGCCGGCCGGTACCTGGGGCTGATCGGGGACAGCTACGGGATCAGGTCGACCCTGTCGGTGCAGAACAAGCTGACGCTGCCCGCCGCGGTCGGCGTGACCCTGCGCACCGCCCGGCCCGGCAGTGCGGAGCCCTCGCCGAGTCCCTCGCCCAGTTCTTCGTCCAGCCCCGCGCCGAGCGGTGGGGCCCCGGGCAGCCCCACACCGCGTCGCACCGCCGCCACGGCCGACAAGTCGTCCGCCACCAGGACAGGAGTACCTTCACCGTGATTGCCGTTCTGGGCCTTGTGATCGGCGTCGTCGTCGGTCTGTTCGTCCAGCCCGAGGTGCCCGATGCCGTGGTGCCGTACCTGCCGATCGCGGTGGTCGCGGCGCTGGACGCGGTGTTCGGTGGGGTCAGGGCCATGCTGGACGGGATCTTCGACGACAAGGTCTTCGTCGTCTCGTTCCTCTCCAACGTGGTCGTCGCGGCGCTCATCGTCTTCCTCGGCGACCAGCTCGGCGTGGGGGCGCAGCTCTCGACGGGCGTCGTCGTGGTGCTCGGCATCCGGATCTTCTCCAACGCTGCCGCGATCCGGCGGCACGTGTTCAGGGCGTGAGGGGAACAGGCGTGGAACAGCACGACAGCGCCGCGGGCGGACCGGAACCGCGGGAGCCGCTCGGCGGCCCGGCGGAGCAGCCTTCCCCGGCCCGGGAGCCGATGCCGGAGGTGCCCGCGGAGGTGCCCCGCCCCGGGCTGCCCGGCCTGCCGCCCCCGGTGGGTGAGCCCCGGGAGCCGGCCGGACGTGCCGGATCCGGGCCCGCCGTGCCCTCCGAGCCGGTGGCGGCCGGGGCCGCGGATCCCGGTGCCGAGGACGTCGAGGACGTCCAGGATGTCGAGGCCGTGCCTGTCGGGCACGGAGCCGCCGAGGACGACGGTTTCGACGCACGAAGGAGGCTCCGTGCGGCCCTGTGGCCGCTGCGGGTGTCCCGCGGCCAGCTGGTCGTGGCGGTGCTGCTCTTCGCGCTGGGCCTCGGCCTCGCCATCCAGGTGCGCTCCACCAACGACCACAACCAGCTGCGCGGCGCCCGCCAGGAGGATCTCGTCCGCATCCTCGACGAACTGGACAGCCGCCAGCAGCGTCTCCAGCAGGAGAAGACGCAGCTGGAGCAGTCCCTGATCCAGTTGGAGAACAGCTCCAACCAGGCCAGGGAGGCCAAGGAGCAGACCCTGAGGAAGGTGGCGGAGTTGGGCGTGCTGGCGGGCACCGAGCAGGCGACCGGACCGGGCATCGTCCTGACGATCAATGATCCCCGGGGGCAGGTGAAGGCGGATATGCTGCTGGACACCCTGCAGGAACTCCGAGCGGCGGGAGCGGAGGCGATTCAGATCAACGACGTGCGCGTGGTGGCCGGTACCTACTTCACCGACGGCGCCATCAGCGGTGTCCAGATCGACGGCAAGGACGTCGCCCAGCCGTTCCGCTTCACCGTCGTGGGCAACCCGCAGGACCTGACGCCCGCGCTCAACATCCCGGGCGGTGTCGTCCGGACCCTGGAGAAGCAGCAGGCGACCGCCGTCATCACGCAGCAGCAGAAGGTCGTCGTCGACGCGCTGGCCTCGCCGGCGCCGCTGCAGTACGGCAAGCCGGCGGCGAAGTGACGGGCCGACCTCCTCACATGCCGTCAGGTCTGCGCCGCCCCCGGTTGCCCGTCCTCACCGGGCCTGATGCACACTGGGACGTTCCACCCCGGCGGTACGCCCCGCCGGCTGCTCGGGCCCGGCCGGATGCCGGGCACGCTGTCTGTCCGAGCCTGTCACCCTGCCCCGCGGGCGGGTCTGTCACACGCAAGGGGATTCGCCCGTGAGTCTGTTCTCGAAACTGTTCGGCCGCAACAACCGCCAGGGCGCCGCGGAGGCGCCCACCGCCCGCCACCGTGCGGGCGACGAGGCGGCCGTGCCCGGCATGCGGCCCGCCCCCGAGGCGGACCGGTACGCCGAACGCCCGACGTACCTCGACGGCCGGGCCGCGGCTCCGTACGAGGGGAATGCGCCGGGCTACGGCGCGTCGGTTGAAACCGGTGGCGCGCCGCGCATAGGTTTCCCGGCAGCACCCTCAACCCCTGGTGGAGGGTTTTCCCCGGACCCCTACGCGGGGCACGTCCAGCAGGGTGTGCCGAGCCAGGAGGCTGTGACGATGGCCGGCACCTTCCCGTGTCCGCACTGTGGCAACCAGAGCCCGGTCACGGCCCGGTTCTGCTCGAACTGCGGGTCGGCGCTGCGTACCGCGCCGCTGCCCGAGGGTGCGGCCGAGACCACCTCGACCATCTCGATCTCCGGCATCGAGTCGTACGACCCCAACGCCACGTCGACCGGCGCAACCCCCGCGCTGTCCGCCGAGGTGCTGGCGGCGATCGACGCGCTGCCGATGGGTTCGGCGCTGCTGATCGTGCAGCGCGGGCCCAACTCCGGCAGCCGCTTCCTGCTGGACTCCGACGTCACCACGGCGGGCCGGCACCCGCAGGGCGACATCTTCCTGGACGACGTGACGGTCTCCCGTCGGCACGTGGAGTTCCGGCGCCTGCCCGGCGGCGGCTTCTCGGTCGCGGACGTGGGCAGCCTCAACGGCACGTACGTCAACCGGGAGCGGATCGACGAGGTGACGCTCAGCAACGGTGACGAGGTGCAGATCGGCAAGTACCGGCTGGTGTTCTTCGCCGGCCACGTCCGGGGGTACTGAATCCGACTTCGGCAGGAGCCCGAGTGACCGCGAATCCTCCCACCACTCTCGGGGCCTCCCCCGTGCCCGCCACACGCCGTGCGGCCGAGGTGCGGGGGAGGGGTGACGAACTGCTCTCGATCGGGGCCGTCCTGGCCTTCCTGCGGGACGACTTCCCCGAGGTCACGATCTCCAAGATCCGTTTCCTGGAGGCCGAGGGCCTGGTCGATCCGCAGCGCACGCCCTCGGGCTACCGCAAGTTCAGTGCCGGTGACGTGGAGCGGCTGGCGTACGTGCTGCGCATGCAGCGTGACCACTACCTGCCGCTGCGGGTCATCCGGGAGCACCTGGACGCCATCGAGCGCGGTGAGGCGCCGCCCGCGCTGCCCGCACCGGAGGCCCGTCCGGGCCCGCTGGAGGAGGCCGACCGGGAGCTGGTCGCCGCCGCGGGCAACGCCACCGGGGTCCGGCTGGGACGGGCCGAGCTGCTCGCCGCCGCCGAGGCCGGGGAGACCGAGCTCGGCGAGTGGGAGGCGTACGGCCTGGTCATGCCGGGTCCGGACGGCGGCTACGACGGCGAGACCCTGCAGATCGCCCGGCTGGTCGCCGAACTCGGGCGGTACGGGCTGGAGCCGCGGCACCTGCGCGCGATGAAGGCCGCGGCCGAGCGCGAGGTGGCCCTGGTCGACCAGGTGGTCGCCCCGCTGCGGCGGCACCGCAACCCGCAGACACGCGCGCACGCCGAGACGACGGCGCGGGAGCTGGCGACGCTCTCCGTGCGGCTGCACGCCGCGATGGTGCAGGCGGGGCTGCGCGCCCGCCCGAGCTGAGCCGTCCGGCGCCGGCCGCTGCCGCAGACGCCGACGACGCCGTTCGCGGCCGGACCGGACACCTCCGGACCGGGCACCCGGACCGGACACTGCCGGCGGGTCGCTGTGCGGTCCGTCGTCGTCCCCGTCCGTCGTCACCCCCGTCCGCCGGGTCGCCCGTCGGGCGGCCCGGGGCGGTGCGGTGCCCGGCCGACTCCGCCGGGTGGTGCGTACCTGAGGCTGCGACACCCCCGGGACGCGGCCCTGACCAGCGGGTGAGGGGCTGCGCTTTCCTATCGGCGGCGTGAGCCATAGGGTTGCGAGTGTGAATGAGCTCGACGTCGTGGGTGTCCGGGTGGAGATGCCTTCCAACCAGCCGATCGTGTTGCTCCGGGAGGTCGGGGGCGACCGGTACCTGCCGATCTGGATCGGCCCCGGCGAGGCGACGGCGATCGCCTTCGCCCAGCAGGGCATGACCCCGGTCCGACCGCTCACGCACGACCTCTTCAAGGACGTGCTCGACGCACTCGGCCAGCAGCTCACCGAGGTGCGCATCAGCGACCTGCGGGACGGGGTGTTCTACGCGGAGCTCGTCTTCTCCGGCGGCGTCGAGGTCAGCGCCCGCCCGTCGGACGCCATAGCGCTCGCCCTGCGGACCGGCACCCCGATCTTCGGCAGCGAGGACGTGCTCGCGGAGGCGGGGATCGCCATCCCGGACGAGCAGGAGGACGAGGTCGAGAAGTTCCGCGAGTTCCTCGACCAGGTCTCGCCGGAGGACTTCGGCGGCGGCCAGCAGTAGCGGGGACGGCAGCTGCCAGGGGACGGCAGGGGCGGCGCCGGGCCCTGCGGAACGGCGAGGACGGCGGAGGGCTCCCGGCATCGTCCGGATCGGATGACGCCGAGCGCGCCGCTTTGCAAAAGCGTTGTTCCATATCCACACTAAGGGCACGAAAAACCACTCTCCGGAGTGACTTTCAGCGGGAGCCGCGGCGTGGCGATCGTTGACGGGCCATGGGTGACTGCCTACCGTCAAGGGTGACTGGGGTCGAAAAGCGCCGTTCGGCGCCCGGAGACCCGCAGGCCGAGTGGACGGAGGAAGGCATGAGCGGTACGGGCGACGACGCTGCCGCCGGGGCCCTGTGCGCCGTGCACCTGCCGCGGGCCGCCCGCAGCGGTCGCGTCTGGGAGGCCCCGGCCGAGCCCGTCGAGAGGGACCTGCCCCGGGTCGGCCGTTTCCCGGCCGTCCAGGCGGGCCAGCCGGCGATCGAGCGCATCCCTCCGACCTCCGCGCTCGTCGGCTTCCGCGGCCCGACCGCCTGCGCGGCGGCCGGCATCACGTACCGTCAGCTCGACTACTGGGCGCGGACGGGCCTGCTGGAGCCGAGCGTGCGCACCGCGTACCCGGCCGGTGCGCAGCGGCTGTACAGCTTCCGCGACATCCTCCTGCTGAAGATCGTCAAGCGGCTGCTCGACGCCGGTGTCTCCCTGCAGAACATCCGGGTCGCGGTGGCCCATCTGCAGGCCGCCGAGCCCGGTGACCTGACCGGCCTCACACTGATGTGCGACGGTGCCACCGTCTACGAGTGCACCAGTCCGCAGCAGGTCGTCGATCTGCTCGGCGGCGGACAGGGCATGTTCGGCATCGCGGTCGGAGCGGTCTGGCAGGAGCTGGAGACCACGCTCGGACGGCTGCACGCCGAGCGGACCGACACCGGCGAGACACTGCCCGGCCACGACCCGGCCGACGAGCTGGCACAGCGCCGCAACCGGGCCGTCTGACCCCGGCGCCGCCCGCGACGACCGGCGCGACCTGCGCGACCGGCGTGACCGGGAACCGTACGGCAGGCCGTCGGCGTCCCGTCAGGTGTGTCGATCAAGGATGTGAAGGTGCTGCGCCGGGCGAAGCGTGCCGCCGCGGCGAGACTGCTGCGGAGGCCCGCGCCCCGGCGGGCGGTGCGGGTGCTGGCGGGACCTCTGCGGGCGCTGTCCGGTGCCCTGCGCGGCCTGCGGGTACCGGTGAGCCGTGCCGGCCGTCGGCGGTGGTTCCAGGCCGCGGTGCTGCTGACCGCGGTCGCCCTGCTGCCCAGCGCCTGGCTGTGGACCGGCTCCGACGACCGGGTGCGGACGGTCGCCGACGCGCCCGCGGCCCCCGTGGCGGTGGTGTTCGGAGCGGGCCTCTTCGACGGCGAGCCGTCGCCGTACCTCGCGCACCGGCTCGACGCGGCGCTGACGCTGTACCGGCAGCACAAGGTGCAGGCCATCCTCGTGACGGGCGACAACAGCCGCACCGACTACGACGAGACCGACGCCATGCGGGGCTACCTGACGGCCCGTGGTGTGCCGGAGGTGCGGGTCGTCGGCGACTACGCGGGCTTCGACACGTGGGACTCCTGCAGCCGGGCGCGGCGGATCTTCGGTGTGGACCGGGCGCTGCTGGTCAGTCAGGACTTCCATGTCCGCCGTGCCCTGGCGCTGTGCCGGGCCGCGGGCATCGACGCGTACGCGGTGGCGGTGGCCGAGGCCCACAACGTCACCTGGTACTACGGCGGCCTGCGGGAGATCCCGGGCGCCGGCAAGGCGCTGATGGACGCGGTGCTCCGTCCCGACCCGCAGTTCCTCGGTGTCCGCGAGACCGGGATCGGGCGGGCCCTGGCGGACGGGCCCACCGGCTGAGGCGGCCGGCTGGCCGGCCGCCGCGCTGCCGGGCGGCCGGATGGCATGGTTGCCGGATTCTCGTCCTGCCGTCCTGCCGTCCTGCCGCGGCGCGGCGGGTCGCCTCGAACGCATTGTCAGAGCCGTGCGCAATGATCGCCCTGTGCGGACTGTGCCGAGCATCATCCACCTCGACATGGACGCCTTCTTCGCGGCGGTGGAGCAGGCGGCCAAGCCCAGCCTGCGCGGCAAACCCGTCGTCGTGGGCGGCCTCGGCGGCCGCGGCGTCGTCTCCACCGCCTCCTACGAGGCCAGGGCCTTCGGGGTGCACTCGGCGCTCCCGATGGCCCAGGCACGCCGGCTCTGCCCGAACGCCGCCTTCCTGGCAGGCAGGTTCGCGGCCTACCGCGAGAACAGCGACATCGTGATGAGCCTGCTGCGCGAGCGTTCGCCGCTGGTCGAGCCGCTCAGCCTGGACGAGGCGTTCGTCGACCTGGAGGCCGGCCCGTACGCTCCCGCGCTCGCCGACGCGGGCCCGGCCGAGGGCGCGCAACTGGTGCTCGCGGTCGCGGAGGACCTGCGCGCCGACATCCTCGCCCGGACCGGCCTGACCGCGTCGGTCGGGGTGGCGGGCTCGAAGCTGATGGCCAAGATCGCCTCCGAGCAGGCGAAGCCGGACGGCCTCGTGCTGGTGGAGATCGGGTCGGAACGGGCCGTCCTGAGCCCGATGCCCGTGCGGGCGCTGCCGGGCATCGGTCCGGCGACCGAGCAGGCGCTGCGGCGGGCCGGTCTGACGACCGTGGCGGACCTGGCCGACGCGGGGGAGGCGGAACTCGTCCAGCTGCTCGGGCGCGCGCACGGCAGCGGTGTCCACCACATGGCTGTGGGGCTGGACGGGCGTCCCGTGGTGGCGGACCGGGACGCGAAGTCCGTCTCGGTCGAGGACACCTTCGAGGTGGACCTCGCCGACCGCGACCGCATCCTGCGGGAGATCGACCTGCTCGCGGCGCGGTGCGTGCGGCGGCTGCGCGCGGCGGGCCGCTCGGGGCGCACGGTTGTCCTGAAGGTCCGCCGCTTCGACTTCTCGACGCTCACCCGCTCGGAGACGCTGCGCGCGCCGACCGACGACGAGACGGTGATCGCGGACACGGCCCGCCGGCTGGCGCTCCAGGTGGACACGACGGGCGGGGTGCGGTTGCTCGGTGTGGGTGTGGCGCAGCTGGCCGACTACACGCAGGAGGACCTCTTCGCGCAGGCGGCGCACGCCGCCGGGGAGGCGGTGGAGGCCGAGGCGGGTCCGGCGGTGGAGGCCGAGCCGGTGCTCCCCCCGGCCGGGCCCGCGGCGGCGCGCCGCTGGCTGCCGGGGCAGGACGTGCTGCACGCGGAGCACGGGCCGGGCTGGGTGCAGGGCAGCGGGGTCGGCCGCGTCACCGTCCGCTTCGAGACGCCGTACGGGCCGCCGGGGCGGGTGCGGACCTTCGCGATCGAGGATCCCGCGCTGGAGCCCGCGGATCCGCTGCCGCTGCGCCCGCCGTCGTAGGGCGGGTCGTGGTGGTGCCGGGCGCGGAAAGGCCGAGTGGCCCCGCACCGTCCCTGGTGCGGGGCCACTCGGCGGGCCGGGCGGGTGCCGTGGGGGCGATGCCCACCGTCCCCACGGTGCCCCGGCCGTTCCCGCGCCCTGTCCCTGGGCGCGAGCGGGCGCCTCGTCAGGCGCCGGTCGTGGCGGGCTCGCCGACGGCGGCCGCGGTGCCGGCACCGTCGGGGGTGCCGGGGGTGGTGGTCTCCGCCGTGCCGGCCTTGATCCGCCGGATGCCGAACGGCACCAGACCTGCGACCAGGCACATGGCGGCGGCCGTCCAGTACGCGTGCTCGTACGCGGTGAGGGTGGGCAGGGAGACCGGGATCGGGAGCTTCATGGTGTCGCCGGTGAGGATCGCGGCCATGACGGCGGTGCCGATGGCGCCTCCGACGGTGCGCAGCACCGCGTTCATGCCGTTGGCGATGCCGCTCTGCTCGGCCGGGACGGCGCCGTTGATGTACGCGGGCATGGCGGCGTACGCGAGGCCGACACCGAGGCCGAAGACGGCGGACGCGAGGTAGAAGTCGATCTCGGCGCCGTGCCGGACGGCGAGGTAGACCATGCTCGCGCCGCCCAGGACGCCGCCGAGGACGAGCGGCAGGCGCGGCCCGCGGCGTGCGATGAGGAGGGCGCCGATCGGTGCGGCGGCCATCGAGCCGAGGGCGGACGGCAGCAGCATGACACCGGCGTGCAGCACGGTGGCGGTGAAGCCGTAGTGGGCGAGCTTCTCCGGGGTCTGCGCGAAGTTGCTGATGACCATGAAGGAGCCGTACATCCCGAAGCCCATGAGCAGGCCGGAGAGGTTGGTGAAGGCGACCGCGGGGCGCGCCATCATCTTCATGTCGACCAGCGGGTGCGCGACCCTGGCCTCGATGACGACCCAGACGAGTGCGATCACGGCGGCGACGGCGAAGAGGCCGAGGGTGCGGTTGGAGGTCCAGCCCCAGGCGTTGCCCTGGCTGACGGCGACCAGGAGTGCGGAGAGCCAGCCGGCGAGGGTGACGGCGCCCAGCGGGTCGGCGCCGCCGGCCTTGTCGACGACCGGGTCGGTGGGCACCCGCAGGGCGACCAGCAGGACGGCGAGCAGACCGAAGCCGAGGCCCATCCAGAAGATCGACTTGTAGCTCCAGTGCTCCAGCAGCACACCGGTCACGACCAGGCCGAGGCCGCTGCCGACGCCCATGGAGGCGCTGATGGCGGCGACGCCGCCGGTGACCTTGGCCTTGGGCAGCTCGTCGCGGACGATGCTGATCGCCAGCGGCAGCACGCCGCCGCCGGCGCCCTGCAGCACGCGGGCGATGACGAGCCAGGTGAAGGAGTGCGTGCTGACGGCGATCGCGGAGCCGGCGACGAGGCCGCCGAGGGCCACGAGCAGCATCGGCTTGCGACCGCGCAGGTCGCCGAAGCGGCCGAGCATCGGGGTGAGGACGGCTGCGGACAGCAGGTTGGCGGTCATCAGCCAGGTGACGCTGGAGCCGGAGACGTCGAGTTCCTCGGCCAGCGACGGCAGGATCGGGACGACCGCGGTCTGCACCACGCTGAAGGCCAGCATGGCGAGGACGAGCGCGGGGAGTACGCGCGCACTGCTCGGCCGGTGTGCCGTGGTGGCGGGCTGTGGGGCCTCACTCACGGTGGTTCCTCCTGTCGTGCTGCCCGGAGCCGACTGCTTCAGGCATGCGATAGTGAATCAGCTGAAGTAACGATGCAGGTAGATACTTCAGCCTGTCAAATATCGACTGGTCAATCTTTGGGAAACACCTCGGCCCCGGCCCGCAGAAGCGGACCGGGGCCGGGGCGGCGACCGAAGGCGGCGGCCGGAGAAGCCGCCGGAGAAGCGGCCGGAGAGACGACCGCGGGCTGCCGTGACGGCGGCCCGCGAGACGCTGCCGGGGGCGCGGCGGCTCAGGACGGGCGCAGCGGATCCGGCCGCACCGGGCCGGAGGCCGTCCGCGCCGCGATCGGCGTCGCGACCGGCCCGGCCGCCAGCCCCGCGGCCTGCCCGGCCATCGCCGCGCTGCGCATGCCGCCCGAGGCCTCCGCCGTGTTGACCTGCTGCGGTTCGGACGGCTGCTGCGCGGTGCCGTCGTGGACCTCGACCTGCTCGCGCCGCAGCTCCTCGCGGACGAGCTCCTCCTCGGTGTAGCGCTCGACCACCAGGCGGACGCGCTCGATCGGCGCCAGGTACTTGCGGATCACCGGACGCTCCTCCCGGAGCGTCACCTCCTCCATGGCCTCGGCGATCTCCTGCTCGCTCAGCGCGGCCCGCTCGGCGTCGCCGACCGGCACCCGCTCCACCCGGACGCGCTCGCGGACCACCGGCACCCGCCGCTCGACGGCCTCCGACGTCACGTACTTGCGCAGCCGCGCGGTGCCCAGCACGTGCCACTCGGTGCTGATGTCGAGGCGCTCCTCGCGGCAGGTGATCTCCACCGGGCCGCTCGGCCCCGCCTCGGCAGCCTGCTTCGGCGCGAGCTGCGCCGCCGACGGGCCGTGCTGTGCAGCGGACGGCTGGACCAGGCGGCGGACGTTGTTCGACACCGCCGGCGGGGTCGAGGCCGCCGGAGCCGAAGCCGGTGCCGTCGCCGCCCGCTCGCCGTCGCCGCGGTCATGGCGGTCGCCGCGGTCGTGGCGGTCGGTGTGCCCGCCGTCCCGGTCGGTCCGCCCGTGCGGGTGCGCGTGTGCGTCCGTGGCCGGGGCGGTGCGCGCCGCGCCGCCGGAGACCGCGCCGAAGTCGGCGTCGGCGGGTGCCGCGGCAGGTGTCGCGGCGGACGCTGCGGCGGTGGCCGCCGGAGCGGTCGGGCGGCCGGTGCCCGAGGTGTCGAGGCCGTAGTAGCGGTAGAGCTGGAGCTCCTGGGCGGGCGAGAGGTGCTGGCCCACCCCGAAGTCCGGGGACTCCTTGATCAGGGACTTGTCGTACGGGACCTTGAGCTCCTCGCCGGAGAACTCGCTGGTCGTCAGCGGGACGAAGGCGTCCCTGCCGAAGATGCCGGTGCGGACCGCGGCCCACTCGGGCTCACCGGTCGCGTCGTCGAGGTACACCTCGTCAACCGTGCCGATCTTGTCACCGTTCCGGTCGACCGCCTTGTGTCCGATCAGGTCTCGCGGATCGATATCGGTCTGCACGCTGTTCTCCTCCGGGGCGACTGCTCCTGCGGCGCTCGGTTCGGCGGACGGCTGGAGGAGCTGGCCAGACGCCATCTCACACGAAACGGTATGAACCGGACACCCGCGAGCCGGGGAGGGCCGTCCGGGCGGCGGATGGTCCGTCCGGCGGACGGCCGTCCGGACGGCAGCCCCGGCGGAAGCCCGTGCGACGGCCGTCACAGCGACCGTGATCCACGCCTCTCCCGCTGGTATCCTGGGCGGCGACCGCCGAGCCCGCGCGGGAGAGTCCCCGACCCCGCTGAGCTGGGAAAGGGGCGCCGAAGGAGCAACTCCTCCCCGGAATCTCTCAGGCATCCGTACCGCGTGGGATAGGTCACTCTGGAAAGCAGGGCAGGGCCGATGGCGCAGGAGCCGCCGGCACCACTCTCACCGACGGTGCAAGTCGACAGGATGCCCCCGGGCACCGATGCGGCGAAGCTCTCAGGTACCGATGACAGAGGGGGAGGCCTGACGGGCTCGTACGTCTCCGGCTCCCCATGGCGGCCGACCGGCGTGCGCGCCCCCGCCGGTCCGTGACCAGGAGGCCTCGACCCCCATGAACGCCCAGCCGAACCTCACCGAGCTCGAGCAGGCCAGCCCCTTCGAGACCCGCCACATCGGCCCCGACGCCGCCGCCCAGGAGAAGATGCTGGCCCACGTGGGCTACGCCTCCCTGGACGAGCTCTCCGACGCGGCCGTGCCCGAGGCCATCCGCAGCCTGGAGGCGCTCGGCCTGCCCGCCGGCCGCAGCGAGGCCCAGGTGCTCGCGGAGCTGCGCGACCTGGCCGACCGCAACGAGGTCCTCACCTCGATGATCGGCCTGGGCTACTACGGCACCTTCACGCCGCCGGTGATCCTGCGCAACGTGCTGGAGAGCCCCGCCTGGTACACCGCCTACACGCCGTACCAGCCGGAGATCTCGCAGGGCCGCCTGGAGGCGCTGCTCAACTTCCAGACCGTCGTCTCCGACCTGACGGGCCTGGCCACCTCCGGCTCCTCGCTCCTCGACGAGGGCACCGCCGCCGCCGAGGCGATGGCGCTGGCCCGGCGCGTCACCAAGGTCAAGGGCGGCGTCTTCCTGATCGACGCCGACACCCTGCCGCAGACCGTCGCGGTGATCGAGACCCGCGCCGTGCCGACCGGCGTCGAGGTCGTCGTCGCCGACCTGTCGGGCGGCATCCCCGCGGAGATCGCCGAGCGCGGCGTCTTCGGCGTGCTGCTCCAGTACCCGGGCGCCTCCGGCGCGGTCCGCGACCTCGCCCCCGTCGTCGAGCAGGCGCACGGCCTCGGCGCGGTCGTCGCCGTCGCGGCCGACCTGCTGGCCCTCACCCTCCTGAAGTCGCCCGGCGAGCTCGGCGCCGACATCGCCTGCGGCACCTCGCAGCGCTTCGGCGTGCCGATGGGCTTCGGCGGCCCGCACGCCGGCTACCTCGCCGTGCGCGCCGAGTACGCCCGCAACCTGCCCGGCCGCCTCGTCGGCGTCTCCGTCGACGCCGACGGCACCCGCGCCTACCGCCTCGCGCTGCAGACCCGCGAGCAGCACATCCGCCGCGAGAAGGCCACCAGCAACATCTGCACCGCCCAGGTGCTGCTCGCCGTGATGGCCTCCATGTACGCCGTCTACCACGGCCCGGACGGCCTCGCGGACATCGCCCGCCGCACCCACCGCTACGCCGCGGCGCTCGCCGAGGGCCTGCGGGCCGGCGGGGTCGAGGTCGTGCACGGCGCGTTCTTCGACACCGTCACCGCCCGGGTGCCGCAGCGCGCCGACGCGGTCGTCGGGGCGGCCCGCGCGGCCGGCGTCAACCTGTACCGGGTGGACGCCGACACCGTCTCCGTCTCCTGCGACGAGACCACCACCCGCGCGCACCTGGCCGCCGTCCTCGGCGCGTTCGGCGTCACCGGCACCGAGCTGGCCGAGACCGCCGACACGCTGCCCGCCGCGCTGCTCCGCGAGGACGAGTACCTCACCCACCCGGTCTTCCACAGCCACCGCTCGGAGACCGCCATGCTGCGCTACCTGCGCCGCCTGTCGGACCGCGACTACGCGCTGGACCGCGGCATGATCCCGCTGGGCTCCTGCACCATGAAGCTCAACGCCACCACCGAGATGGAGCCGGTGACCTGGCCGGAGTTCGGCCAGCTGCACCCGTTCGCCCCGGCCGACCAGGTGCAGGGCTACCTCAGCCTGATCCACGGCCTGGAGCAGCAGCTCGTCGAGGTGACCGGCTACGACGCCGTGTCGATCCAGCCGAACGCCGGCTCCCAGGGCGAGCTCGCCGGCCTGCTGGCCGTCCGCGCCTACCACCTGGCGAACGGCGACGGCCGGCGCGACGTCTGCCTCATCCCCTCCTCCGCGCACGGCACCAACGCCGCCTCCGCGGTGATGGCCGGCATGCGGGTCGTCGTGGTGAAGACCCTCACCGACGGCGACGTGGACGTCGAGGACCTCAAGGCCAAGATCGCCCAGCACCGCGACCAGCTCTCCGTGCTGATGGTCACCTACCCGTCGACCCACGGCGTGTTCGAGACCGAGATCACCGAGATCTGCGCCCTCGTCCACGAGGCCGGCGGCCAGGTCTACGTCGACGGCGCCAACCTCAACGCGCTGGTCGGCCTGGCCAAGCCGGGCAAGTTCGGCGCGGACGTCTCGCACCTCAACCTGCACAAGACCTTCTGCATCCCGCACGGCGGCGGCGGCCCCGGCGTCGGCCCGGTCGCGGTGCGCGCGCACCTCTCGCCGTACCTGCCGAACCACCCGCTGCAGCCGGAGGCCGGCCCGGCCACCGGCGTCGGCCCGATCTCGGCGGCGCCGTGGGGCTCCGCGGCGATCCTGCCGATCTCCTGGGCGTACGTCCGGCTGATGGGCGGCGAGGGCCTCAAGCGCGCCACCCAGGTGGCCGTGCTGAACGCCAACTACATCGCGAAGCGGCTCGCCCCGCACTTCCCGGTGCTCTACACCGGCCCCGGCGGCCTGGTCGCGCACGAGTGCATCATCGACCTGCGCCCGCTCACCAAGGAGACCGGCGTGACGGTGGACGACATCGCCAAGCGCCTGATCGACTACGGCTTCCACGCGCCGACCATGTCGTTCCCGGTGGCCGGCACGCTGATGATCGAGCCCACCGAGTCCGAGGACCTGCACGAGATCGACCGCTTCTGCGAGGCCATGATCGAGATCCGCGCGGAGATCGAGAAGGTCGGTTCCGGTGAGTGGCCGGCCGCGGACAACCCGCTGCGCAACGCGCCCCACACCGCGGCCCGCCTGACCGGCGACTGGGAGCACGCCTACACCCGGCAGGAGGCCGTCTTCCCGGCCGGCGTGAACCCGGCGGACAAGTACTGGCCGCCGGTCAGCCGGATCGACGGCGCGTACGGCGACCGCAACCTGGTCTGCTCCTGCCCGCCGCTCGACGAGTACGGCGTCTGACGCCCCCGCCCCGTACGGGGACGGCCCCGGAGGACCACTCCTCCGGGGCCGTCCCGCTGTCGGCCGGCGGTGCCGGCGTCAGGCCACGACGGCCAGCGGGCGCCGCGGCGCGATCACCCGGCCGTCGGGCAGCAGCTCGCCGGTGTCCTCGAAGAGCAGGACGCCGTTGCAGAGCAGGCTCCACCCCTGGTCGGGATGGCGCGCCACGGGGACGGCCGCCTCGCGGTCGGCGGATTCCGCCGAAGGGCATTCAGGATGGTGCTGGCACATGGCTCGTACCCTCGCTTCGCTTGCGATCCCGCCCCGCCGCACGGCACCTCACGGGCGTGCCGCCCTGCCGGCGGATCATCCTCTTCGCCGGCCCAGGTGTGAACCGACGCTCCAGTGGGTACGACATCCCCCCACTCGTGCTGGTTCCCAGTGTCGGTGTCCCAGGTCACTTCCGCAGCCGTTTCGTGACATGCGCCACAACCTGTCGGTCCGGACCACCCGTTCAGGCGGCACCGGGTCGGGCGGGCAGCCGGAAGGGCCACCGGCGGCCGACCCGAACGGGTCAGTGCCGATGGCCCTTCCGGCTGCCCGCCGTGTCAGCTGCGGCCGAGCGCCATCGCCGCCCCGCCGAGCGGCGGCCGCTCCAGCGCGGCCAGCAGCTCGGCGGCCTGGTAGGTGCGGTGGGCGGTGACGCCCAGCGGTGCGGGGGAGAGCGGGATCAGCAGGTCGTCCGCGGCGCCGGGGTCGCCGCCGCTGAGCCAGAGCGCCGTGGCGTAGTGGCCCGGCATCGACAGCAGCCGGGGCCGGCGCGGCGTGCGCGAGCCCTGGGCCAGCTGCCAGGCCTGCCGCAGGGCGTGGACGGTCGAGTCGAGGTAGGGGCCGGCGGCGAAGTGCGAGAAGACGTGGCCCTGGCCGGCCGCCTCGACGACGTCCGCGGCCGCGACGATGTCCGCCGGGCCGTGCTTGATCAGGAACCGCCAGCCGGTGCGGCGTGCGGTGGCGAGAGCGGACCCCTCCAGGACGTACACGGCCAGTGGGTGCGCGGGCAGCAGCGGGCCGGGGGCATGGCGCAGTGCCGCCGCTGCGGGCTTGCTCAGTGCGCTCTCGTCGTCGAGGGCGGCGAGCACGGCGCGCAGGGCGCTGGGCGGGGGCTGAGGGGTCTGCAGGGTCATGGTGGGTCGCCTCTCCATGCGAGATCGGCGTGCGAGTGCGGCATACCGGCGTGGCGTGACCTGGCCGTGTCCGGTTGGGCATGATCGCGGTGCGGGCGCGGTCCCACGCGACACGACGGAGCCGTGCGACGGGGAGACCGGGCATAAGCGCAGTGCGAATTCTACTCGAACAGGTGCGCAGGGTGACCTTCTTATCACGTTCGGTTCCGAGCGGCAAGTCGGATATCGGCTGAGGGACCGTCAGGATCCCGGCCCGTCGGCCCGTTCCGGTGCCGGGCTATCGATCTTCCGGATGGGCATGATGCTTGCACGGTCGACCTAGGGGAGGAGGACGCTCATGGGCGAGAAGGTCGTTGCCACGCGCGCTGAACTGTCCGACCGGCAGCTGTACCGGCGCAAGCTCCAGTCCTGTCTGGACGTGCTGGAGCGGATGCTGCGCGAGGACCGCTTCGACCGCCCGAGAGCGATGATGGGCCTGGAGATCGAGCTCAACCTGGCCGACGAGCAGGGCATGCCGGTCATGCGCAACGCCCAGGTGCTGCAGGCGATCGGCTCCACCGACTTCCAGACCGAGCTGGGCCGCTTCAACATCGAGATCAACGTCGCCCCGCGCCGGCTCGGCGGCCACGTGCTGGAGGAACTGCGCGAGGAGATCGACACCTGCCTGCGCTACGCCGACCGGCAGGCCGCCGAGGCGGGCGCCCGGATCGTCATGGTCGGCATCCTGCCGACCCTCGACATCGACCACACCGGCCTCGACAGCATGTCCCACAACAACCGCTACAGCCTGCTCAGCGACCAGATACTCGCCGCGCGCGGCGAGGACATCGCCCTCGACATCGAGGGCGTCGAGCACCTCGCCGTCGAGTCGGTGTCGATGGTCGCCGAGGCCGCCGCCACCTCGCTGCAACTCCACCTCCAGGTCACCCCCGAGCGGTTCGCCCCGGTCTGGAACGCCGCGCAGGCGATCTCCGCGAGCCAGGTCGCCCTGGGCGCCAACTCGCCGTTCCTGTTCGGCCGGGAGCTGTGGCGCGAGACCAGGCCGGTGCTGTTCCAGCAGGCCTGTGACACCCGTTCGGCGGAGCTCAAGGCGCAGGGCGTGCGCCCCATCACCTGGTTCGGGGAGCGCTGGGTCGACTCCGCGCTCGACCTCTTCGCCGAGAACCTCCGCTACTTCCCCGCCCTGCTGCCGATCTGCGACGACGAGGACCCGGTCAAGGTGCTCGCCTCCGGCGGCGTCCCCAAGCTCGCCGAGATGCGCCTGCACAACGGCACCGTCTACCGCTGGAACCGGCCGGTGTACGACATCGCCGACGGCATCGCCCACCTGCGCGTGGAGAACCGCTGCCTGCCGGCCGGCCCGACCGTCGCGGACACCCTCGCGAACGCCGCCTACTACTACGGCCTCGTCCGGGTGCTCGCCGAGCAGTCCCGCCCGGTCTGGACCCGGCTGCCGTTCGAACGCGCCGACGAGAACTTCCACACCGCCGCCCGCCACGGCATCGACGCCGTCCTCCACTGGCCCCGCCACGGACGCACCGGCCGCGGCACCGCCCCCGTCGCCGTCACCGACCTCGTCCTGGACGAACTGCTGCCGCTCGCCCACCAGGGCCTCGACGCCTGGGGCGTCGAGCCGGCCGACCGCGACCGCTACCTCGGCATCATCGAACAGCGCTGCCGCCGCCGCACCAACGGCGCCTCCTGGCAGGCCGCGACCGTCCACCGGCTGCGCGACCACTTCGGCATGGACCGCACCGCCGCCATCGCGGCCATGACCAGGAGGTACGTCGAGTACATGCGGACCGGCGAACCCGTCCACACCTGGCCGGTCGGCTGACCGGACCGTCGCGACGGCACCGCGGACGCGGTGTGGAAGGATGATCGGCCCGGAGCCGTTCCACGGCTCCGGGCCCCCGGCCGGCCGGCCGCGGGAGCACGGCCCGCGGGCGGGAGACCAGGTGACCACCGTTTCGACCGAGCCCGAGACCGGCACCCCGGCACGCCGCCTGCTCGGCGTCGAACTCCTCATCGTGCTGGGGCTCTCGCTCGGCGCGAGCGGCATCGGCGCGCTGATCAGCTTCGCCGACTCGCTCACCCAGCCCATGGCGCTCGGCCAGCAGGTCGCCACCCTCAACGGCTCGCGCGCCCCCGGCCGCCCCTGGATCGACCTCGCCTGGCAGCTCTACTACATCGCCCGCGGCCTCATGCCCGTCGTCCTGGTCGGCTACCTGCTCGTCCGCGAGGGCACCTCGCTGCGGGTGCTCGGCTTCGACCTGCGCGACAAGGCCCGCGACCTCGGCCGCGGTGCCGCCGTCGCCGCCCTGATCGGCGGCACCGGCCTCGGGCTGTACCTCGCCGCCCAGGCCGCCGGGTTCAACCTCACCGTGGCACCGTCCGGGCTGCCGGAGGTCTGGTGGCGCATCCCCGTCCTGATCTGCTCGGCCTGGCAGAACGCCATCCTGGAGGAGGTGGTCGTCCTCGCCTACCTGCTGCGCCGGCTCGGCCAGCTCGGCTGGTCGTGGCCCGCCGCGGTGGTCGCCAGCTCCGTGCTGCGCGGCTCGTACCACCTCTACCAGGGGGTCGGCGGCCTGGTCGGCAACATGGTGATGGGCCTGGTCTTCTGCCTGCTCTACCGCCGCTGGGGCCGGGTGATGCCGCTCGTCGCGGCCCACGCGCTGATCGACACCGTCGCCTTCGTCGGCTACGCGCTCCTGGCCGGCCACGTCGGCTGGCTGCCCACGGCCTGAGCCGCTCCACCTCCGCGGGCACGACCGGCAGCGGATGCCCCTGCAGGCGTCAGCCGAGCGCGGCGGCCTCCCCGACCAGCGTCCCGTCCAGCACGGTGACCGCCCGGCCGGACAGCAGCACCCGGTCACCCGCCACCTCGCACGCCACCACCCCGCCACGGGCGGACAGCTGGCGCCCGGTCACCACGGACCGGCCGAGCCGCTGCGCCCAGTACGGAGCCAGGGCGGTGTGGGCGCTCCCGGTGACCGGGTCCTCCGGGATGCCGATCGCCGGACCGAAGAAGCGCGAGACGAAGTCGTGGCCGTCACCGGCCCGTTCGGCCCGGCCGGGCTGTTCGGGGTGTTCGGGCCGGCCGGGCTGTTCGGGGTGCCGGGCGCCGGCGGTGACGATGACACCGGGCGCCTCCAGCCGGGCGACGGCTTCGAGGTCCGGGGCGAGCCCGCGGACGGCCTCCTCGTCGGCCAGCAGCACCAGCAGGTCGCCGAGCGCTCCCGTGTCGTACACGGCCACGACCGGTGCGCCGAGCGCCTCGGCGAGGCCGGGCGGCGCCCCGACCGGGACGGCCGGCGCGGCGGGGAGGTCGAGGGTGATCGTGCCGTCCGCCCCGACCGCGGCGGTGAGGACGCCGCTGCGGGTCGTGAAGCGGACCCGGCCCCCGGCGAGCAGGCCGTCCGCGTGCAGGGCGTGCGCGGTGGCGAGGGTGGCGTGGCCGCACAGGCCGACCTCGGCCGTCGGGGTGAACCACCGCAGGCCCCACGCAGGGTCGCCGCCCGGGCCGGGCGGGAGGGCGAAGGCCGTCTCGGAGAGGTTGAGTTCGCCGGCGATCCGCTGCATCGGGGTGTCCGCGGGCCAGTCCGGCCCGTCGAGGAGGCAGACCGCGGCCGGGTTGCCGGCGAACGGCCGGTCGGTGAAGGCGTCGACGGTCCTGATCCTCATGGGCCGACTGTAGGCGCGCCCGGCCCTGCGGGCACGCAGGCCGACCGGTGGCCGGTGGCCCGGTCGTCAGCGCCGCCGCCACCGCGGGGCGGGCGGGCGACGCAGCAGGCGGTCCACGTGGTGGCGCTCCAGCCCCTGGTGCGGATCGGTGCGGAGCAGCAGGCGGTCGCTGCGCAGCAGGGAGTTGCGGACCAGCCGCGGCGGGATCACGTCGTCGACCCAGGCGAACGGCCGGCCGGCGGCGTGGCGCAGGAGCGGCGCCCACTTGTGTCCGGAGATCAGTTCCGCGAGCCGGATCCGCGGGTCGCCCGCCTGCCGGGCGTAGCGGTTCACGGTGACCACCGGGAGTTCGGGCAGGCCGAGGAGCGGGCCGAGGTGCTCGTTGGCGGAGCCCTGCCAGGTGGTCGCCCAGCAGAGGTCGTACGTGTCCGCGAGTTCGCGCAGCCAGTCGCCGTGCACGGGGGAGAGCAGCACGTCGTGGCCGAGCAGGCGGTGGTGGCCGTAGCCGTCGGCGGGCCAGGGGTCGGCGGGGTTGAGCACGCCGTCGACGTCGACGAAGAGCAGCGGTCGTCCGGTCATGCGCGCCCCCGGCGTGTCGGTGTGCCCGGGGGGACGCCCGTGCGGCGGGCGGCGGTTGCCGTCAGGCGGCGGCGGGTTCGTCGACGGGGGCCGGCCCGGCGGTGGGTCCGGCAGTGGGCCCGGCGGTGGGCAGCGCGCGGGTGAGCCGGCGGACCTCCGGCACGACGAGGACGGCGGCGGCGAGCGCGAGGGTGCCGACGGCGCAGGTCCACAGGGCGCCGTCCAGTCCGAGGGCGTCGGCGGCCGGGCCGGCCAGGGCGGTGCCCAGCGGGGTGAGGGCGATCGAGCCGAGGTGGTCGTACGCGGAGACGCGCGAGAACATCTCGGCGGGCACCTCCTGCTGGAGGGCGACCATCCAGTTGACGCCGAAGACGGTGACGCCGGCGCCGGAGACGAACATGGCGGCGACGAGGACGGGCAGCCCCGCCCGCAGGGCGAGGGCGAGGGCGGGGAGGGCGAAGAGGAAGACGCCCCAGTTGCCGACGAGCAGGATCCGGCGGGGGTGCCGGCGGGCGGTCAGCACGCCGGAGACGAGCATGCCGATGCCGAACGCCGCCATGGCCGCGCCCCAGGCGCGGGCCCCGCCGAACCGCTGGGCGGCGACCACGGGCCCGTACACGGTCTCGACCGCGCTGATGCACGCGACGACGACGGAGAACTGCAGCACCACCGCCCAGAGCCACCGTCGGGATGCGAACTCCCGCCAGCCGAGCCGGAGTTCATGCACCATGCCGGGGCGGGCGGTGCCGTCGGTCCGCCGTTCGACGCGGAGGAGGACGCGGAGCGCGCCGGCGAGGGCGAAGCCGCCCGCGTCCAGGAGCAGCACCCAGCCCGGGCCGATCGTCGCGGTCAGTGCCCCGCCGAGGGCGGCGCCGCCGATCTGCGAGCCGTTCATCGCCATCCGGTACACGGAGAACGCCCGGCCCGCGTGCTCGGCGGCGACGCTCGTCATGATCATGCCTTCGGAGGCGGGCGCGTAGAAGGCCTGTCCGGCGCCGCCCGCCGCGGCGAGCGCGACCAGGGCCCACAGCGAGGTGCTGCCGGTCAGCACCAGCAGGGCGAGGACGGCCTGGGAGGCCGCGTTGAAGAGGTTGGCCGCGACCATCACGTGGTGGCGCGGCATGCGGTCGGCCAGTGCCCCGCCGACCAGCAGGAACACCACCAGCGGCACCGTGCGCGCCGCC
Organism: Kitasatospora sp. NE20-6; assembly: GCF_045862635.1. Taxonomy (NCBI): domain Bacteria; kingdom Bacillati; phylum Actinomycetota; class Actinomycetes; order Kitasatosporales; family Streptomycetaceae; genus Kitasatospora; species Kitasatospora sp. NE20-6. The sequence continues at coordinate 25,289 of NZ_BPRL01000072.1, forward strand.
GTGACGTAGCCGACGTCGGCGGTGGAGCCGCCCGCCTCCAGCACCGCGAACGCCGTGGCGATCGGTGCCGCCGCGTTGCCGAGGCCGCTCACCACGGTGGCGGCGGTCTGGATCCGGAAGTTGCGTCCGGCCCAGGCGAGCGGGCGGGGTGTGGCGGGGGCGGGGGCGGCGGTCACCCGGAGACTATGCGGGCTCGCTGCGGCGGTTGTCCATCCGGTTTCCGGACCCGGGTGTCCGATTCCGGCCCGGTCGGAAGGCGGGCGCGCCGCCTCACCCCAGGTGGCCCCGGAGGAAGCTGAGCGTGCGCTGCCAGGCGATCCGCGCCTGCAGCGGGTCGTACGTGCCGGTCGGGTTCTCGTCGTTCATGAAGGCGTGCCCGGCCGGGTAGAAGTGGATCTCCGGCCGCCGGTCGGTGGCCTCGCCGATGAGCATCGCCGCCTCGTCGACCCGCTGCTGGCCGATCGAGCGGTCCTCCTCGCCGTAGTGTCCGAGCACGTGCGCGGTGAGGCCGCCGTACGCGAAGCCGGGGATCTTCGGCAGGCCGTAGAAGGGCACCACCGCGGCGATCCGGTCGGCCTCCTGCGCGGCCAGGACGAGGGCGAGGCCGCCGCCCATACAGAAGCCGACGGCGCCGACGGCGTCGCCCACGACCTCGGGCCGGCCGAGCAGGTGGTCGACCGCGCCGTGCAGGTCGCGGGCGGCCCGGTCGGCGGGCAGCGCCGCGAGCATCCGGGCCGCCTCCTCGCGGTCGTGCGTGGTGGCGCCGCCGTACAGGTCGGGGGCGAGTGCGACGAAGCCCTCCGCGGCGAAGCGGTCCACCATCGACACGATGTGCGTGGTCAGGCCCCACCACTCCTGGACGACGATCAGGCCGGGGCCCGTTCCCTGCGGCGGGAGCGCGAGGTAGCCGTGCGCCGTGCCGCCGTTGCTGGGGAAGGTGACGTTCTGCGGGGAACTGCTGCCCATGGCCTCTCCGGGGGGCGGGCCGCGTGCGCGCGGCGGTCGGCCGGCGCGGATCGGGTGCGCCGGGCAGGTGCGGGAGCCGGGGCCGCGGGGCGGGGTCCGGTCACCCGGGAGCCCGGCCCTGCGGGGCCCGGCGGTGCAGTGGTGAGTGGTGGTGTGCAGTGATGCGGTGGTGGTGCGGTGCGGTAGTGGGCGGTCAGCCCATCTCCTCCAGGGCGCGCCCCTTGGTCTCCTTGATGCAGAACGCGACGAACGGGATCGACAGCAGGGCGAAGCAGGCGTAGATCACGTACGTCGCCGACAGGTTCCAGTCCGAGAGGTCGGGGAACGACACGGTGATCGCCCAGTTGGCGATCCACTGGGCGGAGGCGGCGACCGACAGCGCCAGGGCCCGGATCGCGTTGGGGAACATCTCGCCGAGCAGCACCCACACCACCACGCCCCAGGAGAAGGCGAAGCAGAAGACGAAGACGTGTGCGGCGACCAGTGCCACGGTGGCGTAGGTGTCGTCCAGGGTCGCGTTGTCGCCGGTGCCCTGCCGGAAGGAGAACGCCCACGCGGCGGTGCCGAGCGCGAGCGCCATGCCGGCGGAGCCCGCGAGGGCCAGCGGCTTGCGGCCGATCCGGTCGACCAGGGCCATCGCGACGACGGTGCCGACGACGTTGACGATCGAGGTGGAGAGGCTGATCAGCAGCGAGTTGGACTCGTCGATGCCGACCGACTGCCAGAGGAACGACGAGTAGTAGAAGATCACGTTGATGCCGACGAACTGCTGGAACACCGAGGCGCCGATGCCGACCCAGACGATCGGCAGCAGGCCGAACCGGCCGCCGGTGAGGTCCTTCAGCCGGGGCTTGTGCGCGGTGTGGAGGACGGCGCGGATCTCGGCGATCCGGGCGTCGAGGTCGATGCCCGGCCCCTCGACCTCCGCGAGCACCGCGCGTGCCTGGTCCTCGCGGCGGTCGGCGATCAGGAAGCGCGGCGACTCGGGGATGGAGAGCGCCATCAGCCCGTACACCAGGGCGGGGACCGTCTCCACGCCGAGCATCCACTGCCACGCCTGGATCCCGCCGAGGTGGTTGGTGGACTCGCCGCCGGCCGCCTGGTTGAGCCCCCAGTTGGCCAGCTGGGAGATGGTGATGCCGAGCACGATCGCCAGCTGCTGGAACGAGGCCAGGCGGCCGCGGTAGGCGGTCGGCGCGACCTCGGCGATGTACGTCGGCGCGATCACCGAGGCGATGCCGATCGCGACGCCGCCGACGACCCGCCAGAAGGCCAGCACGCCGATGCTCGGGGGGAACATCGAGCCGACGCCGCTGATCGCGAACAGCACGGCGGCGAGCAGCATCGTCCGCACCCGGCCGAGGTGGTCGGCGAGCCGGCCGGCGACGACGGCACCGGCGGCCGAGCCGAGCAGCGCGATCGCGACGACGAACGCGGTCTCGCTGTTCCCCACCTCGAAGTGCTTCTGGATGCCCGTCACGGCGCCGTTGATGACGGCGCTGTCGTATCCGAAGAGGAAGCCGCCCATCGCGGCAGCCGCCGAGATGAAGACGACGTGGCCGAGATGGTCCTCGGCGTGCGACGGGGAGGAGGTGGTCACGGTGAGCGGCTCCTCGCGGCTCGGGCCCGCCTGCTCGGCCGGTCGGACAGGGTACGTCCCACAGTCCATCAGCCCGTCCGGGGCTCCGCCCGCGGGGCGGGCCGACGGAGCGACAGGCCGCCCGGCGGCCGGGTCAGTCGCGGGTGCGCAGCGCGTTGCGGCGCAGCAGCTGGGCGCGGGCTCCGGCGTCGGGTGCCGCGCCGCGCCCGGCGAGACGGTCGGCGAGGGCGGCCTGTTCGGCGGCGGGCTTCTTGTCGTCGTACTTGAACTTCGCGCGGACCTCCTGCACCGTCAGCCGCAGCCCGCGGATCCCGCTCAGGAGCGGGCCGAAGGGCGCCTCGCCGGGGGTGACGGTCTGCGGGTCCTCCGGCTGGAGGCGGGCGAGCTGCCGGGTGAGGATCGCGGCCTTGCCGGCCGGGTCGTCGACGATCTCGGCGGTGCACGTGAAGTGCACGGACGCGTAGTAGCTGGTGGGGGTGCCGGGCGGGCCGCGCCAGCGTCCCGGTACGAAGGCGTGGTCGCCGGTGACGGCGAGGGTGGCGTGCGGGTCGGCGCGCAGGGCCGCCCAGACGGGGTTGGGGGCGGCGAGGTGCAGCAGGATCTCCCCGCGGTCGGCGTCGAGCAGGAAGTGCGTGGGCACCAGGACGGGGCCCCGGCCGCCGGTGCCGTTGGCGGCGAGCAGGCCGAAGTCCCGGCCTTCGGCCAGCCACTGCCGCCACTCGTCCTCGGTGCCGCGGTCCCAGGGGCGGATCAGCACGGCTGCTCCGTGCGGCCGAGCCGGGCGAGGTGGCCGGGGAGGGGGACGGTCGTGGAGGGGTGCGGCTCGGGGGCGCCGTAGGCGGTCCGCACCGGCACGACGCCCGACCAGAAGGGGAGGGCGAGGTCGGCCTCGTCGTCGTTCGCGCCGCCGGTCCGGGTCTTGACGGCCACCTCGTCGAGGTCGAGCCGGATGACGGCGGTGGCGGCGAGCTCCCTGGCGTTCGCCGGGCGGACGTCCGCCGAGCGGCCGGGCACCGCCTGGTCGACGATCGCGTCGAGGGCGACGGCCAGCTCGGCCTCGTCGGTGACCTGGTGGGCCGTGCCGTGGGCGACCACCGAGCGGTAGTTGACGGAGTGGTTGAACGCGGAGCGGGTGAGCACGAGGCCGTCGACGAGGGTGACGGTGACACAGACGGGCAGGCCGGCGTCGGCCCCGGCGGCGCGCAGCGGGCGGCTGCCGGTGGAGCCGTGCAGGTAGAGGCGGTCGCCGACCCGGGCGTAGACGGTGGGCAGGACGACGGGGGCGCCGTCGGCGACGAAGCCGAGGTGGCAGAGCCAGGTGGCGTCGAGGACGGCGTGCACGGCCTCCTTCTCCCAGCTCGCGCGGTCGCGGTAGCGGGTCGGGGTGGTCCGCGCGCTGCGGTGGTAGGCGGTCTCCGACATGGCGATCCTTTGAACTAGTGCATAATTTCTTTTGCGCTAGGATGGTATCGGATGCCTGTGCGGGCGGCCAAGGGGATTGCGGCGGCGCAGCGCGACGGCCGCCGCCCCGGGGGAGCGCCCGCCGGACGGCGGATCCCCGGGACGGCGGCCGTCGGCCCGCCGTCAGCGCACCGCGCCGCGCACCACCTTGCCCTCCGTCGACAGCAGGCCCGAGCGGTAGTCGAAGCGCGGCGCCGCCGCGAACATCAGGTAGAGGTACTTCGGGTTCTCGGCGAACCAGTACCCCGGCGTCAGGTCGCCGCGCTGCAGGGGCGACGCCGTGACGTCCTCGGCGACGGTGTAGCCGCCGGGCACCCGCAGGTGCTCGCGCAGCCCGGCGAAGTACGTGTACGCGGTCTCCTTGAAGCGCCGCTCCCCGGTGAGCATCCACAGGTCGTAGGCGGCGTTGACGTACTCGGGCCGCAGGTCGTTGCGGGCCGAGCGGACCGTCGCGCTGCCGTAGTCGATCGCCTCCGGCACCACCGGGTTGTTGGCGAGCAGCATCGACCAGGTGTCGTAGTAGGCGAGGGCGGCATCCAGGTCGCCGCCCTTGCCCAGCAGGCCCGGGTAGAAGGAGCCCAGCTCGGAGGCGGTGCGGCCGGTCGTGAGGCCGGTGGCGTAGTCGACCTGCCGGTACCAGGCGTACCCGCCCTGCACCTCCAGCTGGTGGCGGAGCACGGCATCGGTCAGCAGCCGGTACCAGTCGCCGAGTTCGCGGTCGCCGAAGAGCTCGGCACCGGCCCACAGGTACTCGTAGTACGAGTCGACCGGAGGGTTGGGGGCGCAGGAGGTGGTGTCCGTCCAGCGGCCGGTCTCGATGTCGAGCGTCGTGCCGAGCAGCCCGAGCGCCGAGCGCCGGTCGAAGACCGCCCGCATCGCCCGCTTCGCGGCGTCCCAGTACTTCTGATCGCCCGTCAGCTGCGAGAGCAGGCCGAACTCGACGATGTTGGAGCCGATCTCGGCGAGCGGGCTGGTGTGGCCGCCGACCGCCCCGCTGCGCAGGTTGACGTAGCGGTAGGGCATGCCGGTGGGGGAGCGGGTGAAGGCCGGCAGCAGCCGGTCCGCCAGCTCGCGGCAGCGGTCGAGCAGGGCGGTGCGCCCGGTGCACAGGTGGCCCGCGAGCAGTCCGCCGACCAGGCGGATGACGGCCTCGAAGACCTGGACGTCGGCGTCCTGCGCCGGGTCGAGGTGCTCCTCGATCCAGTCCGCGGAGAGGGCCACCTCGCCGTCCAGCTCCATCAGCCACAGGGTGTCGAGGGCCTCCACGATCGACAGCCCGAAGGTGCGGCCGCTCGCGAAGAAGTCGTTGCGGCCGCCGGAGACCGGGCGGACCTCGTCGTAGCCCCAGGCGGCCCGCTTGTACCCCTCCCAGCTGTGGACGAACTCCTCGCGGATCTCCCGGGCGGCCGTCGCGTCGCCGGGCAGGTCGAGGGCGGGTGCCGCGGCGGCGGCGGAGGGTCGGGCGAGCGCGGCTCCGGTGGTGGCCACGGCAGCGGCGGAGAGCACGGTACGGCGGCGTGGCAGGGAGAGTGATCGCATGCTGCCGGACGGTAGCGGCGGCGACGCCTGCGGTCCGACCATCACGGAATATGCGTGTCGGCGCTACCGCCCAGGTCAGGGCGGTAGCGCCGGGTGCCGGACGGCGGCGGGATCCACCCTGCGGGTGACCCCTGCGGTCCGTCAGGTGGCGGAGCCGCGGGCCAGCAGCGACCGGGCGTGCTCGCGCACCTGGTCCCGCGTCAGGTACGCGTCGGTGTACTCGAAGTCCTCCAGCCGGGCGGGCTGCCGGGCGAGGAAGCCGGTCCGTACGAAGTCGTCCCCGGCGGTCGCGTTGAGCAGCCAGTTCGCGCCGACCCGGAACTTCCCGGCGTTGGTGCGCATGGCCATCAGGTGGTAGCCGCGGGCCACCAGCTGCGCGGGCAGGCCGTGGAGTTCGACACCGATCGGCTTGGAGACGGCGTCCCGGCCGCCGAGGTCCACCACCAGGCCGAGGTCCTTGTGGTAGTACGGCTCCAGCGGCTGGTTGCGCATCGCGGCGACCACGTTGTCGGCGGCCGCCCGGCCCTGGCGGGCGGAGTGCTGGGCGGTCGGCGGGCAGACCGCGCCGTCGCCCTTGGCGAGGTCCGGCACGGCGGCCGCGTCGCCCAGGGCGAACACGCCGTCGAACTGCGGCACCCGCATCTCCGCGGTCACCGCGACCCGCCCGCGGACGGTCTCCGCGTCGAGCGTCGCGACGAGCGGGCTGGCCGTGACGCCCGCCGTCCAGATCAGGGTGCGGCTGGGCAGCACCCGGCCGTCGGTGAACTTCACGTTCTCCGCGCCGACCTCGGCCACCGACACGCCCAGCGACACCTCGACGCCGCGGCCCCGCAGGATCTCCAGCGCCGTCGTGCCGAGCTTGTCCCCGAGCTCGGGCATGAGCTTCGGCGCGATGTCGATCAGGTGCCACTTGATCAGGCCCGGGTCGAGCCGCGGGTAGCGGCGGATCGCCGCGGTGGTCAGGCGCTGCAGGCAGGCCGCCGTCTCGGTGCCCGCGTAGCCGCCGCCGACCACGACGAACTGCAGCCGCGACTCGCGTTCGCGCTGGTCGAGCGTGGTGGAGGCGAGGTCGAGCTGCGCGATCACGTGGTCGCGGATGTACGTCGCCTCGGCGAGCGTCTTCATGCCCCGCGCGTAGTCCTTCAGCCCGGGGATGTCGAACGTCCGGGTGACGCTGCCCGGCGCCAGCACCAGGTAGTCGTACTTCTCGGCGACCACCTCGTCGGTGATCTTGCGGACGACGATCACCTTGGACCGGGGGTCCACGCCGATCGCCCCGCCCGGCACGATGTGCGTCCGGCGCAGCGTCCGGCGCAGCGACACCGCGACCGACTGCGGGGTCAGCACCCCGGCGGCGACGTGCGGCAGCAGCGGCAGGTACAGCTGGTAGCTGAACGGTGTGACCAGCGAGATCTCCGCCTCCGCCGGCGCGAGCTTGCGCTCCAGACGGCGTGCGCACTCCAGGCCGGCGAAGCCGCCGCCCACGATGAGGATTCGGGGTCGCTCCATCGTCCATCCCTTACGTGCCGGTCCGTGGCGTGTCAGGACAACTGCCCCGCCACACTCGCACGGACCAACGGGGGCTGCCACCGCAGCGCGGCACGGCGGTCCCGGCGTCGTCGGTAGGCTGGCCGGATGCTCCCCGAGGTGACGGCGGTCCGGTACGTGACGCCACTGCGAGAAGGCGGCTCGATGCCGGGCCTGGTCGAGGCGGACGACCGCCGCCTGTACGTCCTGAAGTGGGTCGGCGCGGCCCAGGGACGCAAGGCGCTGGTCGCCGAGGTGCTGGCCGGCGAACTCGGGCGCGCCCTCGGACTGCCCGTGCCGGAACTCGTCCTGCTCGACCTCGACCCGGTGCTGGCCCGCAGCGAGCCGGACCCGCAGATCCAGGAGCAGATGCGGGCCAGCGGCGGCGCCAACCTCGGCATGGCCTTCGTCAGCGGCGCCCTCAACTTCGACCCGCTCTGCTTCGAGGTCGACCCGCTGCTCGCCGGCCGGGTGCTCTGGTTCGACGCGCTGATCGGCAACGTCGACCGCTCCTGGCGCAACCCCAACATGCTCGTCGCGGCCGGCGGGCTGCGGCTCGTCGACCACGGCGCCAGCCTGATCTTCCACCACGCCTGGTCCGGCGCCGCCGCCTGGATCACCCGCCCGTACGACGCGGCCGGCCACGCGCTGCTGCCCGCCGGGCCCGACCTCAAGGCCGCCGACGCCGAACTCGCCCCGCTGGCCGCGGAGGCCGTCGGGGCGGCTGTCGACGCGATCCCCGAGGTGTGGCTCACCGACGAGCCCGGCTTCGACTCCGCCGACGCGGTCCGCGCGGCGTACCGCACCCAGCTGACGGCCCGTCTGGCGGGCCCCCGCGCCTGGCTCCCGGAGGTGGCCGCCTGATGGACGACTACGAGTACGCGGTGATGCGGGCCGTCCCCCGCGTCGAGCGCGGGGAGTTCGTCAACGTCGGGGTGCTGCTCCACTGCCGGCGGAGCGGCTACCTGGGCGCCCGCACCCACCTCGACCAGAGCAGGCTGCTGGCGCTCGACCCGGTCGCCGACGTCGCCGGGGTGCGCCGCGCGCTGCACGGCGTGGAGGCGCTCTGCGGCGGCGGCGACGGGGCCGGCCCGGCGGCCGGCGACAGCCCCGGGCAGCGCTTCCGCTGGCTGACCGCGCCGCGCAGCGCCGTGCTGCAGCCGGGGCCCGTGCACACCGGGCTGACCGCCGACCCGGACGCCGAACTCCGCCACCTCTTCGGCCAGCTGGTGCTCTGACCGCCCGTGCCCGGCGGGCCCGCGGCGGGGCCTCCCACCGGCGCCGGGGAGGGCGCGCGACCCTTGCCGGGGTCGAAGCTTGAGCCGGTGAAGCATCCGGGCGTACCCTGCCCCCATGGGCACGACAGCGACCACCACCGCACCGTCTGCCGCCGACCTCATGGAGGCGGTGGCGGCCGTCGGCGCCGCGTACTTCCAGGACTTCGCGGCCGCGGCCGCGGGGCACGGGCTCAGCCCGTCCCAGGCGAAGGCGCTGAAGGCGGTGCAGGAGCCGGTGCCGATGCGTGCCCTGGCCGGCCGGCTCGGCTGCGACGCCTCCAACGTCACCGGCATCGTCGACCGGCTGGAGTCGCTCGGCCTGGCGCACCGGGAGGCGGCCGCCGGCGACCGCCGCGTGAAGATCGTCGGCATCACCGGGCAGGGACGCGAGGTGCTGGACCGCATCCGCGCCGACATGGTGCGCACCCGCGACGCCTTCGCCGGGCTCGACCCGGAGCAGCGGACCGCCCTGGCCGACCTCTGCCGCCGGGTGCTGCCCGTGCCGGCCGTCCGGTAGGCGGGACGGCCCGGGCTGCGCCCCGGCCGGGGACGGCCCGGCCGACCTGGACTGTTAGGCTTGCGAAGCGTGAGCGCGAAGCCCCAGATCCCCAATGTCCTGGCCTCCCGGTACGCCTCGGCGACCCTGGCCCAGCTGTGGTCCCCCGAGCACAAGGTGGTCCTTGAGCGCCACCTGTGGCTCGCCGTCCTGAAGGCCCAGCAGGACCTCGGCATCGAGGTGCCCGCCGGCGCCGTCGCCGACTACGAGCGCGTCGTCGACCAGGTCGACCTGGAGTCGATCGCCGCGCGTGAGCGCGTCACCCGGCACGACGTGAAGGCCCGGATCGAGGAGTTCAGCGACCTCGCCGGCCACGAGCAGATCCACAAGGGCATGACGTCCCGGGACCTCACGGAGAACGTCGAGCAGCTGCAGATCCGGCAGTCCCTGGAGCACGTGCGCGACCGCACCGTCTCCGTCCTCGTCCGCCTGGCCCGGCTCTCCGCGCAGTACGGCGAGCTGGTCATGGCCGGCCGCTCGCACAACGTCGCCGCGCAGGCGACCACCCTCGGCAAGCGGTTCGCCACCGTCGCCGACGAGCTCCTGGTGGCGTTCGCCCGCCTGGAGGAGCTGATCGCCCGCTACCCGCTGCGCGGCGTCAAGGGCCCGGTCGGCACCGCCCAGGACATGCTCGACCTGCTGGGCGGCGACGCCGACAAGCTCGCCGAGCTGGAGCGCCGGGTCGCCGGCCACCTCGGCTTCGACAACGTGTTCACCAGCGTCGGCCAGGTCTACCCGCGCTCGCTGGACTTCGAGGTCGTCACCGCCCTCGTCCAGCTCTCCGCGGCGCCGTCCAGCCTGGCCAAGACCATCCGCCTGATGGCCGGCCACGAGCTGGTCACCGAGGGCTTCAAGGCCGGCCAGGTCGGCTCGTCGGCGATGCCGCACAAGATGAACACCCGCTCCTGCGAGCGCGTCAACGGCCTCGCCGTCATCCTGCGCGGCTACGCGTCGATGACCGCCGAGCTCGGCGGCGACCAGTGGAACGAGGGCGACGTCTCCTGCTCGGTCGTCCGCCGGGTGGCCCTGCCGGACGCGTTCTTCGCGTTCGACGGCCTGCTGGAGACCTTCCTGACCGTGCTCGACGAGTTCGGCGCCTTCCCCGCCGTGATCGAGACCGAGCTCGACCGCTACCTGCCGTTCCTCGCCACCACCAAGGTGCTGATGGGCGCGGTGCGGGCCGGGGTCGGCCGCGAGACCGCGCACGAGGCCATCAAGGAGCACGCGGTGGCCTCCGCGCTCGCCATGCGCGAGGGCGCCCGCGAGAACGCGCTGCTCGGCCGCCTCGCCGACGACGCGCGCATCCCGCTCGACCGGGCCGCGCTGGAGGCGCTCCTCGCCGACCGCCTCTCCTTCACCGGTGCGGCGGGCGCCCAGGTCGCCGAGATCGTCCGCCGGGTCGAGGCCGTGGCCGACGCCCACCCCGAGGCCGCGAAGTACGCCCCGGGCGACATCCTGTAGGACCGGCCGGGCCGGTGCAGGGCTTGTGCCGGTACGGGGCTTGTACAGGGGGCGGTGCGCCGTGGCGCGCCGCCCCCCGTCGTTCCTCACGGCTCCGGGGTCTGCCGGTGGCCGGCCCGGTGGCCCGGGTCCATGGGCGGGGTGGTCGTGTCGCACCGCCACGTGCAGCTCGGTTCGGCGACCTCCCGCTCCGGCTCGGGCGCCAGCGCGTCGCCGCGGACGGTGGCCGCCGCCAGCAGGCCGCCCGCCGCCAGCAGGCCCGCGCAGATCAGCATCGCCGTCCCGAACGCGTCGTCGACCTCCGCGGGCACCCGGTACGCGTCGCCGCTCAGCCCCGCCAGGGCGGGCAGGGCCGCCACCGCGAGCAGCCCGGCCGCGCGGGCCGCGGCGTTGTTGACGCCGCTGGCGATGCCGGCCCGACGGACGTCCACCGCGGCGAGCACCGTCGCCGTCAGCGGGGCGACCAGCAGCGTCATGCCCGCGCCCAGCACCGTCACGGCCGGCAGCACGTCCGTCCAGTACGAGGCGCCCGGGCCGATGCGCAGCATCAGCAGCACCCCGCCCGCGCAGATCAGCGGGCCGAGGCTGAGCGGCAGCCGCGGGCCGATCGCCCGGCCGAGGCGTCCGGCGCGGGCCGAGAAGGCCAGCATCAGGACGGTGATCGGCACCAGGGCGACGCCCGCCGTCAGCGGGCTGAACCCGGAGACGACCTGGAGCTGCACGGTCAGCAGCAGGAAGATCCCGCTGAAGGCGCCGTAGACGCAGAGCGTCACCAGGTTGACCGAGGTGAACAGCCGCGAGGAGAAGAGCTCCAGCGGCAGCATCGGCGCCGCCGCCCGCCGTTCCACCAGCACGAACGCGACCGCGCACAGCACGCCCAGCACGGCCGCCGCGGGCGCGAGGGCGGCGGAGGCGTCGGTGAGCGCGTACGTCACGCCGGCCAGGGCCAGGGCCGCGAGGACGGCGCCCGGCACGTCGAACCCCTTCGGCCGGACCGGGTCACGGGTCTCCGGCACGTGGCGGGCCGCCACGGCCACCACCACGGCCGCCACCGGCACGTTGAGCAGGAAGATCCAGCGCCAGCCGGGCCCGTCGACCAGCCAGCCGCCGAGGAACGGTCCGATCGCCGCCGCGACACCGCCCAGCCCCGACCACGCACCCACCGCGCCGGCCCGGTCGTCGGGGTGGAAGACCGCCTGCAGCATCGCCAGCGACCCCGGTGTCAGCAGGGCCCCGCCGACGCCCTGCAGGGCGCGTGCGGCGATCAGCACCCCGATGGTCGGCGCGGCCGCGCAGACCGCGGAGGCCACGGCGAACCAGGCGACGCCGATCAGGAAGACCCGGCGCCGCCCGTACCGGTCGCCGAGCGAGCCGCCCAGCAGGATCAGCGAGGCGAGGGTCAGCAGGTAGGCGTTGACCGTCCACTGGAGGGCGGCCAGCGAGGCGTCGAGGTCCTCGCCGATCCGCGGCAGCGCCACGTTGACCACCGTGCCGTCCAGCATCGCCATGCCGGAGCCGAGGACCGTCGCCAGCAGCACCCAGCGCCCCCGCGCCGTGCCGAGGCGGATCGCCTGTGCCGTGCCGTCGCCGCTCATTCTTCGATCCTGCGCCGCCCCGGCCTCCCTCCGCACCCCGCCGGGCGGCGGGCGTCACCGCCGGACGCCGGCGAGCCGCTCCGTGCCGGAGGCGCCGGTGCCGCGGCTGCGGTTCGGGCCGCCCCGGCGGGGCGCCCCCGCTCGTCCTCGCCGGGCCCCGTCGGCGACACACCGCGATCGGTCCGTCCCCCGGCGTGACCGCCGCCCCGTCCTACGCTGGGCGCATGTCCCTCCCCGGCCCCGACTGGGCCCGCATCGCCCCGGGCTGGGATCCGGCCGCCCGCACCGACCGCGACGACGAGGCCGCGGAGGCCGGGCTCGACGCACTCGGCCGCACGGCCGACCGGGTCGCCGGCGGCGGCATCCGCGCCGCCGTCCTCGGCGTCAACGACGGACTCGTCACCAACCTCTGCTTCATCCTCGGCATCTCCGGCGCCTCGGTGGACGCCGCGACCGTGCGCCTCTCCGGCCTCGCCAGCCTCATCGCCGGGGCACTCTCGATGGCGGCCGGCGAATGGGTGTCCGTCCGCGGCCAGCGCGAGGTCGCCCAGGGCATGGAGGGCGCCCTCCAGGACGCCTGGCGGCGGTCGCCGCCGGTCGTCATGGCCCACCTCGCGCAGAGCATGCGTCGGCGCGGACTCGACGCCGAGACCGCCGCCCGCGCCACCCGCGGCGTGGTCTCGGCCGGCCGCACGGCCCGGCAGACCAGCCTGCGGATCCTCTTCGGCGTGAGCGCCCAGGACGCCGGCTCCCCGGCGGTGGCCGCGGTGAGCTCGCTGCTGCTCTTCGCGGTGGGCGCGCTCGTGCCGCTGGTGCCGTGGTTCGTCACCGAGGGGGCCGCCGCGGTGGCCGCCTCGGCCGTGGTGACCGCGCTGGCCTCGCTCGCCGTCGGCGGCGCGCTCGGCCGCGGCTCGGGCCGCAGCGCCGTCCGTACCGCGCTGCGCCAGCTGCTGATCGTCGCCGCCGCCTCGGCCGTCACCTACGGGCTGGGCACCCTGGCCGGCGACGCGGTGCTGTGAGCCGCCGCCGACGACGCGGTGCCGCGGGCCGCCGGTGCCTCAGCCGAGCAGGCCGGCCCGCCGCCAGCGCGGCGCCGTCCGGCGGTCGATCACCCCGAGCTCGGTGAAGAACTCCACGGCCTTGCGGGCCCAGTCGATCCGGGCCTGCCGCCAGTGCGGGTTCTCCGCGGCGGCCTGCCGGGCGGCCCGCGCGTCGAGCCCGGCGAGCGTGTAGACCCGCGGGTGGACGAGCTCCGCGACGGCCAGCCGGGCCAGCACCAGCAGGCCCCGCCGGAACACCGCCCGCCGGGCCGGGCCCATCGCCGCCCAGCGCCGCTCCAGCTCGGGCCTGGCGTAGCCGATGTGCCGGGCCTCCTCGATCACGTGGATCCGCGCCACCGCGCGGGCCAGCGGCTGCAGGGTCTCGTCGCGCACCATCTCGCGCTGCATCGCGTCGGTGAACTCCTCGACGAAGATCGCCCCGGCGAACGTCAGCGTGGTGTCGTTCAGCAGGAAGTGGAGCTTGCCGCGGCGGTGCGCCTGCGGTGTCGGCCGGGCCGACGGGTAGCCCGTCGCGGTGATGTAGCGCGCGAACATCGTCGAGTGGCGGCACTCGTCGGCGACCTCGGTGAGCGCGTACTGCGCGTGCCGGGTCGTCAGGTCGCCGTCGTACACGTGCCGGATCAGGCCCTCCATCAGCACCAGCTCGAACCAGATGCCGGCGGACGTCACCGAGGCCAGCTGGTGCACGCTCAGTTGCGCCTGTCGCCGGGCGTCGAGCGACTCCCACAGCGGTGTGCCGTAGAGGGCGACCCGATGGGCGGGCAGCGCGAAGAGGTCCGGGTCGATCGGGGCGTCCCAGTCGATCTCGGTCTCCGGGTCGAAGGAGTGGCGGGCGGAGGCGCGCAGCAGCCGGGCGGCGTTCTGCTCGCGGTCCAGGGTGCGGGCCGGGGCGCGCTCGCGGACCGGACGGGCGGGGGTGTCACGCATCGAGGGCTCCGGGTGGGGGCGAGGGGGCACCGACGGGAGCAGTGAACCAGTTAGACGAGATGTCAACAAGAGGCCCCGTCGCACCTTCCCGGGACGCGCGCCCCCGCCCGCGCGCCCACACTGGGCCCATGGAGCCGGTCGCCGCCCTCGAACGCATCGCCTTCCTCCTGGAGCGCGAGGACGCCTCGCCGTACCGGGTCAGGGCGTTCCGCACCGCGGCCGAGGCCGCGCGCAGCCTGCCCCCGGGCCCGGTCGACGCCGCGGCGGCCGCCCGGCTGCCCGGCGTCGGCCCCAGGACCGCGCAGGTCATCGCCGAGGCCTCGGCCGGGCGCACCCCCGGCTACCTCGCCGAGGCCGAGGACCGCGCCGGCCCGCTCGCGGAGGGCGGCGCGGAGCTGCGCGCCGCCCTCCGCGGCGACTGCCACCTGCACTCGGACTGGTCCGACGGCGGCAGCCCGATCGAGGCGATGGCCCGCACCGCCCGCGACCTCGGTCACGCGTGGGCCGTGCTCACCGACCACTCGCCCCGGCTCACCGTCGCCCGCGGCCTGAGCGCCGAACGCCTCCGCGAGCAACTCGCCGTCGTCGCCGGCCTCAATCGCACGCTCGCGCCGTTCCGGCTGCTCACGGGCATCGAGTGCGACATCCTCGGCGACGGCTCGCTCGACCAGGAGGACGGGCTGCTCGCCGAACTCGACCTCGTCGTCGCCTCGGTCCACTCCGGACTGCGGATGGAGCGCGCCGCGATGACCCGGCGCCTGCTCGCCGCCGTCCGCAACCCGCTCGTCGACGTGCTCGGCCACTGCACCGGCCGCCTGGTGACCGGCCGCACCCGCCCGGAGTCGCAGTTCGACGCCGGCGCGGTCTTCGCCGCCTGCGCGGAGTCCGCCACCGCCGTCGAGATCAACTGCCGCCCCGAGCGCCGCGACCCGCCGACCCGCCTGCTGCTGCAGGCCGTCGAGGCCGGCTGCGTCTTCAGCATCGACAGCGACGCCCACGCACCCGGCCAGCTCGACTGGCAGGCGTACGGCTGCGCGCGGGCCGCCGGGGCCGGGCTCGGCCCGGAGCGGATCGTCAACACCCGGTCGGCGGACGACCTGCTCGCCCGGGCCTTCGCGGCCTGAGTGCCCGCCCCGGGGCCACCGGTCCGGGGACGGATCAGGCGACGAGGTTCTCGCGCAGGTGGCCGATGGTCTCGTCCTTGAGGCCGAGGCCGGCGCGGGCGTAGCTCTCCACGTCGCCCCAGCCGTCCGCGACCGCCTGGAGCGCCGCCCGCAGGTAGGCCGGGCGGACCCCGACCACCGCGTCCGCGATCTCCGGGTCGCCGCCCGCGGCGGTGAAGGCCGCCACCAGGGCGGTGAACTCGGCGCGCACCGCCTCGTCGACCGCGAGGTACTCCGCGGTCACGGTGGACTCGTCCGCGCCGAGCAGCAGCAGGACGAGCGCCGCGCCCCAGCCCGTGCGGTCCTTGCCGGCGGTGCAGTGGAAGAGCACCGGACCGCCGTCGCGGTGCGCGAGCGCGGTGAGCAGGTGACGGTACGACTGCCGGGCCGACTCGGCCGTCACGAACGCGCGGTAGTCGGCCGCCATCGCCGCCGCCGCCCGCCCGTCGCCGAACTCCTGCTCGGCGAGCCGCGGGTCGGCCAGGGCGGCGGCGAGCCGGGCGACGGTGCCGGTGCCCGCCGGGTCGGCGAGGACGTCTGCCACCAGCAGGTGCGCGCCGCCGGGCATCCGGTCGGGCCGCACGGAGCGCTCGCGGGCGGTGCGCAGGTCGACGACGGTGCGGATGCCGAGTGCGGCGAACGCCGGGTCGGCGCGGGCGTCCAGCCGGTGGAGCCCGCCCGAACGGAAGGCCAGCCCGGGGCGGACGCGATCGCTGCCGGAGAGCGCGACACCGCCTAGATCGCGCAGGTTGGAGACGGTGCTGGAGCCCACGATCTGAGAGCACTGCATGGCTACCTCCAGGGCCGGGGACGCGACTCACCTGCACGCTAGGCGCTGCGGTGACCGGCCGCTCGCGGAGCGCGTCCGGGCGGCGCACCCGGAGGGGCGCGACCCGGCGCAGGGTTGCATAGGAGGCGCACAACGGCGCACCCGGCGCACGGGGTGCGTGCTTCGCGCGCCGCATTGTCCGACGGGCCGTCAGACGGCAGTGTGTGTCCGGGCTCACACCGGGTGGGCCGAACGAAGGGCGGTACCGCCGGACATGGCAGCCAAGATCCTCATCGTCACCGGTGACGCGGCGGAGTCGCTGGAGGTGTTCTACCCCTACCAGCGCCTGCGCGAGGAGGGCTACGAGGTGCACATCGCCGCCCCCACCAAGAAGACCCTGCAGTTCGTCGTGCACGACTTCGTCGACGGCTTCGACACCTACACCGAGAAGGCGGGCTACACCTGGCCGGCCGACCTCGCCGTCGCCGACGTCGACCCCGCCGACTACGTGGCGCTGGTCATCCCCGGCGGACGCGCACCCGAGTACCTGCGCAACAACGCCGACGTGCAGCGGATCACCGCGCACTTCTTCCAGGCCGACAAGCCGGTCGCGCAGATCTGCCACGGCCCGCTGATCACCCTGGTCGGCGGCACCCTGGCCGGCCGCACCACCGCCGCCTACCCCGCGCTGGAGCCCGACGTCACCTCCGGCGGCGCCTCCTTCGTCGACAGCGAGGCCGTCGTCGACGGCGTCGTGGTCTCCGCCCGCGCCTGGCCCGACCACCCGGCGTGGATGCGGGCCTTCGTCGAGGTGCTCCGCGAGAAGGCGCCCGTCGACTAGGACGCGCCGCCCGGCCCGCGCCGCGTCAGACCTGATCCGCCCAGGGCGGGTTCGGGCCCGGCGCGGCGCAGGTCAGCGCCGCCACCCGCACCGCGTACCGGCACGCCTCGGCGACCTCCGCCGGGGTGAGCCGGTCCGGCCGGCCGCCGAGCCGGCCGAGCCCCCCGAGATGGTGCAGCAGCCCCGCGGTGAAGGCGTCCCCCGCACCGACCGTGTCGACCACCGCGACCCGCCGGGCCGCCACGGTGATCCGCTCGCCGTTCAGCGACGCGAGCGCCCCGCCCGGGCCCAGGGTGACCACCACCAGCGGCACGCCGTCCGCGTGGAACCGGTCGACGACGGCCTCCACCGGCTCGCCCGGGAAGAGGTGCCCGACGTCGTCCGCACTCAGCCGCAGGACGTCCGCGAGCGCGCACCACCGCGGCAGCCGCGACCGGTACACGGCCGGATCCACCAGCAGCGGACGGACGTTGGGATCGATCGACACCGTCGCCGCGGCACCGGCCCGCGCCAGGTACGCCTCGATCGCCCGGCCGCCCGGCTCACGGGCCAGCGCCAGCGAACCGGTGTGCACACAGACCGACCCCGCCGGGTCCACCGCGTCCAGCTCCGCCGCCGACCACTGCCAGTCCGCCGTGCCCTCCGCATGGAACGAGTACGTCGCCCGGCCCTCCCCGTCGACCTGCGCGACCGCCAGCGTGCTCGGCTCCCCGGCGGCCACGCACCCCGACAGGTCGACCCCCGAACCCGCCAGCTGCGCCCGGAAGAGCCGCCCGAAGACGTCGTCCGCCAGCCGCCCCCGGAACCGCACCGGCGTGCCGAGCCGGGCCAGCGCCACCGCCGTGTTCGCCGGCCCGCCGCCCGGGTGCACCCGCAGGGCCAGCTCGCCGGGACCGCTGCGGGCGGCGTCGGTGAAGGCGTCGGCGACACACTCGCCGATGACGGTGACCGGGCTGTGCGGCACGGGGCAGGACCTCCTGGGTGCGCGGGGCGGAACGGCGTCCATCATGCCCGCCCGGCCGCCCGCCGGGCAGGGGCCCGCACCGACGGGCCCCGGGGTGCTGGGGCGGTCGATCGGGTGAAGGCTGGAGGCATGGCAGAGCGAACCGACACGCTGCTGCGGCTGCACGCCGCCGCGCAGGACGCATTCGGCCGCCACGTGCGGCGCGCCGCGGCCGACGGCAGCTGGCAGGCCGCCACCCCGTGCACCGAGTGGACCGTCCGCGACCTGGCCAACCACCTCGCCGCCGAACAGCTCTGGGTGCCGCCGCTGCTGGCGGGCCGGACGATCGCCGAGATCGGCGACCGCTTCGACGGCGACGTGCTCGGCGACGACCCGCCCGCCTCCTGGGCCTCGGCCGCCGCCGGTGCCCGCGCGGCGTTCGCCGCCCCCGGAGCCCTCGACGGCACCGTCGTGCTCTCCTACGGGGAGCGGCCCGCCCGCGACTACTGCAGCGAGATGACCGTCGACGCGATCGTCCACACCTGGGACCTCGCCGTCGGCGTCGGCGCGGACCCGGCCATGGACCCGGAGGCCGCCGCCTTCGCCCTCGCCGCCCTCGCCCCGTACGCCGACGAACTGGCCTCCTCCGGCGTCTTCGGCCCGCCCGTCCGCGTGCCCGACGGCGCCGGCGACCAGGCCAGGCTGCTCGGCCTGACCGGCCGCGACGCCGCCGACCCGCTGCGCGGCCGGCACCGCGCCGCCTGACACGGCGTCGGGACCGCGGCCGGCCCGCCCGGCAGCGGTCGCGCGCCGCTCCGCCCGTTCCTAGGCTGGGGAACGAGGAGGTGCCCGGTGGACACGCAGACGAGTGGGAGCACGGACCGGCGGATTCTCGACCGGATCGGCGAGATGGTGGCCGCCGAGCGGGAGCTGCGTGACCTGCTCGCGGACGGGCGGATCGACCCGGAGAGCGAGCATCGCCGCCTGCAGGAGCTGGAGGCCGAACTCGACCAGTGCTGGGACCTGCTGCGCCAGCGCCGGGCCCGGGCCGACGCCGGTGACGACCCCGACCTGGCGGCGGTGCGCAGCATCGAGGAGGTCTCGCGCTACGAGTCGTGACCGGCCGCCGTGGCGGGCGGGGTGGCAGGCGGGGCGGCGGGTCTTGGTGCCGCCGGTCGTTCAGGTGGGCGGCTCGTTCAGGCGTCCGGTCGTTCAGGTGGGCGGGACGGAGCGGTCGGCGAGCAGCGCGGCCAGGGCGTCGGTGGTGGCGCGGACGTCCTCCGCGAGCGACTCCAGCAGGGCCCGGCTCTCCGGGTCGCGCTCGCCCAGCCAGCCGGCGATCTCCTCGTACGAGGCGAGCACGATGTGCTCGGCCCGCAGGTTGCGGGCGATGGTCGCGTGGAGGGCCGCACCGCCCGGCACCGAGTAGTCGGTGTGCGCGCGCTGGGCGAGGGTGTCGGGGTCGAAGTTGGCGTGCCCGCCCAGCACCACGATGCGGTCCGCGGCGGACACGGCGTGGCGCATGCCCCGCTCGGCGCGGTCCGAGAGCAGCGCGGCGGCGCGCGTGTCGCCCGCGCCCCGGGCGGCGACCGCGTCGCGGGTGTAGCGCAGCCAGCCGACCACCTCGGTGGCGACGACGTCGTTGAGCACGCTGATCACGCGCTCCTCGTCGAGCCGGGGCGCGTCCGCGGCGTCCACGGCCATCGTGCGGTGGGCCTCGCGGCTGATGCGGGTCACGTCGACGGCGAAACTGTCGGCCATGGCTGCCTCCTGCGGACGGGGATCCGTACGACCGACCGTATGCCGCTCCGCGGCGCGCCGAAACCGGGCGGGCGTGCCGGGTGCCGTTTCCGGACGGACGGAGCGGGCCGCCTCCGGACGGGCCGAGCGGGCCGGCCCGGCGCGCGGGGGCGCCGGGCCGGTGCGCTCAGAGCGGCAGCAGGTCGGGGCGCTTGGCCTCGACGTGGTCGCCGGACGACTCGCCGCGCAGGCGGCGGCCGACCCACGGGATGAGGTGGGCGCGCGCCCACTGGAGGTTCTCGCGGCGCTGCTCGGCCGGGCTGGGCTCCGGGCGCTGCGGCCACGGGGCTTCCGGGTCGCCCTCGACGGGCAGGCCGAGTGCGCGGGCGGCGAGCAGGGCGACCCGCTGGTGCCCCTCGGGGGAGAGGTGCAGCCGGTCGTCGCTCCAGGCGCGGCGGTCGTGCACCGAGCGCAGCGACCACAGGTCGGCGACCTGCAGGCCGTGGCGGTCGGCGACGGCCCGCAGGTGGCCGTTGTACGTGGCGATCTTGCCGCGCAGGTGGCGCAGGACGGGCACGGTACGGGTGTCGAAGCCGGTGCAGACGAGCACCGTGCCGGCGTGCGCGAGCAGCTCCACCACGGCGGCCTCGAAGCGCTCGGCGACCTCGTCCGGGTCGCTGCCGGGGCGCAGGATGTCGTTGCCGCCCGCGCAGAAGGTCACCAGGTCGGGGCGGATGCGCCGGACCTCGGGCACCTGCTCGGCGACGACCTGGTCGAGCAGGCGGCCGCGTACCGCGAGGTTGGCGTAGCGGAACTCGCGGTCCGGGTGGCCTGCGGCGAGCATCCCGGCGAGGCGGTCGGCCCAGCCGGCGAACCGGCCGTCCGGGCCGGGGTCGTTGAGGCCCTCGGTGAACGAATCGCCGAGAGCGACGTAGGAGGTGGGGTCAAAGGGCTCCAGGAGATCAGGCATGTGGTGCATGTTTCACCCTGTGAAGTGACCTACGCCACCGTAGGTGAGCCGTCGCAGAGCGTGATTCTCGCCACCCGCGGAGCGGGAATGCGGCCGCGGTCGGGCGGGGGCGGTCAGGCGGGGGCGGCGGTGCCGGCCGCGCAGGTGTCGAGGATCACCCGGCCGACCAGCGCCGGATCGTCACTCATCGGCACGTGGCCGCAGCCGGGGAGCCGGACGAGCCGGGCGCCGGGCAGCCGCTCCAGCGCGCGGACGCCCTGCCGCCGCAGCAGGATGCGGTCGCGGGTGCCCCAGGCGATGGTGACGGGCACGCCCGCGAGGTCGCCGGACCAGTGCACGCGGCGCCCTGCGGCGAGGGTGGGGGCGAAGCCGGTGGCGCCGCGCAGCGCCCGGGTCTCCTCGGCGGCGCCCTCCGCGGAGCGGCGGCCCGGCCGGGCGTAGATGCTGCTGACGAGCAGTGCCCGGCCGGCGGCGGAGCGGGCGAGGCGTTCGACGGCGGGCTGCGGCAGGACCCGGGCGCCGAACCGCATGCCGCCGAGGACGGCGAAGGCGTAGCGGCGTTCGGCCTCGGACCAGAACCCGGCCGGGGCGAGCGCGGTGACCGAGCGGGCCAGCCCGGCGCGGCCGAGGCCGAGGGCCAGCAGGCCGCCGAGCGAGTTGCCGGCCACGTGCGGCCGGTCCAGTCCGAGGGCGGCGCACAGGGCGCCGAGGGCGGGGACGACCGCCTCCAGGTCGTACGGGACGCCGTCGGGCAGGGCGGGGGAGGTGCCGAAGCCGGGGAGGTCGACGGCGACGACGTCGTGCCGGGCGGCGAGGGCGGGCAGCACGGGCTGCCAGCCCTGCCAGTGGTGGCCGATGCCGTGCAGCAGCAGGAGCGGGCTGCCGGTGCCCTCGCGGTGGTAGCGCACGGTGGCGGTGCGCGGGCCGTGCGGGGCGGGGAGCGGGAAGGTGACCTCGGCGGGCATGCGGCTCCTTTGTCAGACGGTCTGTCAGCAAGCATTACCGAGCGGTAGCTTGCGGGCAAGGCCCTCGCCGCGGAGGCGCCTGTCCGTGGGGCCGCACCGCCCGGCCGCGGGCCGCAGCGTCCGCCTGCCGGGGCCGGCCGTCAGAACAGCGCGTGCTGGACGTCCGGTGCGGGCGGGCGCCGGTGCTCCCGCAGTTCGACGCCGCTGCACGGCCCGGGCGGGGCCGCCGCCAGGCCCCAGCCGGTCAGCCGGACGGCGTCCAGCAGCAGCGGTTCGCCGCCGTCCGGCGGGTCGAGGAAGAGCCGACGCCCGATCGGCGGCCGCAGCGTGCCGGAGACCGTCGCGCCGTCGGCCAGCGCCACCACCTCGCGGTACGCCGCCGGCGGCCCCGCCGTGAGGCCGAACAGCGCCACCTGGTCGACCACCGGCCCGTCGGCGAACGTCTCCACCGGGTGCCCGGCGAGCACCGCCAGCACCGCCGTCCGGGCCCCGGCGACCGTGGCGGCGCGTTCGGCCGCCGCGGGCAGGTGCCACCACTGCGCGGCCTTGGCGCGGGCCCCGAAGCGCTCCCGGGCGAGACCCGCCCCGGAGACCGTCAGCTCCGCGCGGCGGACGGCGGGCAGCGGCCCGCGCGCCACGAAGGTGAAGACCGGCGCGCCCTGCTCCAGGAGCCGGGCGCGGCCGCGGTGCTCGCCCGTCAGTCCGACCTTGAGCAGGTCGCCGCCGAACCACGCCAGGTACAGGAGGTAGGTCCGGCCGTCGTCGAGGACCTGGTCGCGGGCGAGGGCCAGGCCGCTGTCGACGGTCTGGCAGGGCGCGCACAGCACCGCGCCGCCCGCGGGCTCGATCTCGGCGCGGTGCGGGCACGGCCGGCGCTCCGGCTCACCGCTCAGCCACGGGCCGGAGCACAGGCGCGGCCCCCGTACCTGCCAGCTGACCGCCGTGCCGGCCTCGACCACCCGCTCGTGCCGGAGCGCGCCCCGTACGGCGCCGAGCACCGGCCGCCCGTCCTGCCACTGCAGCCCGGTGCACCGCCACGGTGCCCTGTGCGTGTCCATGTCCCCGGACCTCCCGACCGTCGTGCCCCGGACCATCCCATCAGGTGCCACCGACGGGCGGTCCCGGCCGCCGCCCGCCGCGGGCGGGACCGGTGTCAGTCGCCGACCGCCAGACGGACGCCGAACGCGGCGACGACCCCGCCGGTGATGCGGTCGAGCACCCGGCGGGCCCGGTCGCCGGCCAGCCAGTGCCGGACGGCCCGCGCGAACGCCACCAGCACCGCGGACCACGCCAGGCCGAGCGCGATGTGTTCGCAGGTCAGCAGCGTGCCGAAGGCCAGGTGCGGCGCGCCGGGCGGGATGAACTGCGGCAGCAGGGCCACGTAGAAGACGCCGACCTTGGGGTTGAGCAGGTTGGTGAGCGCTCCGCGGCGCCAGCCGGCGAGGAGGCCGTCACCGCTGTCGGCGGCCGGGCCCGGGCCGTCCGCCGCGGTGTCGGTGCCGGCCGCGGTGCCGGCCGCGAGGGCGGGGGCTGGGGCGGGGGCGGGGGAGCGGCGCCAGGAGTCGCGCAGCATCCGGCCGCCCATCCACACGAGGTACGCCGCGCCGGCCCACCGCAGCACCTCGTACGCCAGGTGGGAGGCGGTCAGGACGGCCGTCGCGCCGGCCGAGGCGAGCACGCCCCACGCCAGGGTGCCGGTCTGGATCCCGAGGACGACGCCCCACGCACGGCGGCGCCGGCCGAGGACGGCGGTGCGCAGGATCAGGGCGGTGTCGAGTCCCGGGGTGATCGTCAGCAGGCCCACGAGCAGGGCGAAACCCCACAGGGCGGTCGCGGTGTCCATGGGCGGCGAGCCTATCGCGCGGGCGTGTCGCGCAGGCCTGTCGCGCAGGCTTATCGCGCAGGCCGGAGGTCGCCGGTGGGGGCCGCGGCAGGGGCGGGCACGGGGGCGTCGGTGGGGCGCGGCCAGCTGCGGCCCTCGACGCGTTCGATGCTGGTGTTCAGACGGGTGAGGGCGCGGGCGAGGGCGGCGACCTCCTCGGCGGGCCAGTCGGCCATCACGGAGGCCAGGCCCGCGAGGGACCGGTCGCGGTCGTCGTGGAGGCGGCGCAGCCCGTCCTCGGTGATGCGGAGCTTGCGGGCGATGCCGCCGTCGGGGTCGGGGATGCGCTCCACGAGGCCGTTGCGCAGCATGGCGCCGGTCTGCCGGTTGACGGTCGAGGTGTCGAGCGCGAAGGCCTCGGCGAGCTGGCCGATCGACATCGGGCCCTCCGCCTCGATGCGGCTGAGCAGGGTGTAGGCGCTGCGCTCCAGACGGCCGGTGGGGACGGCGCGCAGTGCGCCGATGGCCTGGTGGCGGCCGACCAGCATGAGCTCGCGTTCGACGTCGGTGATCCCCTGGAGCACGGCTCTCCTCCCTCGTCCACGGATCGGAAGGGTCCAGTGAAGCGCATGTGCGTGGTGCATTCCATATGGGTGATGCACAGCGGCCGGGCCGGGCGCCCGCGGCGAACGCCCCGGCCTGGGGTCCGGCGAGGGGTCCGGCGGCGGTCGGCGGCGGTCCGTAAAATCTTTCACGAGTAAAACACTTGCTAAGCTTGTCTCCGTGAGCACCGCACCGACCCCCCTCGCAGCCTCCCGCATCCGGCCCCTCCCGGTCGTGGCGGCGCTCAGACTCGGCCGACCGTCCGACATCTGGTTCAAGCCCGCCCTCAGCGTCGTCGTCGCCACCGCCGTCCCCGACGGCGCGCTCCTCGCCGCAGGCCGCCTCGACCTCGCCACCGCCACCACGGCGGGCTCGCTCTGTGCGCTCTACGGCCACCACCTCCCCTACCGGGCACGCAGCCGCGCCGTCGGCGGGGTCGTGCTCGGCATGCTCGCCGGCAGCGCCGCCGCCATGACCGCCGCCGCGCTCACCACCTCCGTCGTCGTGCTCGTCGCGATCGGCGCCCTGCTCGCCGCGGTGCAGAAGGCCCTCTGCGACGCCACCCGGATCGGCCCGCCCGGCCACGTGATCCTCGCCTTCGTCAGCTCCGCCACCCTCTTCGCCCCGGTCACGCCCGGACAGATCCCCGGCCGGCTCGCCCTCACCGCCGCGGCCGGCGCCCTCGCCTGGCTGGTCTGCCTCGCCCCCGCCCTCGTCCGCCGCGACGGCCCCGAGCGGTACGCCGTCGCCCGCGCCCTCGACGCCGCCGCCGCCCTCACCCTCGCCGCGGACGCCCCGGCCCGCGACCGCCACCGGGCCGGCCTCGCCGCCGCCGTCCACGCCGCCTGGCAGTGCCTGCTCGCCGCGGGCCCCCGCACCGACGACCGCGCGTCCCTCGCCCGCCTGGTCGTGCACGCCGAGAACGCCCTCGCCGACGACCGCGACACCCGGGCCGCCCGCCTGCCCGCCGCCGCCCTCACCGCGCACGCCCGTACGTTGCGCACCGGCCGCCCGGTGCCCGTCACCGGCGGCGGCGAGGACGAACTCCTCGGCCTCGCCGCAGAATCCGCCGGGCGTGCCGCGCCCGCCCGCTCGCCGCTGCGCGCCCTCGGGCCCGGCTCCCCGCTCCTGCCGACCGCCGCCCGCACCTTCCTCGGCTGCGCCCTGGCGGGCTGGGCCGCCGCCGCACTCGGCGTCGGCCGCCCCTCCTGGGCGATCGTCACCGCCGCCTCGCTGTACCAGGTGAACCTCACCCTCACCTGGAACCGCACGCTCCAGCGCGTGGTCGGCAACCTCCTCGGCCTGCTGCTGTTCGTCGCCGTCGCGCCGATCGCCCACCGGGGCGCCGTCCCGCTCGTGCTGTGCTGCCTCGCCGCGGGTTTCGGCGCGGAGGCGCTGATCGCGCGCAACTACTGGCTCGGCAGCGTCTGCGTCACCCCGATGGCACTGCTCGTCACCGAGTTCGGCCGCACCCAGCAGACCGGCGAACTCGTCACCGACCGGGTCGCCGACACCCTGACCGGCGCCCTGGCCGGCCTGGCCGCCGTGCTGCTCGTCACCAACCGCCGGGCCGGCGCCCGGCTCGAACACGCCCTCGCCGCCGCCGCCGACGCCCGCACCGCCGCCGACCGCCTGCTCGCCGGCCCGGCCCCCGCCCTCCCGCCGGCCGCGCTCGCCGTGGCCCGCCGCACCCTCACGGGCGCCCTCGTCGACCTGCGCACCGCCGCCGACACCGCCACCGGGGAGTGGTGGCAGCGCGCGCTGCCCGAACAGCAGGTGGTCGCCGAGGAGCGCGCCGGACACCGTACGCTCGCAGCGACGGTACGACGGCAGGGCCCGCCGGCCCGGGAGGGGGCGACACGGTGACGCAGCCGGCCCACATCGACACGGTCTCCGCGGTGGTCGGGCAGTGGCGGAGCGTCCACCCCGGCCTCGACACGGGCCCGATGGAGATCATCGGACGGATCAACCGCTGCGCCGCGCTGCTCCAGCAGTCCGAGGACGCCCCGCTGCGGCGTGCGGGCCTCAACCGCGCCGAGTTCGACCTGCTCGGCGCACTGCGCCGCACCGGCCACGAGCTGACGCCCGGCGAGCTCGCCCGGGAGACCTTCTCCTCCGGCGCCGCGGTCACCAAGCGCCTGCGCCTGCTGCAGGAACGCGGGCTGGTCGAGCGGCGCACCGACACCCGGGACCGCCGGGTCGCCCACGTGCAGCTCACGGCCGACGGGCAGGAGCTGGTCGACCGGATCCTGCCCGACCAGCTGGCGTTCGAGCGCGCGGCGCTGGCCGGGCTCACCGGTGACCGTCACGACGAACTCGCGGCGCGGCTCGCCGAGTTGCTCGGGCAGCTGGAGGGCCGCCTCGGCGGCTGAGCCCGGGCCCCGGTGCGACCGGCCGGTGCGACCGCCGCGCCGACCGGCCGGTGCGACCGCCGCGCCGACCGGCCGGGTGCGACCGCCGGGGCGGCCGACCGGCCGGGTACGGCTGCCGGGGCGGGCGGCCGGTCAGGCGTCCGCGCCGAGCCACAGGTCGGGACCGAACACCTCGTAGTGCACGTCCGCCGGCCGGACGCCCGCCGCGATCAGCTCGCCGCGCACCGCGCGCAGGAACGGCAGCGGGCCGCAGAGGTACGCGGTGGTGCCGGCCGGCACGTCGACGGTCGTGAGGTCGACCAGACCGGTCCGGTCGGCCGGGTGGTCGCCGAGCGGCCGCTCGTAGAAGACGTGCGCCTCGGCGCCGGGGAGCTTCGCGGTGAGCTGGTGCAGCTCGGCGCGGAAGGCGTGGGAGAGTTCGTCCCGGTCGCCGTGCACGGCTGTCACCCGCCGTCCGGAGCCGGTGGCGGCGAGGTGGGCGAGCATGCCGATCATCGGGGTGCACCCGATGCCGGCCGAGGCGAGCAGCACCGGGCCGTCGCCGTCGGCGAGGGTGACGTCGCCGAACGGCGGGCTCAGCAGCAGCACGTCGCCCGCGGTGACGTGCGCGTGCAGGTGGTCGGAGACCTCGCCGTCCGGGGTGCCGGCCACCCGCTTGACCGAGAACTGCAGCGCGCCGTCGGGCTGTCCGGAGAGGCTGTACTGGCGGATCTGCCGTGCACCGTCGGGGAGTTCGACCTGTACGGAGACGTACTGGCCGGGCCGGACGGCAGGTACCGGCCCGCCGTCGGCCGGGCGCACCAGGAAGGTGGCGACGTCGGCGGTCTCCAGCAGCCGTGCCACCACCGTGTACGGGCGGCGCGGTGCGCCCGGTGCGCTGCCCGCGGCCGCGTACAGGCCCTTCTCCAGGGCGATCAGGGCGTTGGCCATCAGCCAGTACACCTCGTCCCAGGCGGCCGCGACCTCCGGGGTGACGGCCTCGCCCAGGACGTCGACGATCGCGGCGAAGAGGTGCTCGTGGACGACCGGGTAGAGCTCCGGGGCGACGCCGAGCGAGGCGTGCTTGTGGGCGATCCGGGCGAGCATGCGGTCCGGCCGCTGGTCCGGGTGGGCGACGAGGGCCGAGGCGAAGGCGGCGATCGACCCGGCGAGGGCCTGCTGCTGGCTGCCGTTCGCCTGGTTGCCGCGGTTGAAGAGGTCGCGCAGCAGCTCCGGGTGGGCGGCGAAGAGCCGCTCGTAGAAGCGCTCCGTGATGTCGCCGACGGCGGCGCCGACGACCGGCAGCGTGGCTTCGACGACCGGGGCGTTCTGCGGGGAGAGCATCGTGTGACTCCTAATAGGTAAGTGATCTTCGCATTTTGATGGCTGGCTGCGGCTTCCGGGGCCGCCGCGTGGCGGCCCGGCGCCGCATCGTGCCGGGGGTCGTGCCGGGGGTCGTGCCAGGGGTCGTGCCGGGGTGCTCAGTCCGGCGGGCGGGCCGACAGCCCGAGCAGCACCGGGCCGGTCGGCGACGCCACGAGGTCCTCGACCGACAGCGGGTCGAGCACCGCGTAGAACGCCTCCTGTGCCTGCCGCAGCACACCGCGCAGCCGGCAGGCCGCCCGCAGCGGACACGGCGGATCGTCCTCGCAGCCCACCACGTCGCCCACGCCCTCCAGTTCGCGCAGCAGGGCGCCGAGCGAACCGGTGCGCCCGGCGAGCGTGAGCGCCAGGCCGCCGCTGCGCCCCCGCCGGGCCTCCACGACACCGAGGTGCTGCAGCCGGCTGACCACCTTCGCGGCGTGCGTGAACGGCACGTCCACGGCCGCCGCGACCTCGCGGGTGGTCGGGTTGGACGCCTCGTCCAGCACGGCCAGCCGCATGGCGATGCGCAGGGCGATGTCGGTGCTCTTGGTCAGCCTCACGTCGACAGCCTATCAAATACGCATCCAGCGTTCGTATTCAGGGGGTCTGGTGGCGGTGCGCGGCGGCGGCCGTCAGCTCGGCCAGCAGCTCCGCGCCGCCCAGGGCGGGCAGCCGCTCCGGGCCCGCGGCCTCCGCGGCGCGCACCAGCTCGATCAGGCGGGTGTTGGCGGGTGCGGGCAGGCCGTGCCGCGCCGCCATGGCGACGACTTCGCCCTGCAGGCTGTCGATCTCGGTGCGCCGCCCGCGTCGCAGGTCCTCCCAGGTCGACGACCTGGCTTCGGCGTCGACCTGCAGCGTCGCCGCGGCCAGCCGCCGGAAGATGCCGTCGGGCAGCGCCAGCAGGTGGGGCAGCAGTGCCGTCGGCAGTGCGCCGAGCCGGGCCGGCCGCACCCCGTCGGCGCGCATGGCGGCGAGTGCCTCGCGCTGGCAGAGCGCCAGGCAGCGCCGGTAGGCGCGGTGGCCGAGCTCCTCGCGCAACGGCAGCCCGGAGAGCGCGTTGACGGCGTTGTTGAGGTTCATCAGCAGCTTGCCGTGCTGCACCTCGCGCATGTCGGCGCGCTGTTCGAGGGCGAGGCCCGCCGCCCGGGCCGCGGCCGCGAGCGGGGCGCCGGCCGGCTGGTCGTCCGTCATCAGCGCCCCGCCGGAGCCCTGGTGGAAGACGCCGGGCCCGGTCTGCAGCACGTTGTAGGGCACCATGCCGGCGATCACCGGGCGGTCGCCGACCGCGGCGCGGATCGCGGCGGGGTTGTGCAGGCCGTTCTGGAAGCTGACCACGGCCGTCCGCGGCCCGAGCCGGTCGGCGACGGATGCGGCGGCCTCCGCGGTGGCGGCCGACTTGACCGTCACCAGCACGAGGTCGGCGCCCTCGACGGCGTCGGGCGCGGTCGCCAGGTGCAGCCGTGCGGCCGGCACGGTGACGGTCGCCCGGCCGCCGCCGGTGAGGGTCAGGCCGTGGGTGCGCAGCTCGTCCATCGCGGCCGGGCGGCCGATCAGGGTGACGTCGGCGACGGACGCCAGCAGCCCGCCGAGGTGGCAGCCGATGCTGCCCGCGCCGAGCACGGCGATGCGCAGGCGGGTGCCCGGACGGTGGCCGGCGGGGTGGGTGGCGTCGGTCGGGTCGTCCATCGCGCGGCCTTCCTGGGGGTGAGTGGCAGCACCCTAGCGCCCGGTCGCGCCGGGCCGGCGCCGGGCGTCCGGCGCAGGGGCAGGGCCGGGGGGCGGGACGGGGGACCGCGGCAGGGACTGGGACTGGGACAGGGGCCGGCGCAGGACGGTGCCGGTGCGGGCGCGGCCTGCCGGGGTGTCAGGCGGGCCCGGTCTGCGGTCCGGTCGGCGGTCCGGCCAGTGGTCCGACCAGGGCCGTCGCGGCCTGCGCGATCCGGGTGCGGGTGCCGGGGCCGTCGAGGTAGCCGCCGACCATCGCGCCGTCGCGCAGCAGGAGGAGCGTGCCTGCGCCGGCGGCCGGGTCCGGGTGGCCGCAGGCGGTGAGCAGGCCGGTGAGGGCGTCGAGGAACCAGCGGCGGTGCGCGGCGACCAGGAGCCGTACGGGGTGTGCGGGGTCCGGGTACTCGGCGGCGGCGTTGATGAAGGGGCAGCCGCGGAAGCCCGGCCCGCACACCTCGGCGGAGAGGGCCTCGACCAGCACGGCGAGGGTGCTGCGCGGGTCGGGTGCGGCGGCTGCCGCTTCGGCGAGCCGGCTGCGGACCATCCGGTCGCGGGCGTCGAGGTAGGCGAGGACGAGGGCGTCCTTGCCGGGGAAGTGGCGGTAGAAGGTGGCCTTGGTGACGCCGGCGGCGGCGATCAGCCGGTCGACCCCGACGGCCTGGACGCCCTCGGAGTAGAAGAGTTCGGAGGCCGTCGTGAGGAGCCGCTCGCGGGCCGCCGACCGTGGGGGAGCGGGGTCGGTGCGGGCTGTTCGAGCGTCCATGCGACCACACCCTACCGCCGGGGTGCGGCGCGGATCGCCGTCCGGGCGGCGGCCGGGGGCGACGGGGCGGCGGCTTCGGCGCGGGCCGGTGCGGGCCGGTGCGGGCCGGGGTGTGGCGTTGGTCGCACCCTGCGGGCGGTCCTGTCGGGTCTCTTGCGCCGGGCGCCCCCGCGCCACTTAACTATCACTGCTAGTTAAAGTCGGCGGACAGCGAGGAGCATCGGGTGCAGCACTACGCGGACCACTACATCGGCGGCACATGGCGGCCGGCCACCGGCCCGGACACCATCGAGGTGATCGACCCGGCCACCGAACAGCCGCTCGCCGCCGTCCCCGCGGGCACCCGCGCCGACGTGGACGCCGCCGTCGCCGCCGCCCGGGCCGCGGCCCCAGGCTGGGCCGCCACCACCCGCGAGGAACGCCTCGCCGCACTCACCCGGCTCCGCGACGGGCTGGTCGCCCACCGCGCCGAGATCGCCACCACCGTCACCGCCGAGCTCGGCACCCCGATCGGCTTCGCCGACGCCGTCCAGGCCGGCACCCCCATCGCCGTCGCCACGGCCTACCTCGACGTGCTGGCCTCGTACGACTTCGAGGAGAAGGTCGGCAACTCCACGGTCTACAGCGAGCCCGCGGGCGTCGTCGCCGCCGTCACACCGTGGAACTACCCGCTGCACCTGATCGTCGCCAAGGTCGTCCCGGCGCTCGCCGCGGGCTGCACCGTGGTGCTGAAGCCGTCCGAGGAGACGCCCCTGGTGGCCCGGCTCTTCGCCCGGATCGTCGACGGTGCGGACCTCCCGCCCGGCGTGTTCAACATGGTCACCGGCCTCGGCACGGTGGTCGGCGCCGCACTCGCCGACCACCCCGGGATCGACCTGGTCTCCTTCACCGGGTCGACCGCCGTCGGCCGCGCCATCGGCGAGAGCGCCGGACGCGGCATCAAGCGGGTCGCCCTGGAGCTGGGCGGCAAGTCCGCCAACGTGGTGCTGCCCGGCGCCGACCTCGCCCGCGCGGTCAACGTCAACATCGCCAACGTCTTCGCCAACACCGGCCAGACCTGCACCGCGTGGACCCGCCTCCTCGTCCACCGCGACCAGTACGAGGAGGCCCTCGCGCTCGCCGCCACCGCCGCCGCCAAGTACACCCCCGGCGACCCGGCCGACCCGGCCACCCGCCTCGGCCCGCTGGTCAGCGCCCGCCAGCGCGAACGCGTCCGCGGCTACATCACCGGCGCCGTCGAGGGCGGCGCCCGGCTGGTCGCCGGCGGCCCCGAGCAGCCCGAGGGCCTGGAGCGCGGCTACTACGTCCGCCCCACCGTGCTGGCCGACGTCGACCCGGACTCCGCAGCCGCCCAGGAGGAGATCTTCGGGCCGGTGCTCGTCGTCCTCCCCTACCGCGACGAGGCCCACGCCCTGGAGATCGCCAACGGCACCGAGTACGGCCTCGCGGGGGCCGTCTGGGCCGCCGACGACGAGACCGCCGCCGCCTTCGCACGCCGCATGGACACCGGCCAGGTCGACATCAACGGCGGCCGCTTCAACCCGCTCGCACCGTTCGGCGGCTACAAGAACTCCGGCGTGGGCCGCGAGCTCGGCCGGTACGGCCTGGAGGAGTTCCTGCAGACCAAGTCCCTCCAGTTCTGACCGCTCCGGGCCCGCCCGGCCCGCCCCCTTCCCCGAAGACCGCCGAGCTTTTCCGAAGACCTCCGAGACCACCGAGGTGACCGCCATGGTCCGCGCCGCCGTCCTGCGCTCCGCCGGGGCCCCGCTCGAAATCGTCGACATCGACCTGCCTGGTCCCGGCCCCGGCCAGGTCCGCATCCGCCTCGCCGCCGCCGGGGTCTGCCACTCCGACCTCTCCCTCACCCGCGGCATGCTGCGCGCCACCCTGCCGCTGGTGCTCGGCCACGAGGGCGCCGGCATCGTCACCGAGGTCGGCGAGGACGTCACCACCGTCCGCCCCGGCGACCGGGTGGTGCTCAACTGGGCCCCCGCCTGCCGCGCCTGCGACTCGTGCGCGGCCGGCGAGCCGTGGCTGTGCGAGAACGCCGCCACCGCCTCGACCGGGCTCTACGCCTCCCTGCCCGACGGCACCGGCCTCCACCCGGGCCTGGGCGTCGGCGCCTTCGCCGAGGAGACCGTCGTCGACGAGGGCGCCGTCCTGCCGCTGCCGGACGGCGTGCCCCTCGACTCCGCCGCACTCCTCGGCTGCGCCGTCCTGACGGGCTACGGCGCCGTGCACCACGCGGCCCGCGTCCGCGCGGGGGAGACCGTCGTGGTCTACGGGCTCGGCGGCATCGGCCTGACGGTCCTGCAGTCCGCCCGGATCGCCGGTGCCGCCCGGGTGATCGCCGTCGACGTCTCCCCGGAGAAGGAGGAGCTGGCCCGCCTGCACGGCGCGACCGAGTTCCTGCTCGCCGACGACAGCACGCCGAAGGCCGTCCGTGGGATCACCGGCGGGCGCGGCGCCGACCACGCCTTCGAGTGCGTGGGCCGCGGCGACGCCATCCGTTCGGCGTGGTCCGCGACCCGGCGCGGCGGCCGGGCCACGGTGGTCGGCATCGGCGGCAAGCAGGACATGGTGTCCTTCTCCGCGCTGGAGCTCTTCCACTACGCCCGTACGCTCACCGCCTGCGTCTACGGCAGCTGCGACCCCGTCGAGGCGGTGCCGGAACTCGCCGGCCACGTGCTGGCCGGGCGCCTCGACCTGGACGCGCTGATCACCGACCGGATCGGCCTGGAGGACATCCCCGCCGCGTTCGAGCGGATGGCCGCCGGCCGCGGCGGACGCTCGCTGGTCGTCTTCGACCGGTAGCCCCGGACATGCCGACGGGCCTGCACCCCCGCGGGGGTGCAGGCCCGTCGGGCCGGGTTCAGGCGGAGGGCTTCCCCGAGGTGGGGGAGGTCTGCGCGGCGGCTGCGGACTTCGGCGCGGAGCCGCCCGGCTGCCACAGGAACAGCGCCAGCGTCGGCACCAGGTACGCGGCCCAGACGGCCACCTGCAGCCAGGTCGGGTCGGGCTGGAAGTTGAAGACGCCCTTGAGCAGGGTGCCGTACCAGCTGTCCTTGGGGACGGTGCCGGAGACGTCGAAGGCCTGGGTGTGCAGGCCGGGGATCCAGCCGGCCTCCTGCAGGTCGTGCACGCCGTACGCGAGCACGCCGGCGGCGACGACGACGAGCATCGCGCCCGTCCAGGTGAAGAACTTCGCGAGGTTGATCTTCAGCGCGCCGCGGTAGAACAGCCAGCCGAGCGCGACGGCGGTGAGCAGGCCGAGGGCGGCGCCGACGAGCGGCCGGACGCCGTCGCTGGTGGCCTGCACGGCCGTCCAGATGAACAGCGCGGTCTCCAGGCCCTCGCGCCCCACGGCGAGGAACGCGGTGACGACGAGCGCGAAGGTGCCCATCGCCAGCGCCGCGTCGAGCTTGCCGTGCAGCTCGGCCTTCAGGTGCCGCGCGGTGCGGCGCATCCAGAAGACCATCCAGGTGACCAGGCCGACGGCGATGATCGACAGCGAGCCGCCGAGCGCCTCCTGCGCCTCGAAGCTCAGCTGGGTCGACCCGTACTGCAGCACCGCGCCGAACGCCATGCTCAGCACGACGGCCGCCGCGATGCCCGCCCACACCGGGGCGAGGCGGTCGCGCCGCCCGGTCTTGACGAGGTAGGCGATCAGGATGCAGACGACGAGGCTGGCTTCGAGGCCTTCGCGCAGTCCGATCAGGTAGTTGCCGAACACAGGGGCTCCCGGGGGTGGAGGTGGTACGAGGGCAGGGTCGGGGCTCAGCCGAAGAGGGCCTGGCCCCACCACTCGCCGGGCTTGCGGATGCCGGGCGGGCACGCGAAGTGCCCGGAGCCGACGTGCACGATGTACTCGTTGAGCGCGTCGTTCGCGGCCAGCCGCGACTGCAGCGGCACGAACGCCTTGCGGGTGTCGCGCTGGTACGCGAGGAAGAACAGGCCGGCGTCGAGGCGGCCCAGGCCGTCCGTGCCGTCGGTGAAGGAGAAGCCCCGGCGCAGGATCATCAGCCCGTCGTTGCTGTCCGGGTGCGCGAGGCGGACGTGCGCGTCCTTCTTCATCGCGGACAGGTCCGGGGTGTCCCGTTCCTTCTGCTTGCCGACCGGGGCGCCCTCGCCCTTGCTGCGGCCGAACACGTCCTCCTGCTCCTGCAGCGCGGTGCGGTCCCACGTCTCGATCGTCATGCGGATCCGGCGGGAGACGAGGTACGAGCCGCCGGTCATCCACTCGGGGCCCTCGCCGGCGGCGGCCCACACGTGCTCGGCGAGCGCCTTGTCGTCGGTGCCGGCGATGTTGTGGGTGCCGTCCTTGAAGCCCATGAGGTTGCGCGGGGTCTGCGCCTCGGGGGTGGTCGAGGAGGTCTTGCCGAAGCCGAGCTGCGACCAGCGGACGTTCACCACGCCCATGCCGATCCGGGCGAGGTTGCGGATGGCGTGCACGGCGACCTGCGGGTCGTCCGCGCAGGCCTGCACGCAGATGTCGCCGCCGGTGCGGCCGGGCTCCAGCCGGTCGCCGGGGAACTTCGGCAGGTCGACGAGGGCCTCGGGCCGCCGGGCCTTGAGGCCGAAGCGGTCGACGCCGTCCTTCTCGAAGAGGGTCGGGCCGAAGCCGATCGTCAGGGTGAGGCGGGAGGCGGGCAGGTCCAGCGCCTCGCCGGTGTCGTCCGGCGGCGCCTCGGGGATGCCGCCCGTGGCACCGGTGCCGACCTCGCGGCCGCCGGTCATCGCGGCGGCGGCCTTCGTCCACTCCTTCAGCATCTTCACCAGGGCCGCGCGGTCCGTGGTGGTGACGTCGAAGGCGGCGAAGTGCAGGCGGTCCTGGACGGGCGTGGCGATGCCCGCCTGGTGGTCGCCGTAGAACGGGATGCCGACGGTGGAGTCGATGCCCGGCGCGGCGGGGACGGCCTCGTGCATCGTGGCGGCGGCCACCGAGCCGGCCGCGGCGGCGCCGAGCGCCAGGCCCGCGCCGGCCCAGCCGATGACGGCCCGGCGGCTGGGGGAGGCCGTCTCGGCGGCGGTGTCCCGGTCGGTGGTGTCCTGGTCGGTGGGCTCGGGCGTTTCGGCGTCCACGGGCGTGTCCTTCGTCCTGGCTCTGCGGGAGCCGTGGCGGCCGGGTGGGGCCGCCACGGCGGGGCGCGGGTGGCGGGTGCGGGGTGCCGGTTACTTGGCGACGACCGCGGCGGCCAGCTTCGACAGCGGCTCGCCCAGGGCGTTCACCGCGGTCGCGAAGACCTTGCGCTCCGGCTCGCCGACCTTGTCGTACGAGGTGTAGGCGCCGTCGGCCTGCTTGTA
>NZ_BPRL01000073.1:0-60290 GCF_045862635.1 Kitasatospora sp. NE20-6
AGTTCGACTACGGCCGCACCGAGGTCCGCAACTTCCTCGTCGCCAACGCCGTCTACTGGTGCGAGGAGTTCCACGTCGACGGCCTGCGCGTCGACGCCGTCGCCTCCATGCTCTACCTCGACTACTCCCGCCCGCAGGGGGCCTGGACCCCCAACGCCCAGGGCGGGCACGAGAACCACGACGCCGTGCGGTTCCTCCAGGAGATGAACGCGACGGTCTACCGGCGCTGCCCGGGCGTGATCACGATCGCCGAGGAGTCCACCGCCTGGGACGGCGTCACCCGCCCCACCGACAGCGGCGGCCTCGGCTTCGGCCTGAAGTGGAACATGGGCTGGATGCACGACTCCCTGGCGTACATGGGGAGGGAGACGGTGCACCGCCGCTACCACCACCACGACATGACGTTCTCGATGGTCTACGCGTACTCCGAGAACTACGTGCTGCCGATCTCGCACGACGAGGTCGTGCACGGCAAGCAGTCGCTGGTCTCCAAGATGCCCGGCGACTGGTGGCAGCAGCGCGCCAACCACCGCGCCTACCTCGGCTACGTCTGGGCCCACCCCGGCAAGCAGCTCCTCTTCATGGGGCAGGAGTTCGCCCAGGGTGCGGAGTGGGACCACGAGAGCGGGCCGCAGTGGTGGGTGCTCGCCGACGACTGGCCCGCGGCCGCCGACCACCGCGGCGTCCGGCAGCTGGTCGCCGACCTCAACCACACCTACCGCGCCACCCCCGCCCTCTGGGAGCAGGACACCACCCCCGACGGCTTCCGCTGGCTGGAGGCCGACGCCGCCGACGACAACGTGCTCGCCTTCACCCGGCTCGACGCCGCGGGCCGGCCGCTGGTGAGCGTCAGCAACTTCTCCCCGACGCCCCGGCCCGGCTACCGCCTGGGCCTGCCCCGCGCGGGCGCCTGGCGCATCCTGCTCGACACCGACGCCGAGGCGTACGGCGGCAGCGGCGCGGGCGGCACGGGCACCGTCCGCACCGAGCCCGTGCCGTGGAACGGCCAGGCCGCCAGTGCCGAGCTCGTCCTGCCGCCGCTGGCCACCGTCTGGCTCGTCCCGGAGGAGCCGGGCACGGTCTGAGCGGACGGCGCACGCGCCGCGTCCCCGGCAGGTACGGCGGGCGCGGCGCGAACGGCGGACACCGCACCGGCGGCGGACACCGCGAACGGCGGGTGCCGACCCCTTCGAGGGGCCGGCACCCGCCGTTCGCGTGGCCGGGTCAGCTGCGGGTGACGGCCGTGCTGCCGGCCGGCAGGCCGCGCAGCCCGACCTCGGTGAGCGCCCGCTGGTAGGCCTCCATCGCTTCCGAGGGGTGCCCGTTCTCCTTCCAGACGTCACCGATGTACCGCCAGACCTCGGCCGTGCTGCGGGTGACCGGGATCTGCGTCAGCTGCCGTTCGACGGCGTTCAGGGTGGCCTCGCCCGTCACGCCGTCGCCGGACCGGAACTGCGCCTGGGCGAGCACCGTACGGGCCTTGGCGGACTCCCAGCGCGGCTCGTTGCGGAACAGTCCGAGGGCGCGGCTGGCGTGCGCCACCGCCGCCTCGAACTGCCCGTCGCGCACCGACACCTGGGCCAGGCTCGTCTCGCAGAACGCCTGCTCCGAGGAGGTGCCGACCTCCAGCAGGCCCTGCTGCGCCTCGGCCAGGAGCGTCCTGGCCCGCTCCAGGTCGGGGTTGGCCGACTCCAGCATGAGCGTGCCGTAGACGGTCTTGAGCAGGGACTGGTGACGGACGTTGTCCGTCTCCGCCATCATGATCAGCGCGCGTTCGGTCAGGGCGAGGGCCTCGCTGGTGCGGCCCTGCGACTTGGCCACCAGGGCGGCGTTCCAGTAGACGGATCCGCGGGCGACCCGGGAGCCGGTCTCCTCGGCCAGCGGCATCAGGCGCGAGGCCACGACGTGCGCCTGCGCGAGATCACCCCTGACGCGGTAGCAGTCGATCAGGGTGGCGCCGAGCTGCATGTGGTCGTCGGTCACCTCCATGCCGAGGGTGTCGAGTTCGCGCATGGCCTTCTCGCCGATCTCGACGCTCAGCAGGTGGTTCGCCGACTCGCGGTGGCAGCGGCACAGCGCCACCGCGAGCTGGGCCCACTCGGCGGAGCCGACGACGGTGCCGGGGTCCTCGAAGAGCGAGGTGAGCAGCTGGATCGCGGCTTCGAGCCGGCCCAGCTTCTCGAAGGCCATGGCCTGCCCGGTCCGTGCCCGTCGGATCATCGCCTCGCCCAGGAACGGCGCGGACGCCAGGGCTTCGCTGTAGGACTGCAGCGCCTCCCCGTTGGCCCCGTTGCGCAGCGCCATGTCGCCGAAGGCGATCTTGAGTTCGAGCTCCTTGACCCGTGCGTCGTCGCGTCCGGTGCGCAGGTACTCGACCGAGCACCCGACCCGTTCCGCGAGGAACTTCAGCACGGCCTCGGAGGGTGCCCGCTTCCCCGTCTCGATCAGCGAGACGTAGCTGACGGAGATGTCGGCGGAGGCGAGGTCCTGTTGGTTGAGTCCCTTCTCCAGCCGCAGTTTGCGGAGCCGCTGTCCGATCCCGCTGGTCTCGCTCTGTGATCGCTCCATGGTTCTCCGGTTGAGGGGAGTCCGGCGTCCGGCCGATCCTCAGTCGTGTGCACTTTACTAACCTTTTTACATCAGTCGCAGGCGCTGGCCAAGTAGTGCGACCCCGGCCCTGACCTCTTGGGATTCTCCCCCAGAGGGCTGCATACCCGCAGGCACTCACTGCATTCACTCTGTAGCCAGCATCCCCTCGAATGACTCTGATTGACAAGCCTTGTTAAGTGCGTTTGACTCATCGTGTCAATCGACACCCCGTCCCCACGGAACCCAAGGAGCACACCCGTGCGCAAGCTCACCGCCCTCGCTGCCGCCACGCTCGCCTCCGCCGGTCTGGTCCTCCTCCTCGCCCCGGTGGGTGCCACCGCGTCGGCCGGCGGGCCGGTCCCCGCCCCTGCGGCCGCCAGCGCCTCCCCGACCCCCACCAACGGCCCCGGCCAGGGCGGCTGCTGCTGACGAGCCGGCCCGGACGAACCGCGCCGTGAACGACCGGCGGGCCGCCGGTCGCGCCCCGAGGAAGGGATCCAGATGCGAGTCGACCTCCTGACCAGGGAGTACCCGCCCGAGGTCTACGGGGGAGCGGGCGTCCACGCCGCGGAGCTCACCCGCGCCCTGCGACGCCACGCCGACGTCCGCGTACGGTGCTTCGGCCAGGACAGGTCCGAACCCGGCACATCCGCCTACGACACCCCGCACGACCTGGAGGACGCCAACGCCGCGCTGCGGTTCCTCGGCGCCGGCCTGCGGATCGCGGCGGACTGCGCCGGCAGCGACCTGGTCCACAGTCACACCTGGTACACCAACATGGCGGGGGACCTCGCCGCGCGGCTGCACGGCATCCCCCATGTCATGACGATGCACAGCCTCGAACCGCTGAGGCCCTGGAAGGCCGAGCAACTGGGCGGCGGCTACGCCCTCTCCAGCTGGATGGAGCGGACGCCCGCGCTGTCCGCCGACGCCCTGATCGCGGTCTCCGCCGCGATGCGCGCCGACATCCTCACGGCCTACCCGGAGGTGTCGCCCGACCGGATCCACGTGATCCACAACGGGATCGACACCGACGTGTACCGCCCCGACCACGGGACGCAGGCCCTGGAGGAGCTGGGCATCGACCCCGACCGCCCGATCGTGCTCTTCGTCGGACGCGTCACCCGGCAGAAGGGACTCCCGCACCTCCTGCGGGCCGCCTTCCAACTGCGGCCGCACGCGCAGCTGGTGCTCTGCTGCGGGCAGCCCGACACCCCGGAGATCGCGGCCGAGGTCGCCGGGCTGGTGGACGGGCTCGGCAAGGTCCGGCAGGGGGTCCACCGGATCGACGCCATGGTCGAACCGGCCCTGCTGCGCCAGCTCCTGACCCATGCGACGGCCTTCGTCTGCCCGTCGATGTACGAGCCGATGGGCATCGTCAACCTGGAGGCCATGGCCTGCGGCACCGCGGTGGTGGCCACCGCCGTCGGCGGGATCCCGGAGGTCGTCGAACACGGCCGCACCGGCCTGCTCGTCCCGTACGAGCAGCGGCCGGACGGCACGGGCGAGCCGGCCGACCCCGAGCAGCTGGCGCTGGAGCTCGCGATGGCGGTCAACCTGCTGCTCGACGACCCGGACCTCGCCGAGAAGTACGGTCTGGCCGGCCGGGAGCGGGCCGTGCAGGACTTCTCCTGGGACCTCGCGGCCCGGCGCACCCTGGAGGTCTACCGGGGCCGGTCGGCGGCGGTCTGACACCGCGTCGCGGCCGGACGCCGTGGGGCGGTCCGACGGTGCTGGGCGGTGACACCCCCGACCTGCCCAGCACCATCGGACCGCCCCACGGGGGGGGGGGTCGCCCCCGGGGCCGCGGCGGGGGGCGGGGGGGGGGCCCCCGGGGGGGGGGGGGGCCCCCCCCCCCCCCCCCCCCCCCCACCGCCCCCCCCCACGGCCGTTCCCGGCCCGGATCCCGGCCGGCGCACCCGCCGGGATCCGTCGGCCGGAGGAGGCGTCACCCGGCGCCTGCCGCCGTCGCGGGTTCCGCGGCGGCGGCCTCGCCGTTCCGGGGCCGCGGATGCGGCTGCCGGTGCGGACCCGGCCGGTCGTCCCGGGTGCTCCGCGCGTCCCGTGCGGCCCGGGCATCCCGTGAGTCGAGGGCCGCCAGCACCGGCCCGGCGGCCATCGTCGAGACCAGGGCGACCACCAGCAGGGCCTCGAACAGCGCCTGCCCGACGAGCCCGGCCCGGTGGCCCGCGGTGAGCACCACGATCTCGGTGAGCCCCTTCGTGTTCATCAGCACGCCCAGCCGTACGGAGTCGCGCCGCCCCAGCCCGTACCAGCGGCCGGTCACGGCGCAGGCCAGGGCCTTCGTCGCCAGCGAGACCACGAGCAGCAGCAGGACCAGACCGAGGAATCCGCCGGTCGCCAGCCGTGGTCCCAGGTCGACCTGCTGGCCCGCGCCCAGGAAGAAGCAGGGCAGCAGGGCCCCGGACAGCACCGCGGTGCCGGTGCCGCCGCCGGCCCGGCCGGGGGAGGCGGCGTCGCGCGCGGTCGCCGGCCACGCGAGGCCGAGCGCCAGCCCGCCGAAGAGCGCGTGCAGCCCGAGGGCGGACGACACCGCGGCGGCCAGGCAGACCGCGCCGAGCGTCTCGGCGGCCGACCGCTCACGGCGCGGCCGTACGGGCCGGTCACCGTGGCCGGACCGCCACCGGGCGACGGCCGCCGCGGCGACCACACCTGCGAGGCCGACGGTCAGGCGGACGGCGTCGATGCCGCCCGACAGCCACAGGGCCACGGCGAACAGGCACCAGCAGGCGCCGTCCCCGAGCGCCGCGGCGGCCAGGCTCAGGCGTCCCACCGGAGTGCGGTCCATCGCCTTGTCCTGCAGGATGCGGGCGAGCACCGGGACGGCCGTCACGCCGAGTGCGCAGGCCAGGAACACGGTGAACGCGGCCTGGCCGGCCGTCTCCCCCCGGCCGTGGAGCCAGGGGGCGAGCGCCAGCCCGGCGGCGGCCGGCACCGTCAGCGAGACGAGGGCGAGCAGGACGGGCGAGCGGCCCTTCCGCTCCCCGGCGGCGGTGGGCTCCGTGAGGTGCGAGCCGATCTCGAAGGCGTAGAGGGCGACGGCGATCTGGGCGAGCCCGTCGAACACGGCCGTCGGACCGGGCCCGAAGAGCTGCGCGTGCAGTGCCGGGGCGAGCCGGCCCAGGAGGGAGGGGCCCAGCGCGATGCCGACGGCGATCTCCGCGAGCACGGGGGGCTGGCCGAACCGGACGGCCACCCGGCCGGCGCCCCGGCTCAGTGCGAGGACGAGTCCGAGCCCGACGAGCAGGCGGGTGGTCGTGTCGAGTGACAGCGTCACGGTGCACCGGCCTCTCCGGGGAGTCTGGGCGGGCCGGAGCCGGGTGCTGCGGGAAGGGGTGCGGCGGGGAGGGGCACGAAGGGGCTCCTTGTCATGAGTGGGTCAGTCAAAAGGCGCTAATTGACAATCGTATTGACAGATTGAAAGTCGCACAGTCGATTGCTGATTTCGATGACAGGTGCAGCCCGGAGCCCGTCGAGCACCCCGCGGCGTCGCCTGCAGCGACCGGACTCTGACTCTCCGACAGACGGAGCGGGCGCCGCCGGGGCCGCAACCGCCCGGCGGTGTCCGGCCGCAGCGCCGTGCGTGTGGCCGACTCCGGCCGCGCGTTCAGCCGGTGCGGTCCGGCCGACCGGCGGTGGTGGCGGATGCGGCGCGGTCGGCGGGCGGCGCGCCGAAGGCCCTGCGGTACGCGCCGGGGGAGGTGCCCAGTGCGCGGCGGAAGTGCAGGCGCAGGTTGGACGGGCTCCCGAGGCCGCTGCGCTCGGCGACCCGGTCGATGCCGAGGTCGCTGTGCTCGAGCAGTTCGCGTGCGTGGTCCAGACGGGCCGTCAGCAGCCAGGCGAGCGGGGTGACACCGGTCTCGGCGGTGAAGCGCCGGGCGAAGGTGCGGGTCGACATGTGGGCGTGCGCCGCCAGGCCGGCGACGGTCAGCGGCTCGCACAGGTGCTCCAGCGCCCAGGCGCGGGTGCCGGCCAGCGAACTGTCACCGGGGCCCGCGGGCAGCGGCTGCCGGACGAACTGCGCCTGCCCGCCCTCGCGGTGGGGTGCGGCGACGAGGCCGCGGGCGAGCCGGTTGGCCGTGCGGGCGCCGAGGTCGCGGCGTACGAGGTGCAGGCACAGGTCGATGCCGGCGGCGACGCCGGCGGAGGTCAGCACGCTGCCCTCGTCGACGTAGAGCACCTCGGGCACCACGGTGACGCCGGGACGGGCGGCGAGTTCGCGGGCGTACTGCCAGTGGGTCGTGGCGCTCAGGCCGTCGAGCACGCCCGCGGCGGCCAGGGCGAAGGCGCCGGTGCAGATCGACACCATGCGGGCGCCCCGCGCGTGGGCGGCGCGCAGCGCCCCGACGACGGCGGGCTCGAAGGGGCGCAGCGGGTCGGCGAAGCCGGGCACGACGACGGTGTCCGCACGCCCCAGGGCGTCCAGGCCGGACTCGACGGTGACGGAGAAGCCGGAGGCGGACGGGACCTGGCCCGGTACGGGCGCGCACAGCGTCAGGCGGTAGGGCAGGCCGGCCCGTCGGGCGAAGACCTGGGCCGGGATGCCGAGGTCCAGCGGCAGGAAACCGTCCAGCACGAGCACGGCCACCTGGTGCGGGGGGCCGGCGGGGCCGTGCTCGATCATGGCCGGATCCTCTCGCACGGTGGCATTGCCGCCACTGTAGACCCGGCCCGGCGCGGACGAGCATGGAGTCCATGAACACCGACACCGACACCGACACCGACGCCGGCACCCGCACCGGTACCGACGCCGCGCCCCGTGCCGCCGCCCCTGCCGCCCCTGCCGCCCCGGCCGCGACCGGCGGGGCGGGCCTGCCAGAGCTGCCCGCGACCCCGGCCGCCCGGGCCGCGCTCGACCTCGTGCTCCGCGAGGAGACGCCGTCCGTCGCGCACCACAGCATCCGCAGCGCGGTCTTCGCCCGCCTGCTCGCCGACCACCGGGGCGCCGAGGCGGGCCGCGACTACGACCCCGAACTGCTCTTCCTGGCCTGCACGCTGCACGACATCGGCCTCACCGTGCGCGGCGACGGGCAGCAGCGCTTCGAGGTGG
This sequence comes from Kitasatospora sp. NE20-6, assembly GCF_045862635.1. Taxonomy (NCBI): domain Bacteria; kingdom Bacillati; phylum Actinomycetota; class Actinomycetes; order Kitasatosporales; family Streptomycetaceae; genus Kitasatospora; species Kitasatospora sp. NE20-6. The sequence goes on from NZ_BPRL01000073.1 coordinate 7,661, forward strand.
ACGGCGCCGACGCCGCCGCGGAGTTCCTCACCGGGCAGGGTTTCGCCGCGCCGCAGGTCGACGCCGTGTGGCAGGCGATCGCCCTGCACTCCTCGCCCGGCATCGCCGAGCGCAGCGGCACCCTGTGCGAGTTCGTCCGCCTCGGCGTGGGCCTCGACTTCGGGTACGGCGCCGACTTCGTCCCGGACGCCACCGGGGCCGCGCTCCACGCCGCCTACCCGCGGCTGTCCATGGCGACCTCGCTGGTCGACGCGATCGTCGGGCAGGCGCAGCGCCGGCCGGGCAAGGCGCCGCGCTACTCCATCGCCGGCGAGCTGCTCCGCGAGCGCTCCGAGCCGCCCCACCGGACGGCGCTGGAGGTGCAGACGGAGGCGGGCCGCTGGGGCAACTGAACGGCGACCGGGACGGGACGGCGGCCGCTGCGGTGGAGGCCGGGAGCCGTGGAGTCAGGCGATCGGCAGGCCGGAGATCGCGCGGGAGATGACGAGGCGCTGGATCTCACTCGTCCCCTCGAAGATGGTGTAGATCTTCGAGTCGCGGTACCAGCGTTCCACCGGGTGCTCGCGGCTGTAGCCGGCGCCGCCGAGGATCTGCACGGCCTTCTCGGCGGCCGCGACGGCGACCTCGCCCGCCTTGAGCTTCGACATCGAGCCCTCGCCCGCGGTGAACGGCCGGTCGTTGCGGCCCATCCAGGCGGCCCGCCAGATCAGCAGCCGGGCGCAGTCGATCTCGGTGCGCAGGTCGGCCAGGGCGAAGGCGATCGCCTGGTTCTGCAGGATCGGCCGGCCGAACTGCTGTCGCTGCCCGGCGTATTCGAGCGCGTACTCGTAGGCGGCGCGGGCGATGCCGAGGGCCTGCGCGCCGACGGTGGGGCGGCTCAGCTCGAAGGTGGCCATCGCCGCCTGGGCCTTCCCGGCGCGGCCCTCACGGACGCGGGCGAGGCGTTCGTCGAGCTTCTCCTTGCCGCCGAGCACGAAGCCGGCGGGCACCCGGACCTCGTCGAGGAAGACGTCGGCGGTGTGCGAGGCGCGCAGGCCGAGCTTCTTGATCCTGGGTCCGCCGGCCAGGCCCCGGGCGCCCGGCGGCACGATGAACGCCGCCTGGCCGCGGGAGCCGAGCGCGGGGTCGACCGAGGCGACGACCACGTGCACGTTCGCGATGCCGCCGTTGGTGATCCACGCCTTCTGGCCGCTGATCACCCACTCGCCGGCGGCCTCGTCGTAGCGGGCCCTCGTGCGCAGCGAGGCGACGTCGGAACCGGCGCCGGGCTCGGAGACGCAGAACGCCGCGAGCCGGGGGCCGTTCTCGTCGCCGTAGCACTGGGGGATCCACTCGACGACCTGGTCGGGGGTGCCGCCGGCGAAGATCCCGGCGACGGCGAGGGTGGTGCCGAAGACGGACATGCCGATGCCGGCGTCGCCCCAGAAGAGTTCCTCGTTGGCGACGGCGAGGGAGAGGCCCGTCGGGTCGGCCCACATCTCGGCGAGGGACTCGAAGCCGTAGAGGCCGATCCGGGCGGCCTCCTTGATGATCGGCCAGGGGGTCTCCTCGCGCTCGTCCCACTCGGCGGCGGCCGGGCGGATCACGTCCTTGGCGAAACCCGCGACCCAGGAACGGAGTTCGGTCTGGTCGTCGGTCAGGTCGAGGCTGAAGCTCATGCTGCTCTCCGGGCGGGGTGAGGGCGGGCGGGAGGCGGGGGTGGTGGCGGCCGGGATCAGGCCTTGGGGATGTCGAAGTAGCGGGTGAGACCGGCGGCCAGGCCGAGGTCGCCGACGACCTTGAGCCTGCGGGTCATGAAGAGGGTGACGCCGGAGGCGTTGCCGGAGGCCAGCCGGAGGAACTCGGCGGTGGCGAGGGTGAGGACGAGCCGGGGTTCGCGGGTGCCCTCGCCGGTGGTGAGGGTGCAGGCGCCGTCGGCGATGACGGTCTCGTAGACGGCGTCGGGCTGCCCGGGGTCGGTGATCCGCCACCGGACGAGGGCGTCGAGGCGGCCGGCGGTGTCGGGCTTGAAACGGCTCTCCATGCGGCTGAAGACCTCGTCCAGGAGGCGTCCGCGGGACGGGCCCCCGGCGATGTCGGCGAGCGCCCGGCGGGGGGTGTTGCGGACGAGGAGGGCGAACTCCTGAGGGGAGATCGCGGTGAAGTCGAGGGTGTCGACGTCCTGCTGGCTGAGCGAGGTGGGGAGCGTCACGGCCGCCTTCTTACTATTGAGTAAGTTTACTTGAGAGTAAGGTTACGGGCGGGTCAGATATCCTCGCAAGGTGGAACCGGAACCCAGTCGCAAGCGCCTGCCCCGCAAGGTGCGCGAGCAGCAGATGCTCGACGCCGCGGTGCAGGTCTTCTCCTCGCGTGGCTTCCACGCGACCTCCATGGACGAGATCGCCGAACGCGCCCAGGTGTCGAAACCCCTGCTCTACCTCTACCTGGGCTCCAAGGAGGAGACCTTCGGCGCCTGCATCGCCCGCGAGGCGGACCGGCTGATCGACACCATCGGCGCCGCCGCACAGGCGCCCGCGGAGGAGCCGGGCGAGCGGCTGGCCGAGGGCCTGACGGCGTTCTTCTCGTTCGTCGCCGACCACCGGGCCAGCTGGATCGTCCTCTACCAGCAGGCGCGTTCGCTGAGCGGCCCGGTCGCGGAACGGCTGGCCCGCGCCCGCGGCGAGATCGTCGACACCGTGACCGAGCTCGTCCGGCAGTCGCTGGAGGCCGACGGCCGCGGCGCCGGCCCCGGCTACGCCGCGCTGCGCCGCGAGGCGTCCGCCATCGCCCACGCCCTCGTCGGCGCCGCCGACGCCCTCGCCGACTGGGCGCTGACGGTGCCGGGGGAGCGCCCCGAGGCCACCGCCCGGCGGCTGATGAACCTCATGTGGGTCGGCCTGGAGCGCCGCGCCAAGGGCGAGGGCTTCGCGGTGCGCGGCGCCGACGGCGGCGGCGGCCTCACCGGGGCGTGACGCTCCCGGCGAGGTGCGTGCGGGTGCCGTCCCCGGAGGTCAGCGCGAACTCCGTCCGCCCGTCGCGCCCGCCGACGGCCAGCCGCACCGTCCCGGGCAGCAGCAGCGGGGTGCGGAACACCACCTCGACCTCCGCGGCGCCCGGCAGGCCGGGGCCGAGGGCGGCGAGCACCCGGGCCTTCGTCCACATGCCGTGCGCGACGGCCCGCCGGAAGCCGAACGGCCGGGCCGCCCACGGGTGGAGGTGGATCGGGTTGCGGTCGCCGCTCACCGCCGCGTACCGCCGCCCGGTGGCGGCCGGCACCCGCCACGGCCCGGACCCGTCCGCGAGGACGGCGGGCGCGGGGGAGCCGCCCGGTGCCCCCGGCGCGGCGCTCCCGCCGCCGTGCCGGTGCAGGTAGGTGGAGCGGGACGCCCACACCTCCTCGCCCCCGCCGGCGGTGCGGGCCACCGCGGCGACGTCGAAGGCGGTGCCGCGCGGGTGCGGGCGCAGCCGGTCGGTGCGCACCTCCAGGGCGAGCCGTTCCCCGGCGCCGATCGGGCGGTGCAGGGTGAGGGAGTTGGCCGTGTGCACCAGGCCGAGCAGCGGCAGCGGGAAGTCCGCCGCGGTCATCAGCGCGAGCGCCGCGGGGAAGGCCAGCAGGTGCGGGTAGGCGGGCGGCAGGAAGCCGTCCGGCCGCGCGCCGCAGACCTCGGCGTACCGGGCCAGCCGCGCCGGATCGGCCGCCACCTCCGGCAGGACGGCGCGGCGGCCGGGCAGCGGGCGGCCGGGAGCGCCCGTACGGCCGCGGGCCGCGGCCCTCAGGTAGGCGGGCAGCACGCCCGGCGGGCGGTCGAGGTGAAGGTCCGGCATGGTCCCCTCCGGGGTGGTCGGGCCGCGGTGCCGGCGGTCGGTGCGCCGGCCCGTGCGGGCGGGGTCAGGCGCCGAGCAGGGACTGGCCGCACACCCGCAGGGTCTGGCCGGTCACCCCGGCCGTGGCGGGTGCGGCGAGCCAGGCGACGGCCTCGGCGACGTCGACCGGCAGGCCGCCCTGGCCGAGGCTGTTCATCCGGCGTCCGGCCTCGCGCACCATCAGGGGCATCCGGGCGGTCATCTCCGTCTCGATGAACCCGGGTGCCACCGCGTTGACCCGGATGCCGCGCGCGGCCGCCACCGGCGCGAGCGCCTGCACCAGGCCGATCAGACCGGCCTTCGCGGCACCGTAGTTGGTCTGGCCGCGGTTGCCCGCGATGCCGCCGACGGAGGAGGTGCAGACCAGGGCGCCCCCGTCGCGCAGCACCGGCGCGCCGCCGGCCGCGGCGTCGAGCAGCGCGTCGGTGATCCGCTGCACGGCGCCGAGGTTGACGTCGAGCACGGTGTCCCACTCCTGCCGGGTCATCCGGGCCAGCGTGCGGTCGCGGGTGACGCCCGCGTTGTGCACGAAGACGTCGACGCCGCCGAACGGCTCCCGCAGCCGCCGGCAGATCTCCGCGGGGGCGTCCGGGGCGGTGATGTCGGCGGTCACCGCGGTGCCGCCGACGCGTTCCGCGGTGCGCTCCAGCGCGTCCTGCCGGGAGGGCAGGTCGAGGCAGACGACGTGTGCGCCGTCCCGGGCCAGCACGGCGGCGACGGCCGCGCCGATGCCCCGGGCGGCCCCGGTGACGGCGGCCACGGTGCCGTGCAGGGGCGAGGCCCAGTCGGCGGGCGCGGCGGCGGCGGCCGGCCCGACCCGGACGACCTGCCCGGAGACGTACGCGGAGCGCGGGGAGAGCAGGAAGCGCAGCGGCGAGGCGAGGGCGCCCTCGCCGCCGGCGGCGACCCGGAGCAGCTGGCAGGTGGCGCCGCCGCGCAGTTCCTTGCCGAGCGAGCGGGTGAAGCCCTCCAGGGCCTGCGCGGCGACGGCCGCGCCGACCCCGCCCGGCCCCGCCGCGGCCTCGGCGGGGACGTCGCCGAGCACCACGACCCTTCCGCCGGGCGCGAGTTCGCGGACGAGAGGGTGCGCGAAGGCGTACACCTCGGCGAGGCCGGCGGCGCCGGTCAGGCCGGTGGCGTCGAGGACCAGGGCGGCCGGGCGGGGGCGGGCGGCCTCCTCCGGCACGGTGCCGTCGACGGTCTCGGCACCGGCGGAGGTCAGGACGGCGGCCAGGGCGGGCGCGAGGCGGCCCTGCCGGGTGCCGCCGAGCCGGACGGGCCCGGGGACGGCGGGGCCGTCCGGCCGGTGGCGCGGCAGCGGCGCGGGGGTGGGGACGCCCGCGCGGCGCAGGACCGCCCGTGCGGCCCGGCCGGAGACCGCCCGGCTGAGAAGGTCCGGCATGAAAACCTCTCCTTACTACCTAGTAAGTTTACTGAAGAGTAAATACCCTGGCGACTGTCGAGCGCCACCCCCTCAGGCCCCTGGAGTCAGCGATGGCCCGAACCGTCCGCCGCGTCGCGATCCTCGGCGGCAACCGCATCCCCTTCGCCCGCGCCGGAGGCCCCTACGCCGGAGCCTCCAACCAGGAGATGCTCGCGGCCGCCCTCGACGGACTCGTCGACCGGTACGGCCTCGACGGCGCCCTGCTCGGCGAGTTCGCCGCCGGCGCCGTCCTCAAGCACGCCCGCGACCACAACCTCGCCCGCGAGACCGTGCTCGGCAGCCGCCTCGACCGCCGCACCCCCGCCTACGACCTCCAACAGGCCTGCGGCACCGGCCTGGAGGCCGTCGCCCTGGCCGCCCAGCGGATCGCCCTCGGGCAGACCGAGTGCGCCGTCGCCGGCGGCGTCGACACCGTCAGCGACGCCCCGATCGGCCTCAACGACGACCTGCGCCGCCTGCTGCTGCGCGCCCGGCACGCCCCCACCGCCGCACGGAAGGCCGCCGCCCTGCTGCGCGGCCTGCGCCCGCGCCAGGTCGTGCCCGACGTCCCCGTCAACGCCGAGCCCCGCACCGGCCTCTCCATGGGCGAGCACGCGGCCCGCACCGCCCGGCAGTGGGACATCGGCCGCGCCGAGCAGGACGCGCTCACCGCCACCAGCCACCAGCGCCTGCACGCCGCCTACGAACGCGGCTTCTTCGACGGTCTCGTCACCCCGTTCCGCGGCCTCGCCCGCGACCAGAACCTCCGCCCGGACTCCACCCCCGAACGCCTCGCCCGCCTCGCCCCGGTCTTCGGCACCGACACCCCGGACGCCACCATGACCGCCGGCAACTCCACCCCCCTCAGCGACGGCGCCGCCCTCGTCCTCCTCGCGAGCGAGGAGTGGGCCGCCGCCCGCGGCATCGAACCCCTCGCCTACCTCGCCGACACCGAGGTCGCCGCCGTCGACTTCACCGGCGGCGAGGACGGTCTGCTGACGGCCCCCGTCTTCGCGGTGCCCCGGCTGCTCGCCCGCAACGGCCTGCACCTCGCCGACATCGACCGCTTCGAGATCCACGAGGCCTTCGCCTCCCAGGTGCTGGCCACCCTGAAGGCCTGGGAGGACCCGGAGTTCTGCACCACCCGGCTCGGACTCCCCGGCCCGCTCGGCACCGTCGACCGCGCCCGGCTGAACGTCAACGGCTCCTCGCTCGCGGCCGGCCATCCCTTCGCCGCCACCGGCGGCCGCATCACCGCCACCCTCGCCGCGCTCCTCCACGAACTCGCCACCACCCCCGGCAGTCCCCGGACCGGCGGGACCAGCAGGCCCGTCCGCGGTCTGATCTCCGTCTGCGCCGCCGGAGGCCAGGGCGTCACCGCCCTCCTCGAACGCTGAGCCCCGCCGGGCCGCCGACCGCACCCCGGCGCCGTCCGCACCCCACCGCAGTGCCGAACCCTGCCGCAGTGCCGAACCCCGCCGCGGCGCCGCACCTCACGGGCCGCCGTCCCCGCCCCGGCGCCGCCCCCCACCCCGACCCTCCAGGGAGAACCGGCCCATGCCGCTTCCGATCGCCCGCGCCGGCCGCGCGGCCCACCTGCACGACCGGGCACCCGTCGAGGTGCGCCGCAGCGGCTCCCGCGTCGTCGAGGCCCGCACCCCGTACCTCGTGCCGCCCGCCACCACCGGCAGCCTCGCCGACCTTCCCTTCCGCAACGCCGCCGAGGCGCCCGACGCGGTCGTGGTCACCCGGCGCACCGCGGACGGCCGGCGGGACGACCTCACCGCCGCCGCCTTCGCCGCCGAGGTGGCCGCCGTGGCGAAGGGCCTGGTCGCCTCGGGCATCGGCCCGGGCGACCGGATCGTCCTCATGTGCCGCACCCGCTACGAGTGGACCCTGCTCGACTTCGCCGCCTGGGCCGCCGGGGCCGCCGTCGTGCCGGTCTACCCCACCTCCTCCGCCGACCAGGCCGAGTGGATCGTCCGCGACTCGGGCGCCGTCGCGGTCGTCGCGGAGGACGCCGGCTGCGCGGAGGTCCTCGCCGCCGGGCTGCGCCGCATCGGCGGCGGCATCCCGCTGTGGCGGCTCGACGAGCACGCCGTCGGCGAACTCGCCGCCCGCGGCGCCGCGGTGGCCGACGAGGCGGTCGCGGCGCGCCGTGCGGCACTGACCCCGCGGAGCGAGGCCACCCTGATCTACACCTCGGGCACCACCGGCCGGCCCAAGGGCTGCCGGCTCACCCACGGCAACCTGCTCGACGAGGCCGCGAACTGCCAGGCGCTGCTGCAGCCCGTCTTCGAGGCGGTGTCGGACGAGCCGCCGTCGACGCTGCTGTTCCTGCCCCTCTCGCACGTGCTCGGCCGGATGATCCAGGTGGCCTGCGTGCACGCGCGGATCCGCATCGGCCACAGCCCGTCCCTGAAACCGGCCGAACTCCGCCCCGACCTCGCCTCGTTCGGCGCGACCTTCCTCGTCGGCGTGCCCTACCTCTTCGAGAAGATCCACCACCTGGGCCGGACGGAGGCGCAGGCCCGGCACGCCGCCCGGGTGTACGACCGGGCCGCGGACGTCGCCGTGCGCCACGCCCGGGCCGAACTCGCCGCCCTGGCGGGCGAGGGCCCGCGCCCCCCGCTCGGCCTGCGGCTGCAGCACCGGCTGTACGACGCGCTGGTCTACCGCAAGGTGCGGCAGGCGATGGGCGGCCGGGTCCGGTACGCGATCAGCGGCGGCTCCTCGCTCGCGCCCGACCTGCTGCTCTTCTTCGCCGGAGCCGGGGTGCTGGTCTACGAGGGCTACGGCCTCACCGAGACCTCCGGCCCCTCGACGGTCAACCCGCCGCTGCGGCCGCGGCCCGGCACGGTCGGACCGCCGGTGCCGGGATCGGCCGTGCGGATCGCCGACGACGGCGAGGTGCTGCTGAGCGGCATGCAGGTCTTCGACGGGTACACCGGCGCGGAGCGGCCCGCGGTGACGGACGGCTGGTTCGCCACCGGCGATCTCGGCAGCCTCGACGCCGACGGCTACCTCACGATCACGGGCCGCAAGAAGGAGATCCTCGTGACCAGCGGCGGCAAGAACGTCGCTCCGGCCCCGCTGGAGGACCGGCTGCGCGCGCACCCGCTGGTCAGCCAGTGCCTCGTGCTCGGCGACGGCCGCGCGTACGTCGCCGCCCTGGTGACCCTGGACCCCGCGGCCGTCGAGGAGTACCTCGCCCATCTGCCGCGCGGCGCACGGGAGGCGGGGTCCGCGGGCGGCGACGCCGTGGCGGTCGGCAGTGCGCTGCCGGTGCACCACGCCGTGGTGGCGGAGGTCGCGGCGGCCGTCCGGGCGGTCAACTCCTCGGTGTCGAGGGCCGAGTCGATCCGCCGCGTGCGGATCGTCGAAGGCGACTTCACCGAGGAACGCGGCCTGCTCACACCGTCGTTGAAGGTCAAGCGACAGGCGGTGGCGCTCGCGTACGCAGCGGACGTCGACCGGCTGTACGACTGAGCGGGGCGGGCCCGAGGCAGGCCCGCGCGCGGCCGGGGCCGGCCCGCGGGCCACGGCCCCGGCCCGGTGATCGACGGGCCGGGGGGCTCCGCTAGGTTGTGGGCCCGCCGCACCCCGCCGCACCCGCCGCACCCCGCCGCACCCGCCGCACCCCGCGGCGCCGCCGTCACGCCCCGCCGCCCGCCCCGCCGCACCCCGCGGCGGCCCCGCCCCCGGAGACGCCCGCCCATGGACAGCACGCCGACCGTCGAGGCGGCCCCGCCGGCCGCCGTCTGCTTCCGGCACACCGACCGCGAGTCGTACATCCGGTGCAGCCGGTGCGACCGGTACGCCTGCCCGGACTGCCGTCACGAGGCGTCCGTCGGCTACCAGTGCGTGGAGTGCGTGAAGGGCGCGGCCCGGGCGGCCCGGCCGACCGTCACCCGGTTCGGCGGGCGCACCGTGACGCGTCCCGTCCTGACCTGGGCGCTGATCGCGCTCAACGTCCTGCTCTACCTGGCCGAGGTGGCCCGTCCGGGGATCGTCGACCGGTTCTCCGCGCTGGGGCAGGGCGTGGTGGGCCCGGACGGCGGCTTCTACACGGTCGATACGCCGTACCTCCCGACGGGCTACCACGCCGTCGGCGTCGCGCACGGCGAGTGGTACCGGCTGATCACCTCGGCGTTCCTCCATCTCCCGCCGACGGAGGGCGTCTTCGGGATCGCCCACATCCTGGTAAACATGTACGGGCTGTGGCTGCTCGGCCGCTTCCTGGAGGGCCGGCTCGGCCGGCTCCGGTTCCTGGGCCTCTACCTCGTCTCCGCGCTCGGCGGGTCGGTGTTCCAGTACCTGCTGGCACCGGAGCGGTCGGCGGTCGGCGCGTCCGGGGCGGTCTTCGGCCTGGTGGCGGGCTACGCGGTGACGGCCCGCCGGACCCGCCACGACCCGCTCGACAGCGGTCGGCTGCTGGGCGGTTCGCTGGTCTGGCTGGTGGTCTCGGCGGGCTTCACGTCCTGGCAGGGCCACCTCGGCGGCCTGGCCGCGGGTGCCGCGGTGGGTGCCGTGCTGGCGTTCGCGCTGGCCCGCCCGGCCCGGCTGCGGGGCGGGGTCCAGGCGGCGGGCACGGTGGCGGTGGCGGCCGTCCTGGTGGCCCTCGTCGCGCTGAAGACCTCGGACATCCTGATGAACACGCCCTGGAGCTGACCCGCTGACCCGCTGCCGGGTGCTGGGCGCCGGGTCCGCCAGGAGGCCGCGGGCTCAGGCGTGTTCGGCGTCGTGCGCGGCGATCGCCGCGGTGATGCGCAGCAGGTCGGCGGGGCGGGCCGGGTCGAGCCCGGTGAGGGCGGCGATCCGGCGCAGCCGGTAGTCGACCGTGTTGGGGTGCAGGTGGAGTGCGCCGGCGGTGTGGCGGCGGTTCAGGCCGCCCGCCAGGTGGGTGCGCAGGGTGGCGAGCAGGTCGCCCGCGTCCTGCAGGGGTTCGATCAGGGAGGCGAGCCGGGGCCGGGCGTGGCTCGGTCTGGTGAGCTGGTACTCCAGCAGCACGTCGTCGAGCCGGTACAGCCCGGGCGGGCGGCCGAAGGCCTGTGCGACCTCCAGCACCTCGTACGCGAGCGTGGCCGCGGTGGCCACCGCGTACGGCTCGCAGGCCGCGGCGCCGGCGAGCACGGGCGCGCCGACGGCCCTGGCGGTGCGGGCGAGGAGGTCGTCCAGCTGCCGCCACCGGTCGTCGGGCACGTCGTCGGGCCGGCAGTCGAGCGGTACGAGGACGAGCCCGCCGCCGGCGGAGAGCACGGTGAGTGACGACTGCCGGGTGTGGTGGTCGAGTTCGGCGCGCAGCCGGCGCAGCTTGCGCCGGCCCGCCACCGTGCGGTCGACGCCGTCGGCGCGTTCGTCGGGGTGGTCGGCGACGGCGAGCCCGAGGACGGCGTAGGCGGGCGGGAGCCGCACCCCGGCCCGGGCGGCGGCCTCCTCGGCGGGGGCGCCGTCGAGGAGGGCGGTGAGCAGGGCGTGCCGGGCGGCGTTCCGTTCGTCGACCATGGTCCGCCGCTCCTCGAAGTACCCGGCGCCGGCGGCCGCGGTGAGCTGCCGGAGGTGGTCCAGCAGCAGCCGGTGCAGCACGAGCAGAGCCGCGGTGTCGCCGGCGCCGGCGGTCCGGGTCATGCGGTCCCAGCAGACCTCCAGGCCGAGGTGGTGGGCGAGGAGGACGGCCTCCAGCGGCAGCCCTTCCTCGGCGCGGCGGGCGGCGTGCTCGCGGACGGCCGTGAACTCCTCGGCGGCGGGAACCTCGCCGGTGCGGACGGCAAGGGCGAGCGCGCGGATGCGGTGGCCGATGGTGCGGGTGAGCTCGCCGGTGAGCTGTTCTCGCGGCAACTGCCGGTAGGTGGGCAGCCGTTCGAGGAGCTGGGCGAGGACGGTGGCGACGAGTTCGGGCAGGCCGTCCAGCAGGTGCCGGTCGGCGGGGATCCCGCCGATCAGCGGCACCTGCCAGTCCACCTGCAGCGCAGAGGCGTTGTGACTGCTCACAGAAAACACCGTCCAGGTCTGGGATACGCCCAAGGGCCGGTCCGTGGCGGCGGCCCCATCATGGAGGCACTCCCGGTTACCTGTTGGTAACAAACTTCTGGTGTGGAGGCAACAGTTGAGAACCCCACTTCTCCGCTCTGCCGCAAAACCCCTGCGACGCAAGCTCGTCGGCGCACTCGGCGCGGTGCTGCTGGCAGCCGCCGTACTGACCGGCGGAACCCCCACCGCCCTCGCGGCGGCGAGCACGGCCACCGCCTCGGCCCCACCCGACGGTGACACCGTGGCCTCCCCGCCCGGCGCCAACGACTGGAGCTGCCGGCCCCGCGCCGCGCACCCCAACCCGGTCGTCCTGGTGCACGGCACCTTCGCCAACCGGTACGAGAACTGGCTGGTGCTCTCCCCGCTGCTGAAGAGCCTGGGCTACTGCGTCTTCGCCCTCGACTACGGCACGGTGCCCGGCATCACCTCCTCCGGCAGCGGCCTGCTGCTGCCGATCGGAGGGCTCGGCCCGGCCGCGGAGTCGGCCGCGCAACTCGGCCGCTTCGTCGACCTGGTGCGGACGTACACCGGTGCGGCGAAGGTCGACATCGTCGGCCACTCGCAGGGCGGCATGCTCCCGAACTACTACGTGAAGTTCCTCGGCGGCGCCGCCAAGGTGGACAAGCTGATCGGCCTCGCGCCGTCCAACCACGGCACCACGCTCTCCGGCATCGCCAACCTCGCCCCGTACCTGCCCGGTGTCGCCGACCTGATCTACGACGCCTGCCCGGCCTGCCGGGACCAGGTGGTCGACTCGGCGTTCAACCGGAAGCTGGCCTCGGTGCCGGACACCGTGCCCGGGGTGCGCTACACCGTGATCTCCACCGTGTTCGACGAGGTGGTGACGCCGTACCGCACGCAGTTCCTCTCCGGCCAGGGGGTCGACAACATCACCGTGCAGGACAGCTGCCCGGTCGACCTGGCCGAGCACGTGCTGATCGCGGTCGACCCGACCGCGCTGCACCACGTCGTGAACGCCCTCGACCCGGCCCACGCCACCTGGGTGGGCTGCGGCTGACGGTGCGGTCGGACCGTGCGGGGGCCGGCGAGCTCGGCGAGCGCGAGGTCGCGCAGCGGGGTGAGCCTGCTGCTGCTGAAGCCGTGGTAGACCGCGTTGGTGAGCAGCACGGCGTACCGCCCGGTGGCGGGGGAGAGGAAGAGGCTGGTGCCGGTGTAGCCGTGGTGGTAGGCGACGCCGGTGTCGGTGACGAGCCAGGCCAGGCCGCGGCTGCGGCCCGGGTCGGCGGCGATCTGCGGGCGCAGGCTGGCCGCGAGCCAGGGGTCGTCGCCGGTCAGCAGGTGTTCGGCGAAGACGGCGAGGTCGGCCGCGGTGGAGAAGACCCCGGCGTGGCCGGCGACACCGTTCAGCAGGGCGGCGTTCGGGTCGTGCGGAGTGCCCCAGGTGCGGGGCGCGCCGCGCAGCCGCTGCTCGGTCGGGGCGACCGCGGGTGAGCGCCGCACCGGGCCGAACTCCGTTTCGTACATGCCGGTTTCGCGCCACATCTCGTCCGCGAGGCGGTCCAGCGGCCGCCCGTGCGCGGCTTCCAGCAGCAGCCCGAGCAGGACGAACCCCCGGTTGATGTAACGGTGTTCGCTGCCCGGGGTGGCGACGAGCCGCTCCGCGCAGAGGAGTTCGGCGAGCGGCCGGTCGAGGTGGAGGTACCGGTCGAGCCGGGTCTCCGGCTGGAGGCCCGCACTGTGCGACAGCAGGCCGCGCACGGTGAGCAGGGCGCCGGGGACGGGCAGCTCCGGGAACCGCTCGCCGAGCGGGGTGTCCAGGTCGAGCAGCCCTGCGGCGAGCGCCCGGCCGGTCAGCGCCCAGGTGGCGGTGATCTTGGTGAGCGAGGCGAGGTCGTACCGGGTGTGCTCGTCCGGCGCGGCGGGTCCGCACTCGGGGGCGACGGCGCCGCGGGCGGCGACCGACCGGTCCGGGGCGGGGCCTGCGCGGGTGTCGCCGAGCACGAGCACCCCGCCGGGCACACCGCGCTCCCGTACGGCGTGGTCGAGGGCGTCGGCCAGTGCGGCGGCTGCCGCGGGGGCCCAGGGCGTGGTGGTGGTCACGTGCGTCCCTCCGTAACCGGTGGAGTGGAGCCGGTCGAACGGTGCGGTACTCCCGGATTGTCGCCCGCACCCGGGTCGCGCGGCCAGAGCGCCTCCGCGGGCGCGCCCCGGCGCGGCCGGGCCCGCGGCGGCGCGTGCCGCTCAGCCCTGCCGGGCCGACAGCTCCTCCAGCACCCGGACGGCCCGTTCGGCGTCGCGGGCCGGCACGAACAGGTGGTCGTGGTGGAAGCCCGCGGCGACGTTGCAGCTGATGCCGTGGTCGGCGAGTTCGGTCGCCACGGCCGCGGTGAGGCCGACGGCCTCCAGCGCCGAGTGGATCCGCAGCGTGATCCAGGCCGCGACGTACTCGTAGCGCAGTCCGAGCTCGTCCGCCTCCGGCTGCGGCACCACCACGGTGACGCCCTCGGCCTCCGCGACGGTCACCACCGGGCGCAGCCCTGGCGGTACGCGGGCGGGCAGCGTGCAGTACACGTACCGGCCCGGGTTGAGCACGGGCCGCAACCCGCCGAGCAGTGCGCTGAGGTCTCGTTCGGCGGCCATGCGTCCACCGTAGTGCGGGTGCCGCGCGGCGGCGGGCAGCCGCGTCCGTGTCGCGGGCGCCGGCCCGGCGCCGTGGGGCCGCGGGGGGCGGCCCGCGGGCCGCGGCCGGCCGCGCGGTGGTCGGAAACCGTTGACGAGCGACAGTCACCGATATATCGTCGAGTTATCGAGATGCTTCGGAAAGAGGTGTCACAGGCGAGAGGTGGTGCGCAGATGCGCCAGGGAATGCGATTCAGGGGAGAGCGCCGGCCCGGTGGCGGGATGTCCGGTGGCGGGATGCCCGGGGACGGCTTCGAGGGGCGTTTCGCCTTCGGCCCGCCCGGCCTGCCGGGGGTGCCGCCGGGCCCCGGCGGTCCGGGCCCGTTCGGGCGCGGCTTCGGCGGACCGGGCTTCCCCGGTCACGGTGGCCGCGGCCGAGGACCGGGCGGCTGGGGGCCAGGCGGCTGGGGGCCGGGCGGCGGTCGCCGCGGCGGCCGGGCCCGGCGCGGCGACGTCCGGGCCTCGCTGCTCGCGCTGCTCAGGGAGCGGCCGATGCACGGCTACGAGATGATCACCGAGATCGGCGAGCGGACGGGCGGCGCCTGGCGGCCCAGCCCGGGTTCGGTCTACCCGACCCTGCAGATGCTGGAGGAGGAGGGGCTGATCGCGGCTCAGGAGTCCTCGGGCAAGAAGCTGTTCGAGCTGACGGACGCCGGCCGGGCCGAGGCCGACGCGGGTGCGGAGTCCCCCTGGGAGGACGCCGGCCGCGGCGTCGACTGGGAGGCCGTCCAGGAGACGGGCGCGGCGATGGCCGCGGTCGACCACGCGATCCGGCAGGTCGTGGCGACCGGCACCGCCGAGCAGCGCGCCAAGGGCCTCGCCGTCCTCAACGAGGCGAAGCGCAAGCTCTACCTGATCCTCGCCGACGAGCAGGTCTGACGGTCTCCGCCGGGCGGCTCCCGGCAGGGGCGGGCCCCGCCGCAGGAGCAGGCCCCGCCGGTCCCGGTCCGGGTCGGCGGGGCCGCGTCACGCCTGCTCGTCGTACGCGTAGCACCAGCGCCAGCCCTTGCTGCCGGGCACCTTGGTGCGGCGGTAGACCAGCGTCACCGGGGGCGTGTCGTGGTAGCCGGGCACCGGCACGCGGTACACCTTCGGCACGGTGTGGAACACCCCCAGCATGACGGGCAGCACCCTGCCGTCCAGGGGGCCGCCGAGGAATTCCGTCTCCGCGCTCTTCACGCCCACCAGCGTACGCGGCGGCCGGCGGCGGCCGTGCGTGCGCATCCGGCAGAGGCGGTGTGGAGCCGCTGTGACCGGCGCAGCACCCGCCCCGGTCATTCCGGGGTCGTCCGCACCCTTATCCTGCTCTGTACGCCCTCGGGGTCGACCCGGGTCCGCGGGTCCGTCGGGGCCGGTCACGGCGCACGCCGGTGCGTCCGGCCGCGAGTCGCAGGCCGCGAACTCCGTGCTGTGCCCGGGGCGTCGGCCGGCCGGCGATCCCGGTTCCGGCCCACGGCGGACGTGACGGACGGCGCACCGGGAAGCAGCGGGCGGCGCCGGGTGTTGCGTCGGATGTCACGCCGGTCGGCGTGCCGCACCAGGCACGTCAGGTCACGGCAGAGCGGAAGGGGCCCGATGGAAGCCAGCAGCAGGTGGACGACCTGGTGGCGGCGTGAGCGGCGGCAGGACCGCACGGTCACGGGCGGGGGAGCGGCTGCGAGGCTGGATCTGCTGCTGGGCGCCGTGCGCGCCGGATTCCCGCTCGCGCCCGCGGCGCATCCCGCGGGCCACCGGTGCTCCTGCGACCGGGTCGGCTGTCCGGCGCCGGCCCAGCACCCCGTCTCCTTCGCCTGGCAGACCCAGGCCACCACCGACGCGGAACAGCTCGAACGCTGGCTGGCGCGCGACCCGCAGGCGAACTTCGTCACGGCCACCGGCCGCGCGCACGACGTGCTGGACGTGCCGGCCGCGGCCGGACGCCTCGCCCTGGAACGGCTCGACGGGCTCGGCGTGACCGGCCCGGTCGCCGCCGTCGGCGACGACCGCTACCTCTTCTTCACCGCCACCCGCGGCACCCCCGCCGACGAGGACGAGTGGTGGACGAGCGCCCTCGACTCCACCCCGGACACCATGTCCGAGCACCCCGGCCTGCGCTGGCACTGCCGCGGCTCGTACACGCTGCTGCCCCCGGCCGCACTGCCGGACGGCTCCGAGGTGTGCTGGCTGCGCGGTCCCGAGCACGCGCTGCCCGACCCGCTGCGCGTGCTGGACGTGCTCACCGACGCCTGCACCGAGGTCGGCGCGGTCGCCGAGGAGCAGTGGCTGATCGGCTAGGACCCGCCTGCCCCGCCCGGCCAGGGGGCGGGGCGGGACAGGGAGCGGTCACGGCAGCGTGAGGATCTCCGCGCCGTCCGCGGTCACGACGAGGGTGTGCTCGAACTGGGCGGTCCGCTTGCGGTCCTTGGTGACGACCGTCCAGCCGTCCTCCCAGATGTCGTAGTCGTAGCTGCCCAGCGTCAGCATCGGCTCGATGGTGAACGTCATGCCGGGCTTGATGACCTCGGTGGCCCGCTCGCTGTCGTAGTGCGGGATGATCAGCCCGGAGTGGAACGACGTGTTGATGCCGTGGCCGGTGAAGTCGCGGACGACCCCGTAGCCGAACCGCTTGGCGTACGACTCGATGACCCGGCCGATGACGTTGACCTGACGGCCCGGCTTGACCGCCTTGATCGACCGGGCGAGTGCCTCGCGGGTGCGCTCCACCAGCAGCTTCGACTCCTCGTCGACGTTGCCGCACAGGTAGGTGGCGTTGAGGTCGCCGTGCACGCCGTGGATGTACGCGGTGGCGTCGATGTTGACGATGTCGCCGTCCTGAAGGACCGTCGAGTCCGGGATGCCGTGGCAGATCACCTCGTTGACGGAGGTGCAGATCGACTTGGGGAAGCCCCGGTAGCCGAGGTCCGACGGGTACGCGCCGTGGTCGCACATGTAGGCGTGCGCGACGGCGTCGAGCTCGTCGGTGGTGACGCCCGGGGCGATCAGCTTCGCCGCCTCCTCCATGGCCTGCGCGGCGATCCGCCCGGCGATCCGCATCTTCTCCACGGTCTCCGCGGTCTGCACCTCGGGGCCGGTGTACGGCGTCGGCGCGGGCCTGCCCACGTACTCCGGGCGCGCGATGTGCGCGGGGACCTTGCGGGTGGGGGACTGCGTGCCGGGTACGAGAGCCATGGCCGCGATTCTAGTCGCCGCCGCCCGGCCGTCCGGTCGTGTGTACGGTCCGGGTGTCGGGAAAGGATCTTTCCAGGACGACCGACGAACGAGGGGAGCACCCCATGGCACTGGGATTCGGGCGCAAGCCCACCGGCAAGCCCGGCGAGTGGTTCTACTGCATCAAGCACGCCAAGGTCGAGGAGGGGCCCGAGTGCCCGGCCAAGGACCGCCTCGGCCCGTACGCCACACCGGGCGAGGCCGCCGCCGCGCTGGACACCGCCGCCGAGCGCAACCGCGAGTGGCGGAACGACCCGCGCTGGCACGACGACCCGCCCGCGGAGGGCGGGCAGGGCTGACCCGGCCGGTCCCGCCGACCCTGCGTCAGGCGGTGGCGGGCTGCCCCGCGCCGTCGGCGGCCCGGAGCCGCGCGGCGCGCTCCGCGGCCTCCCGGACGGCCGCGGTGTGCGGATCCGTCCGGGCGTCGTAGGCGAGCAGGGCGGGCAGGGCCACGGCCAGCGCCGCCACCCCGAGCACGCAGGCCGCGCCGCCCGCCCAGACCGAGCCGCGCACCCCGATCAGGGCGGCCGTGCCGCCGGCCCGCACCTGCCCCAGCTGCGGGCCCACCGAGTAGCTGAGCAGTTCGACCCCGGCCAGGCGGCCGCGCAGCTCGTCCGGGATCGACTGGTTCCACAGGGTGGCCCGGGCGGTCCCGCTGATCTGGTCGGCGGCGCCGGCCGCCGCCAGGCACGCCAGGACGAGCCAGATGTCGCCCACCAGCCCGGCGACGGTCACCGCGGCGCCCCAGCCGAGGGCCGCGGCGACCAGCATCCGGCCGTGCCGGTGGATGCGGGAGGTCCAGCCGCCGGTGGCGGAGACGAGCAGCGCACCGGCCGCGGGCGCGCCGTACAGCAGGCCGAGCGCCCACCCGGCGTGCAGGTCCGCCGCGAGGAAGGGGAACACCGCCACCGGGAAGGCGAACAGCATCGCGCAGACGTCGATCGCGTAGGTGCCGAGCAGGTCCTTGCGGCTCCAGGCGTAGCGCAGGCCGGTGGCGATCGCGCGCACCGAGGGCCGTTCCGCGCCGGTGGGCGGCGGCACCGCCCGGATCCGGGCGAGCAGCAGCAGCGAGGCCGCGAAGCTGACGACGTCCAGCGCGTACGCGGTCTGCACCCCGGCGAGTGCCACGATCACCCCGGCCAGTGCCGGGCCGGCCACCGAGCCGACGTTGCGGTAGAGGGAGTTCAGGGCGAACGCGGCGGTCAGCTGCTCGTGCGGCACGATCCGCGGGGTCAGCGAGTCCAGGGCGGGCCGCTGCAGGCCGTCGACGGCGGCGACCAGCGCGGCCACCGCGTAGACCGGCCACAGCACCGGGTGCGGCAGCAGGGCGTTGATCAGCAGCAGGCCGGTGAGCAGCCCGAGGGCGCCCTCCGAGAACAGCACCAGCCGGCGGCGGTCGAGCGCGTCGGCGAGGGCGCCGCCCCACAGCCCGAAGACGATCAGCGGCACCAGCTCGAACGCCCCGACCAGGCCGACCGCGAACGAGGAGCCGGTGAGCTCCTTCACCTGCAGCGGCACGGCCACGTACGTCAGGAAGCTGCCCAGGCTGCTCACGCACCCCGACGCCCACAGCAGGCGGAACTCGCGGGAGGCCCGCCAGGGGGTGGTGTCGGGCAGCAGGCCGCGGAGAAGGCCCGGCGGCCGGCTCGACCGGGTCTGCGGTGGTCCGGAGGTCACGACGGGCCATCCTCGGTCGCCCGGCCGGGGCCGGGCAAGCGAATTTACGGCGCGGCCCGGCCGTTCACCAGTGCAGCACCGGGGGTGCCATGAGCTGCCCGGCGAGCCGGGCCAGCCGGCTGCGCATCCCCCCGGACGGCGGCGCCGAGGCCGCCGCGCCGACCAGGTGCTGCACCAGGTCGAACGGACCCTCGCCCGCCACCGGCACCGCCAGCCGCTCGTGCGCGAGGGAGCCGAGCTCCGGGTCGCCGGAGTCGAGCGCGAGCACCGTCGCCCCGCCGCGCCGGGCGTCGTCCACCCGCTCCAGGAGGCCCTCGCCGGCCGCGCCGGGCGCCACCACCAGCACCGTCTCGCCGCGCCGGGCCGCGTGGAGCCGGTGCAGCCCGGACGCGAGGTGGGCGGGCGCACCGGGCGGCACCCGGTGCCGGACCAGCAGCGGGGCGAGCGCGCCGACCCCGCAGGCGACGGCCTCCTCGTCCAGGTGGGCGGCCAGGTGCCAGGGCTCGTACGCCTCGGTGCCCACGAGCAGCAGGCCCGTGGCGGAGCGCCGGGTGACCGAGCGGTGCAGTGCGCCGCCGAAGGCCCGGGTGACGTCCAGCAGGCCGGTGCCGGCCAGTGACGCGCTCAGTGCGGAAAGTCTCACCGCGTCCATGCGGGACAGAATGGAGCAGTGGGCCCGCCTTTGGGAGGATCTTCGGCATGACGCAACCCGAATCGGTGAATCCGGCCGCCACCGCGGCCCCCGCGCCCCCCGTCCCGCTCGACGTGTCCGCGCTCGTCGTCGGCGTCCTCGGCGGCACCGGCGACCAGGGCCGCGGCCTGGCCTACCGGCTGGCCAGGGCCGGCCAGCAGGTGGTGATCGGCTCCCGCACCGCCGAACGCGCGGAGGCCGCGGCGGAGCAGCTGGGCCTCGGCGTGCGCGGCGCCGACAACGCGGCCTGCGCCCGGGAGAGCGACATCGTGATCGTCGCCGTGCCCTGGGAGGGCCACGCCGACACGCTCGCCGCCCTGCGCGAGGAGCTCACCGGCAAGATCGTCGTGGACTGCGTGAACCCGCTGGGCTTCGACAAGCAGGGGGCGTACGCCCTGAAGCCCGAGGAGGGCAGCGCCGCCCAGCAGGCCGCCGCCCTGCTGCCCGCCTCCCGCGTCACCGCGGCCTTCCACCACCTGTCGGCGGTGCTGCTGCAGGACACGGCGGTCGAGGAGATCGACACCGACGTGATGGTGCTCGGCGACGACCGGGCCGCCACCGACGCCGTGCAGGCCCTCGCCGGGCGGATCCCCGGCATGCGCGGCATCTTCGCCGGACGGCTCCGCAACGCCCACCAGGTGGAGTCGCTGGTCGCCAACCTGATCTCGGTCAACCGCCGCTACAAGGCGCACGCCGGGCTCCGCGTCACCGACGTCTGACGGCCCGCGACCGGCCCCCGTACCCGGGCACGGGGGCCGGTCGGTGACAATGGGTGGCGACCGCAGCCGGCCCTAGGAGTTCCACCATGCCCCGCAACGCCCTCTTCGCCTCGATCGTCCTCGTGCTCGCGGTGACGGCCGCCGTCGTCTCCTTCGTGGAGGGCAACTGGTTCGGCGTGATCTGGGTGCTGCTCGCCGGCCTGTCCTCGAACATGGCCTGGTACTACATCCGCAAGGAGCGCCTGGAGCGCGCCGCGGCGGCGGCCCGGCAGCCGTAGCGCCCGGCGGCCGCGGCGGACGGGCCCCGGACGGGCCTCACTGCCAGAAGCGGAAGAGGTACTGGCCGACCACCGGGTACGCCTCGGAGACGCCGAACAGGCGGATGATCGAGAACACCAGGTCGGAGAACCACTGGCCGACCGACGTCTGCCAGAAGATCACGAACACCGCGAGCATCCCGTACGGCGCGAACGGCTCGATCGCCCGGCGGGTCCTCGGCGACAGCCACGGCTCGACGATGCCGTAGCCGTCCAGGCCCGGGATCGGCAGCAGGTTCAGCAGGGACGCGCTGACCTGCAGGAACGCCAGGAAACCGAGCGCCGCCGGGAAGGCCGAGACGATCAGCTGCTGGCCGTCGAGCACCGCGGGCCGGTCCGGGTCGTCGAAGACCCCGGAGCTCACCAGCACCAGCAGGGCCACTCCGAACAGCACGTTCACCAGCGGCCCGGCCGCCGAGATCAGGCTGTGCTTCAGCCGGCCCCGGATGCGGTGCCGCTCGATGTAGACCGCGCCGCCGGGCAGACCGATGCCGCCCATGATCACGAAGATCACCGGCAGCACGAAGCTCAGCAGCGCGTGCGCGTACTTGAACGGATTGAGCGTCAGGTAGCCCTTGGCGCCGATCGTGATGTCGCCGCTGTGCATCGCCGTCCGCGCGTGCGCGTACTCGTGCAGGCACAGCGAGACCATCCAGCCCGACACCACGAACAGGAACACGCCGAACCGCGCGCTCCCGTAGCCGCTCACCACCGCCCACGCCGAGGTGGCCAGGGTCGCGAGCAGCACCCAGAACACCGGACTGATCCGGTTCTCCTCGCTGCGGCGCTGCGTGTCGGCGAAGGTCATGGTGGCGGCGCTCCGAAATCGGCCGGGGTGCGGACGGGGGGACCGATCATGCCCCGCGCCGCGAGGCGGGGACAAGCCGTCCCCGGTGAACGCACGGCACGCGCCCCCGGTTCCGCGGCCCCGCCGCACGGCCACCGGCACCCGGGCGCCCGCCCGCCCGGCCGTCGACCAGAATGGGGCCGTGCACTACGGCATCCTCGGAACCACCACGGCCCACCACGACGACGGCATCCCGGTGCCGCTCGGCGGCGCCCGGCTGCGCGCCCTGCTCGCCGCCCTGGCCCTCCGGCAGGGCCGGCCCGTCCCGGCGGACCTGCTGGTGGACGAGGTCTGGGGCGACGACCCGCCGCAGGACGCCTCCGCCGCCCTGCAGACCCTCGTCGGACGGCTGCGCCGCACCGTCGGCCGCGACGAGGTGGGCTCCGGCCCGTCCGGCTACTGGCTGGCCGGCGGCGGCACCGACGCCGGCGACTTCCAGCGCCTCGCCGCGGACGGCCGCCGCGCCCTCGCCGCCGGGGATCCCGGGGAGGCCGCCGACCTGCTGCGCGCCGCCCTCGCCCTGTGGCGCGGCCCCGCCCTCGCCGACCTCCCCGACCGGGCCGGCGCGGCCGTCCGCCTGGAGGCCCAGCGCGACGAGGCCCGCCGGCACCGGATCACCGCCGACCTCGCCCTCGGCCGCGCCGCCGACCTCACCGCCGAACTCGCCGAACTCTGCGCCGGCGAACCCCTCGACGAACCCCTGCACGCACTGCTCCTGCGGGCCCTGCAGGCCGAGGGCCGCACCGCCGAGGCGCTCCAGCGCTACGACCGGCTGCGCCGCGCCCTCGCCGACGGGCTCGGCACCGACCCCGGACCGGAGCTGCGCGCCCTGCACGCCGGGCTGCTCGCCGCGGGCGACGCCCCCGCGGCCGCCCGGCCCGGCCCCGCCGCGGAGCCCGTACCGGCACCCCGCGCCGCGGCGGCGAGGCCCGGCGCCCGCCCGGCCCCCGCCGGCAACCTGCGGCCCCGGCTCACCAGCTTCGTCGGCCGCGACACGGACCTCGCCACCGTGGGCCGCGCCCTCGCCGCGGGCCGGCTCACCACGCTCACCGGCCCCGGCGGCTCCGGCAAGACCCGGCTCTCCCTGGAGGCGGGCCGCGCCCAGCTCGCCGGCGGCGCCTGGCCGGACGGCGTCTGGATGGCCGAGCTCGCCCCGCTGGAGGACGCCGGGGCGGTGCCCGACGCCGTCGTCGCCGCCCTCGGCCTGCGCGAGACCGTGCTGCACACCAGCAGCGCCGTCGCCGAGGCCATCGACGGCCGCCGCAGCGACCCCCTCTTCCGCCTCGTCGAGCACTGCGCGGGCCGCCGGATGCTCCTCGTCCTCGACAACTGCGAGCACCTCGTCCAGGCCGCCGCCGACCTCGCCGACCGGCTGCTCGCCGAGTGCCCCGGCCTGACCGTCCTCGCCACCAGCCGCGAACCGCTGGGCGTGCCCGGCGAGACCGTGCTGCCCGTCGAACCGCTGCCCGACCCGGCCGCCCTGCGGCTGCTCGCCGAACGCGGCGCCGCGGCCCGGCCCGGCTTCGACCCCGCCGACGACCCGGAGGCCTGCGCGGAGATCTGCCGCCGCCTCGACGGCCTGCCGCTCGCCATCGAACTCGCCGCCGCCCGGCTGCGCGGCCTGACGCCCCGCCGGCTCGCCGACCGCCTCGACGGCCGGTTCGCCCTGCTCACCGCGGGCTCCCGCACGCTGCTGCCCCGTCAGCAGACCCTGCGGGCCGTCGTCGACTGGAGCTGGGACCTGCTCGGCCGGCGGGAGCGCGCCGTGCTGCGGCGGCTCTCCGTCTTCGCCGGCGGCTGCACCCTGGAGGCCGCCGAGGACGTCGTCGCCGACGGCACCGAGGTGCGCCGCGAGGACGTCGCCGACCTGCTCCTCTCCCTCGTCGACAAGTCCCTCGTGGTCGCCGACCTCGACGGCGGCCCCCGCTACGCGATGCTGGAGACCATCCACGAGTACGCCGCCGAGCGGCTCGCCGAGGCCGGGGAGGACGAGGCCGCGGCCCGGCAGCGCCACGTCCGCTGCTTCCGCGAGCTGGTGCGCACCGCCGAGCTCAGCCTGCACGGCCCCGAGCAGCTGCACTGGCTCGCCGTGCTCGACCGCGACCAGGACAACATCCGTGCGGCGCTGCGCACCGCCGTCGACGCCGGTGACGAGGAGGAGGCGCTGCTCCTCGTCCTCGGCATGAGCTGGTTCTGGTCGCTGCGCGACTACCGCCGCGAGGCCCACAGCTGGTACGAGGCGGTGACCGCGCTCGGCCCCGACGCGTACGCGGACGACGCGGAGCCGCCGGAGCCGCTGCTGGCCGGCCCGCTGGACGCCCCGCCGCCGCTGGCGCCCGCGATGCTCGCCGAGACCCGCCGGCAGGTGCACCTGCACCGGCTGGTGGCGATGTTCACCGGCAACATGGCGATGCTCGGCGACCAGGAGGCGATGCGGCTCAGCCGGCGGGTGCTGGAGACGTACACGCCGGACCTGCCGCAGGCGTACCGCTTCCCGGTGCTGCTGCGGGTCTTCGGGGCGTTCCTCACCGGGGAGTTCGACCGGATGAAGGGCCTGATGGACGACGCCGTGGCGGGCGCCCGCCGGCACGGGCGGCCGATCGACCTCGCCTTCGCCCTGCAGCTGCGCGCCCGGCTGCTCAACGACCTGGTCGGCGGCCTCGGCCAGGCCGTCGAGGACAGCGCCGAGGCGCTGCAGCTCTTCACCGCGATCGGCGACCGCTGGGGCATGTCGGAGGCGCTGTCCGCGCAGGCGGAGAACGCGGCCAAGCAGGGCGACGACCGGCGCGCTGCCGCCGCCTACCGCCAGGCCATCGGGATCGCCGAGGAGCTGGGCGCCTCGCAGGAGGTGCCGCTGCTCCAGGTGCGGCTCGGCGAGACACTGTTCGAGATCGACCCGGTCGAGGCCGAACGGATGGTGCTCGACGCCCTGGAGGACGTCAGGCTGAGCGGTCACCACGCGGCGGACGGCGCCACGATGTACGGCCGGCTCGTGCTGTGCAACCTGCGGGTCCGCCAGGGCGACCACGACGCGGCGCTGCACGAGCTGGACGAGCTCCTGAGCACCCAGAGCACGCTGGGGCCGGTCGTCCCGGCCGTCTTCTTCGGCATCGTGGCCTGCATCCGGGGCTGGGTCGTGGCGCGGGCCGGCGACGCCCGGCGCGGCCTGGAGCTGATGGCCGGGGGGCGCCGGGAGATGACCGCCTCGCCCGGCGGGGCCACCATCTTCGTCGAGCACATGGCCGCGATGCTGCTGATGCCCGCGGCGGGCGTGCTGCTGGCCCTCGCGGAGCAGGAGGCGCAGCCCGTGGCGGCGCGCCGCGCCGGCGTCCTGGTCGGCGCCGGAGACGTGCTGCACGGCGCGCTGGGCTCGCACATGGAGCGGCTGGAGCACCGGCGGCTGATCGGGCGGCTGGAGGAACTGCTCGGCGCGGACGGCCTGCGCGCGGCGCGCGAGGAGGGCAGCCGCCTCACGCTCTCGGAGGCGGCCGCCCTGCTCGACGACATCGATGAGATCTGACACCACGTCAGAAGTCTTCGGTTCAGGTGCGCTTGCGGAAGCGGGCCACCGCGAGCGGCGCGGTGACGGCGGTGATCGCCAGCGACCAGACCACCACGATCGTCACCGAGTGGGTGAGCGGGCCGCCGTTGATCAGGCTGCGGCAGGCGTCGGCCAGCGCGGAGAGCGGGTTGTACTCGGTGAAGGTCTGCAGCCAGCCGGGCATGGTGCTGGTCGGCGCGAAGATCGAGCTGCCGAACTGCAGCGGCATGATCACCAGCATGCTGACGCCCTGCACGGCCTGGGCGCTGCGCAGCGACATGCCGAGCAGCATGGAGATCCAGACGATCGACATGCCGAAGAGCAGCGAGAGGCCGACGGCGGCCAGCAGCTGCAGGAAGCCGGTCCTGATCTCCAGGCCGAGGATCATCGCGAAGCCGATGAGGATGGTGAAGGAGACCAGGCCGCGGCAGGTCTCGGCGACGATCTTCGACAGCAGCACCGCGGACCGGCCGATCGGCAGGGTGCGGAAGCGGTCCATCACGCCGGTCTGGAAGTCGCTGTTGAGGCCGGTGCCGACGGCCATCGCCAGGTTGAGGCCGGTGGTGCCGAGCAGGCCGGGGATCATGTACTGGATGTACTCCTGCTGGCTGCCGGAGACCGCGCCGCCGAAGACGTAGACGAACAGCACCGTGAAGATGATCGGGATGAGCAGCGCGTCGAGCATCGACTCGGGGTCGGCCTTGATGCGCATCAGGTTGCGGCGGGTGAGCGCGCCGACGTGGCGCAGGTGCCCGGAGAGGCCGATCCGCGGATCGTCCGCGTGGGCCGGGGCGAAGGTCGGGGCGGCGGTGGTCATGCCACGGGCTCCTTGTCGTGGATCGGGGCGGCGGCGGCCGACGGCTTGCCGGTGATGGTGAGGAACACCTCGTCCAGGCTGGGGAGTTCGGTGTCGATGCCCGCGATGCCGAAGCCGCGGGTGCCGAGCACGCCGATCACCGACGTCAGCTGGCCGTCCTCGGTGAGCTGCACGGAGAGGAGGCCGCTGTCGGTGGAGAACGTCGCCGCGATGCCCGCCTCGTGCAGGCACCGGGCCATCTCGGGGAGTTCGGCGGCGTGCAGCGGGCGCACCTGCAGGGTCTGGCCGCCGACCTGCGTCTTCAGCTCGTCGATGCCGCCCGCGGCGATCACCCGGCCGCGGTCGATGACGGTCAGCTCGTGGGCGAGCTGCTCCGCCTCCTCCATGTACTGGGTGGTGAGGAGCACGGTGGAGCCCTCGGCGACCATCCGCTGCACCTCGTCCCAGACCTCGTTGCGGGTGCGGGGGTCGAGGCCGGTGGTGGGCTCGTCCAGGTAGAGCACCTTGGGCCGGCCGATCATGGAGGCGGCGAGGTCGAGCCGGCGCCGCATGCCGCCGGAGTACGTCTTCGCGGGGCGCTTGGCGGCCTCGGTGAGGGAGAAGCGCTCCAGCAGCTCGCCGGCGCGGGTCTTCGACTCCTTGGCGGAGAGGTCGAGCAGCCGCCCGATCAGGTAGAGGTTCTCGTAGCCGGAGAGCAGCTCGTCGACGGAGGCGTACTGGCCGGTGAGGCCGATCGTGCGGCGCAGCTGCTTGGGCTGGCGCAGCACGTCGTAGCCGCCGACGAACGCGGTGCCGGCGTCCGGCTTCACGAGGGTGGAGAGGATGCGGACGAGGGTGGTCTTGCCGGCGCCGTTCGGGCCGAGCAGGCCGAGCACGGTGCCCTCGCGGACGCTGAGGTCGACGCCGTCGAGCGCCCGGGTGGCGCCGAAGGTCTTGACGATGCCGCGGACCTCCACGGCGTTGCCGCGGCCGAGCTGCCCCCGGTCGTTCGGGGCGGTTGCGTTCGATGTCATGCCCCCAGGCTGCCGGGCGCCGCTGTCAGCCCGCTGTCACCCTGCTGTCAGCGCGACGGGTGCACCGGCACGGCGCTGTCGCGGTGCTGCCGGGCGCCCGTCCGGGCCTGGCCGCGGCGGCCGGGCGGTGCCGGACGGGCCCGGACGCACGGGTGCCGGGACCGCAGGTCGCGGCCCCGGCACCCGTGCGAGGGGGATCAGCTGAAGCTGTGCTCGGGCGCCGGGAAGGCGCCGGAGGTGACGTCCGCGGCGAACTCGCGGGCGGCGTCGCCGAGGACGGCCCGCAGGTCCGCGTACTGCTTGACGAACTTCGGCACCCGGCCGGCGGTCATGCCGGCCATGTCCGTCCAGACGAGCACCTGCGCGTCGGTGGAGACCCCGGCGCCGATGCCGACCGTCGGGATCGCGAGCTGCGCGGTGACCTCGGCGGCGAGCTCGGCGGGCACGGCTTCCAGCACGACGGAGAAGGCGCCGGCCTGCTGGACGGCCTTGGCGTCGCGCAGCAGCCGGTGGGCGGCCTCGTCGCCGCGGCCCTGCACCGGGTAGCCGCCGAAGGCGTGCACGGACTGCGGGGTGAGGCCGATGTGGGCCATCACCGGGATGCCCGCCTCGACGAGCAGTTCGATGGATCGGGCGCTGCGCTCGCCGCCCTCCAGCTTGACGGCGCCGACCCCGGCCTCCTTCATGAGGCGGGCCGCGTTGTGCATGGCCTGCGCGGGCGACTCCTGGTAGGAGCCGAACGGCATGTCGCCGACGACCATGGCGCGCTTCGTGCCGCGGACGACGGCGGCGGAGAGCATCACCATCTGGTCCATGGTCACGGGCACGGTGGTCTCGTAGCCGAGGTGACAGTTGCCGGCCGAGTCGCCGACGAGCAGCACCGGGATGCCGGCCTCGTCGAACACGCCGGCGGTCAGGGCGTCGTACGCGGTGAGCATCGCCCAGCGCTCGCCGTGCTGCTTGGCCCTGGCCAGGTCGCGGACGGTCACGCGCCGGTTGGTGATGCCGCCGTACAGGACGGTGCCTTCCTGCGGCTGGGCAGGCTGAAGCGGAGAAGCGTTCATCGAACAGACTCCAGAAGGTTGTCGTCTCGTGGCGCCTTACGGCGTCCCCGGATCTGCACCCATGCTTGCACGCCGCGCGCCCGCCGCAAAGGCCCGGGTCCGGACGGCTCACGGCACTCTTTACCCATACTTTACGATACGAGCCCGTCTCGTATCGCAAGAGGCGCTAGGCTTGGCCCGAACGGGTTACGAGACGAAGGCGACTCGTAAGTCTGCACCTCTCGTACGGACGGGGAGAACCACATGAGCACCGCTGCGCCACCGCGTGCACCCGAAGCCATCCACCGCCGCCGCTGGGCGATCCTGGGCACCCTGATCCTCGCCCTGCTCGTCGTCGTGCTCGACAACTCCATCCTCAACGTCGCGATGAAGACGATCGCCGCCCCCGCCCCCACCGGGCTCGGCGCCAGCCAGAGCGACCTCGAATGGGCGATCAACTCCTACACGCTCGTCTTCGCCGGCCTGCTCTTCACCGCGGGCCTCCTCGGCGACCGCCTCGGCCGCAAGTGGGCGCTCCTCGGCGGCATGGTCGTCTTCGGCCTCGGCTCGCTGCTCTCCGCCTTCGCGGACAGCCCCGGCCAGCTCGTCGCGTTCCGCGCGGTGATGGGCCTCGGCGGGGCGTTCGTCATGCCCGCCACCCTCGCGATCATCATGAACGTCTTCGAGCGCCACGAGCAGCCCAAGGCCATCGGCATCTGGGCCGGCGCCGTCGGCCTCGCCATCGCCATCGGCCCGATCACCGGCGGCCTGCTCATCGAGCACTTCTGGTGGGGCTCGGTCTTCCTCGTCAACGTCCCGATCGTGATCGTCGCGCTCGTCGCCATGAGCCTGCTCGTGCCGAACTCCCGCGACCCGCGCCCCGGCAAGCTCGACCCGATCGGCGTGCTGCTCTCCATCGTCGGCCTCGTCGCACTGATCTACGGCATCATCAAGGGCGGCGAACTCGCCGACTTCACCGCGCCCGGCGCCTGGGTGCCGATCCTCGTCGGCGTCCTCGCCCTCGCCGCGTTCGTCGTCTTCGAACGCCGCACCTCCCACCCCGCGCTGGACGTCACCTGGTTCCGCAACAAGGTGTTCTCCGCCTCCGTCGTGGTCATCGGCGTCGTCTTCTTCGCCCTCATGGGCGTCTCGTTCTTCGGCGTCTTCTACACCCAGAGCGTCCGCGGCTACAGCGCCCTCCAGGCCGGCCTGCTGATGCTGCCGCTCGCCGGCGCCCAGATGGCCTTCGCCCCCCGCGCCCGCCTCGTCGTCGACCGCTTCGGCATCCGCGCCACCTGCGCCGCCGGCATGGCGCTGATCGCCGTCGGCTTCCTCGGCTACCTCCTGCTCGGCGCCACCACCCCCATCTGGGTGCTCGTCGTGATCGGCTTCGTCATGGGCGCCGGCATGGCCCACGTCATGCCGCCCGTGACCGTCGCCATCATGGGCGCCCTGCCCCGGGAGAAGGCCGGCGCCGGCTCCGCGATCAACAACACCTTCCGCCAGGTCGGCGGCTCGCTCGGCGTCGCCGTCTTGGGCGCCGTCCTGTCGACCGTCTACCGCGACGGCATGGCCGACCACCTCGACCAGGTGCCCGCCGCCCTCCGCGGCAAGGCCGGCGAGTCCCTGGAGGCCACCGTCGCCGTCGCCGACAAGGCGGGGCTCCCCGGCCTGGTCGTCCCCGCCCAGGACGCCTTCGTGCACGCCATGCACGTCGTCGCCGGGCTCTCCGCGGGCATCACCGCCGTCGGCGTCCTCCTCGCACTCCTGCTGCTCCCCGGCAAGGCCCCCGCCGCCCCGGCCGTCCAGCAGGCCCCCACCGACAGCGAGCCTCGCAAGGCCCGCGTCTGAGCGACCGGGAGAGAATGGCGCCATGCACACCGAACCGACCGCCCAGGCCACGGCGACGACCCATCCGGCGCCGACCGACCCGGCCTGCGACGCCCTCGACGGGGGCCCCGCCACGGAGCTCTGCGCCCCGCGGCGGGGCCGTCCGCGCAGCGAGGCGGCCGAGCAGGCGATCTTCGCCGCCGTCGAGGAGCTGATGGAGGCCGGCCGCAGCCTCTCCGACCTCTCCGTCGAACGGATCGCCGCCGCCGCGGGCGTCGGCAAGGCCACCATCTACCGGCGCTGGCCCAACAAGGAGGCGCTGCTCGTCGACGTCGTCGCCCGGCTGGAGGCCCCGGCACCCGTCCGGACCAGCACCGACGGCAGCGTCCGCGACGAGCTGATCGCCATGGTCGAGTACATGCGCCAGCGCGGCCTCGCCAAACGGTCCCGCTGGATGCTGAAGTCCGCGCTCAGCCAGATGAACTCCTGGCCGGAGCTCCGCGAGGCCTACCAGGAGCAGGTCGTCCGGCCCCGCCGTGCGATGGCGCGCGCCATCGTGCGCCGCGGCGTCGAGGAGGGCGTGCTCCGCTCCGACCTCGACATCGAACTCCTCTGCGAGATCGTCATCGGCCCGATCCTGCTGCGGACCGTCCTGTGGGACGAGGCGCCGCTGGAGGACCCCGGACTCCCCGAGCAGATGGTCGACGCGGTCCTCAACGGGGTCGCCGCCCCGCCGCCGGACGGGCGTTCCCGCTGATCCGGGGCGTGCCGCAACCCCCCGGGGGCGGTTTCGCGTCCATGCCGTCATAGGCTGAGCCGAGAATCCGACAAACCCGGGCGCCTCCTGGCGCGCGGACCTGCACGGCGACACGACACCACGGCGCGGGCACGACGGCACGGGCACGACGGCACAACGGGAACACGGGAGCGGTGCGGCGCATGGTGCAGGCGGACGAGGCAGTGACGGCGGCCGGCAGCACCCCCGGCGGGCGGGCCCGCTCCCGGAGCCGCTGGCTCGACCCCCGCCGCGGCTGGATCACCGCCGCGCTCGCCGTCCTCACCGCCGTGGTGCTCGCCGCCCACGCGGTCGCCCCCAACCGCTGGGGCAACCTCGGCAGCCTGGTGGAGACCTTCCTCCCGTGGCTCGGGCTGGCCGTGCCCGTCCTCGCCCTGGTCGGGCTGTGGCGCCGCTCGGCGACCGCCCTCACGGCGGTGCTGCTCCCGGCGATCGTCTGGCTCAACCTCTTCGGCGGCCTGGTCACCGACAAGTCCGGCGGGGAGGGCGACTTCACCGTGCTCACGCACAACGTCGCCGCCGCCAACAGTGACACCGCAGGCACCGTGAAGCTGCTCAACGGCTCCGGCGCCGAGATCGTCGCCCTGGAGGAGCTCGCCCCGAGTGCGGTGGCCGCCTACTCCACGGGCCTGGCCGACCGCTACCCGTACCACGTGGTCGAGGGCACCGTCGGCCTCTGGTCCACGTACCCGATCGGCGACGTGCGCGTGGTCGACATCCGCATCGGCTGGACCCGGGCCTTCCGTGCCCGCGTCGCCACCCCGGCCGGCCCGCTGGCGGTGTACGTCGCGCACCTGCCGTCGGTGCGCCTTAAGTCGGCGAGCGGTTTCACCGCCGGCCGCCGCGACCGCAGCGCGCAGGCCCTCGGCGACGCCATCGAGGCCGAGAAGCTCTCCAAGGTCATCCTGCTCGGCGACCTCAACGGCACCATGAACGACCGCAGCCTCGCCCCCGTCACCTCCCAGATGCGCTCCGCCCAGGGCGCCGCGGGCGACGGCTTCGGCTTCTCCTGGCCGTCCGCCTTCCCGATGGCGCGGATCGACCAGATCCTCAGCAAGGGCGGGCTGAAGCCCACCGACTCGTGGGTGCTGCCCGCCGACGGCAGCGACCACCGGGCCGTCGCCGCCGACTACCGGTACTGAGCCGACCACCGGTACCGACCTGTCCCGCCCGACCTGCCCCGCCCGGCCGCCCCGGGCCGGCCCTGCGGCCGGGGTCCGCGGCCCGTCCCTGCGTGGGACGATGGCAGGCATGGATGGACGTGACGTCGACCGCGCCCTCACCGAGTCGCTGGCCGTGCTCGTCGGCCGTGAGGACGACGACTGGTCGGTCCGCGCGGGGCCGCTCGTCTGGACGTGCCGCGAGGCCGCCGAGCACATCGCGCACGACCTGGTGGCGTACGCCGGGCAGCTCGCCGCCCGGCCCCGCGAGGGCTACCTGCCGTTCGACCTGGTGGTCCGCCCCGGGGCGCCGGTCTCCGAGCTCCTCCAGGTGGTGCGGGCCGGCGGCGGCCTGCTGACCGGCGCGCTCGCCCTCGCCGGGCCCGAGGCCCGGGCCTGGCACTGGGGGCCGTGCGACCCGTCCGGCTTCGCGGCCATGGGGACGGCCGAGATCCTCCTGCACACCTGGGACATCACCCGGGGCCTCCGGGTCGACTGGCACCTGCCGGCGCCCCTCGCGAAGGGCGTGCTGGCCCGGCTCTTCCCGGACGCCCCCGGGGGCGACCCCGCCGAGGTGCTCCTGTGGTGCACCGGCCGGGCCGCCCTCGCGGGCCGGGCGCGGCGCACCAGCTGGACGTGGCAGGCCTCCCTCGGCTGAGCCGGGCCGGGCGGGCGGGGCGTCCGGGAGGGGGCGTCCGGCCGGGGTCAGCCGCGGCGCCAGCGGTTGGTGATCGGCAGGCGCCGGTCGCGGCCGAAGCCCTTCGGGGAGATCTTCGGGCCCGGCGGGTACTGCCGGCGCTTGTACTCGGCCGTGTCGACGAGGCGGACGATCCGGTCCACCACCTCCGGCGCGAACCCGGCGGCGACGATCGCGTCCCGGCCGAGGTCGCCCTCCACGTACAGGTCGAGCACGGTGTCCAGCAGGTCGTAGTCGGGCAGCGAGTCGGTGTCGACCTGGTCGGGCCGCAGCTCCGCCGACGGCGGCTTGGTGATGGTGTTCTGCGGGATCGGCGGCTCCTCGCCGCGCTGCACGGCGGCCTCGTTGCGCCACGTCGCGAGGCGGAAGATCAGCGACTTGTAGACGTCCTTGATGGGGCCGTAGGCGCCCACCGAGTCGCCGTACAGCGTCGAGTAGCCGACGGCCAGTTCGCTCTTGTTGCCGGGCGCGAGCACGATGTGCCCCTCCTGGTTGGAGATCGCCATCAGCAGCGTGCCGCGCAGCCGCGACTGCAGGTTCTCCTCCGCGAGGCCGGTCAGGCCCAGCGAGGCCATGTAGGCGTCGAACATCGGCGCGATCGGCACGGTACGGAAGTTGAGACCCGTACGGCGGGCCAGGTCGGCCGCGTCGTCCTTGGAGTGCTCCGAGGAGTACCGGCTCGGCATCGACACGCAGTGCACGTTCTCCGCCCCGATCGCGTCCACCGCGATCGCGGCGACCAGCGCCGAGTCGATGCCGCCGGAGAGGCCGATCAGCACCGACCGGAAGCCGTTCTTGCGGACGTACGCCCGGGTGCCCTCGACCAGTGCCGCGTAGATCTCCGCCTCGTCGTCCAGCCGCGGCGCGATCTCGTTGACGAGCGGCTCGGCGGGGGCCGGCAGCGGCTCGCCGCCCAGCTCGGCGCGGACGAGGTGCAGGCCGTCGGTGAGGATGAGCCCGTCGGTGTGCCCCCCGGCGGCGGCCGGCAGCTCCAGGTCGACGACCAGCAGCTTCTCCTCGAACTGCGGGGCGCGGGCCAGCACCTCGCCCTCCGCCGACACCACGAGGGTCTCGCCGTCGAAGACCAGCTCGTCCTGCGCGCCGACCATGTTGAGGTAGGCGAGGGTGCAGCCCGCCTCGGCGGCCCGGCGCCGTACCAGCTCCAGCCGGACGTCGTCCTTGTTCCGCTCGTACGGCGAGCCGTTGATCGACAGCAGCAGGCCGGCCCCCGCCTCCCCGGCCGCGGCGACCCGGCCGCCGTCCTGCCAGATGTCCTCGCAGATCGCCAGCGCCACGTCGACGCCGTGCAGGCTGAGCACCACCAGCTGGTCGCCCGGCACGAAGTACCGGTACTCGTCGAAGACGCCGTAGTTGGGCAGGTAGTGCTTGGCGAAGCGGGTCACCACCGTGCCGCGGTGCAGCACCGCCGCGCAGTTCTGCGGCGAACCCGCCGCGCGGTGCAGCTTCGGCGAGTCGTGCTCGGACCGGCCGAGGTAGCCGACCACCACCGGCACCTCGCCCAGGCCCTCGGCGGCCAGCCGGGCGGCCAGCTCCACCAGGGCCGCGCGGGACGCCTCCACGAACGACGAACGCAGGGCGAGGTCCTCGACCGGGTACCCGGTCAGGGCCATCTCGGGGAAGGCGACCAGCTGGGCGCCGGCGTCGGCGGCCTGCCTGGTCCAGCGCACCACCTCGTCGCCGTTGCGGGAGAGGTCGCCGACCCACGGGTCGATCTGGCACAGGGCGAGACGGAGATTCGGCATGGCCCCGAGTGTAATCGTCGAACTGACGTTATGTCGCGGGGGGTCCTGGTTACCGTCCGTTCACCGTGTCCGCGGCCACCCAGGGGTGGACGTACGCCGATGATCCGACATGATGGGATCGGTCGCGGGACCACGAGCCGACAGGGCCGCCGCCGGGCGTAACACGGATGTAAAGAGCAGAGGTGAGACTGTCCCCATGGGCAAGCAGCAGGAGTTCGTGCTTCGTACGCTCGAAGAGCGTGACATCCGTTTCGTCCGGCTGTGGTTCACCGACGTGCTCGGGTTCCTCAAGTCGGTCGCCGTCGCGCCTGCGGAGCTGGAGCAGGCCTTCGAGGAAGGCATCGGCTTCGACGGCTCGGCGATCGAGGGCTTCGCCCGGGTCTACGAGTCCGACATGATCGCCAAGCCGGACCCCACCACCTTCCAGATACTGCCGTGGCGCTCCGAGACCCCGGGCACCGCGCGGATGTTCTGCGACATCCTCATGCCCGACGGCTCGCCCTCCTACGCAGACCCCCGCTACGTGCTCAAGCGCACGCTGGAGAAGGCCTCCAGCCTCGGCTTCACCTTCTACACCCACCCCGAGATCGAGTTCTTCCTCCTGAAGAACCTCCCGGGCGACGGCACCGCGCCGATCCCGGCCGACCAGTCCGGCTACTTCGACCACACCCCGCGCGGTGTCGGCCACGACTTCCGCCGCCAGGCCATCACCATGCTGGAGTCGATGGGCATCTCGGTGGAGTTCTCCCACCACGAGGGCGCCCCCGGCCAGCAGGAGATCGACCTCCGCTACGCCGACGCGCTCTCCACCGCCGACAACATCATGACCTTCCGCCTGGTCATGAAGGAGGTCGCGCTGGAGCAGGGCGTGCACGCCAGCTTCATGCCGAAGCCCTTCTCCGACCACCCCGGCTCCGGCATGCACACCCACGTCTCCCTCTTCGAGGGCGACCGCAACGCCTTCCACGAGTCCGGCGCCGAGTACCAGCTCTCCAAGGTCGGCCGCTCCTTCATCGCCGGCCTCCTGAAGCACGCCGCCGAGACCGCCGCCGTCACCAACCAGTGGGTCAACTCGTACAAGCGCATCTGGGGCGGCTCGCAGCGCACCGCCGGCGCCGGCGGCGAGGCCCCCTCGTACATCTGCTGGGGCCACAACAACCGCTCCGCGCTGATCCGCGTGCCCATGTACAAGCCCGGCAAGCAGGGCTCCACCCGCGTCGAGGTCCGCTCGCTCGACACCGGCTGCAACCCCTACCTCGCCTACGCCGTCACCCTCGCCGCCGGCCTCAAGGGCATCGAGGAGGGCTACGAGCTCCCGTCCGGCGCCGACGACGACGTGTGGGCGCTCTCCGACGCCGAGCGCCGCGCCCTGGGCATCCAGCCCATGCCGCAGAACCTCGGCGAGGCCATCGACCTCATGCAGCGCAGCGAACTCGTCGCCGAGACCCTCGGCGAGCACGTCTTCGACTTCTTCCTGCGCAACAAGCGCCAGGAGTGGGAGGAGTACCGCTCCGAGGTCACCCCGTTCGAGCTCCGCAAGAACCTGCAGGTGCTGTAACCGGGGCCTTCACGGCACCAGCGCCCCCCGGGCCGGCGGAGTACCCGCCGGCCCGGGGGGCGTTTTCGGTGCCTCCGGGCCTTCGGGTCAGGGGCCGTCGGGGAGGCTGGCGGGGGCGGGCCGCTGGATCATGAAGAGGTCGGACTCCAGCGTGGCCGGGGTCGTGCCGCCGGGGGGCCGGTGGAAGGCGCCGTCGCTGACCGACAGGTTGAGGATCGGGTAGGCGGCGAAGTCGGGCCCGACGCCGGCGTGGTCGGAGAAGGCGGGGGTCAGCTGCGTGCTGTCGGTGCCGATGTACCAGGTGGTGTTGTCGGCGCCGAAGCGTGCGCCTATGTAGATCCACTTGCCGGCGCCGACGTACGGGGCGGTGAAGACGGTGTCGCCGCTGCGGACGTGGTTGACGAACTCGATGTTCTCCGGGCGGTCGGCGTGCCATTCGAAGACGTCGACCTCGTTCTTGCCGTCGCGCCAGGTCCACAGTCCGGGCCAGGTACCGGTGTTCGCCTCGGGCAGGCGTATGTGGGCGAGGAGGAAGTCGCCGGTGCGCACCTGGACGCCGTTGCCGCCGGAGTCGCAGGAGTCGCCGGTGGTGAGCAGCCCGGTGTTCCAGGCGCCGTCGGGGCGCGGGGTGGCGGTGATCACGAGGTGGCCGGAGGCGGTGCTGAGCGCGTCGGTGGTCAGCCGGTCGAGCTTCCACGCGTCGGGGTTGTCGCTGCTGTCGGTGCACCGCGAGTAGGCGGCGGTCTGCCACCCCCAGGTGCGTCCGGGGCCGACGTCGAGCGTGCGGAAGGTGTCGACGAAGACGATGCGGCTGGCGGCGGCCGTGACGGCGCGGGGCTCGGCGGCTCCGGGTACGGCCGCGAGCGCGGTGGCGAGCAGCAGGTTGAGCGGAAGCATGTGTCTCCTCGGGCCGGAGGCCGTCCGGATGACGGCGTCTCTCCGGTGGTTTCACCATGAGCGGTTCGGGTGCGGACCGCCCGCACCCAGAGCTGTCCGGATGAATTAGCCGGGAGCGGCTCCCGAGGTGACTGTGTTATGAGCAGACCGATGTCGTGGGCGTGGTAGATCTGGACCGCTTGCCGAACCGGGCCGAAAATCACTTCGTGCAGGTCCGTTCCGTGCGGTGCAGACACGATATCGCCAAGGAATCCGGAGGAAAAGGAATGTACGCACTCGCCCACACAGGCGTCGCCTCTCTCGCCATGCTGGCCATCGGTGGGGCCAGCACGGCGGTCGGCGCGGCCGTGAAGTGGTTCGCCCGGCGGTGACCGATTCGCTCACCGTGCTGATTCCGGCACACAACGAGGCGGATTTCATCGCGACCGCGGTGAAATCCGCTTTTCGTCAGACCGTGCCGCCGCAAACCGTTCTGGTCATTGCCGATTCCTGCACCGACGACACCGCGCGGATCGCAGCCGGGTGCGGCGCGGAGGTGATGGAGGTCGCCCACGCGAGCAAGCCGAAGTCGCTCAACGCCGCGCTGGAACGGGTGACGACCAGTCACGTCGCGCTGCTCGACGCCGACGGCTACTTCGCCTCCGAGCAGGTCTTCGAGACCTGCCTGCGGGTGATGGCGGAGCGCGGCTACGGCGGAGTCTGCCTCTCCGTCACCCCGCACAGCAGCAAGGGGCTGTTCCAGCGGTCCCGCACCATCGAATGGGCCTCCGCGCACCGCGTCTCCCGGGTCGTCGAGTCCTGGCACGGCTGGGTGGCGGTCCTCTCCGGCTCGGCCGGCATCTACCGCACGGACGACCTCAGGACGGTCGGCGGCTGGTCGACCGACAGCCTCTGCGAGGACGTCGAGCTCGCCCTCAAGATGAACCGCTCGGGCCGCCCGGCGGGCTTCGTGCCCGGCGAGTTCGTCGCCGTCCGCGACCCGCGGAACTGGCGGGAGTACTGGGCGCAGACCCACCGCTGGGCCGCCGGCTGGGCGCAGGCCATCTACAAGCACAAGGGCCTGTTCTTCCGGAGCTGGGGCTTCACCAAGGTCTTCGGCGCGATGCTGGTCGACAGCGCGCTGCTCGCCGTCGGCTACGCCTCCCTGCTCTACCACCTGGCCACGGGCTTCACCGAGTTCGACGCGGTGCGGTGGTTCGGCTCGTGGTTCCTGGTGATGGCGGCGATCACCCTCGGGGTGGCCAGCCTCCAGCTGGGGGTGCGGCGGGCCCTGGCCTGCTACCCGGCGTACCTGATCGTCGGCACGCTCGGCACCGCGTTCTCGCTCTGGGTGATGTTCCGGGAATGGGTCCTGGGCCGGCACCTGGTCTCCTGGACGGGACGCCAGCGGCGGCGCACCGTCATCACCCGGATCTCCGACCGCCGGCGGCAGACCCTCGGCCTCCTCGGCGGGGCGGCCGGCTGGGCGACCGTGGCCGCCGGGCTCGTGCTCGGCGACCGCGAGCTCCCGGTGATCGGGATGGCGCTGGCGACCGCCCTCCCGTTCGCGGCACTGCCGTGGCAGCGGATCAGGCGGACGTTCCTGCTGGCATGACGGCCGGATGCGCCGCCGCCGCGCTCGGCCCGTAGGCTCGTAGACCCGCACCCCGGTGCGGGTCTGCTGTCGGACCGGAGGGGCGATGTCGGTGGAGGAACGGACCGGAGGCCGTACCAGCCGGCCGGAGATCCGTCTGGTGCGGCGCGGCTTCGCCGACCCGGACGCAGCCGTCCGGCGGCTGGCCGAGCCCGCCCTGCACGGGCTGTCCGGCGACACCGTGCTGCTGGACGCGCTCGGCGCGACCGCTGACCCGGACCAGGCCCTGCTCGGCCTCGCCCGGCTGCTGGAGGCGCTCGACGAGCCGGAGCAGCACACCCTGCGCGACACCCTGACCACCTCGAAGCCGCTGCGCGACCGGCTGCTCGGCGTGCTCGGCGCCTCCGACGCCCTCGCCGACCACCTCGCCCGGCACCCGGAGGACTGGCACGCGCTGGTCACCTTCGAGCTGCAGGACATGCACCCCGGTGCCGCCGACTTCCGGCACGCGCTCACCGAGCGGGTCTGGGCCGCCGAGCCCGCCCGCCGGCCGGACGTGCTGCGCACCGCCTACCGCCGCTGCCTGCTCACCATCGCCGCCCGCGACCTCACCGGCACCACCGACCTGCCGCAGGCCTCCGCCGAGCTCGCCGACCTCGCGGGCGCCACCCTGCAGACCGCGCTCGACATCGCGGCCGCCGAGGACCCGGACACCGCGGAGGCCTGCCGCCTCGCCGTGATCGGCATGGGCAAGTGCGGCGGCCGCGAACTCAACTACGTCTCCGACGTCGACGTGATCTTCGTCGCCGAGCCCCGCGAGGACGTCGACGAGCACCACGCCGTGCAGGCCGCGACGAGGCTCGCCGCCCGGCTCATGCGGATCTGCTCCGACACCACCGGCGAGGGCGTCATCTGGCCGGTCGACGCCAACCTGCGCCCCGAGGGCCGCAACGGCCCGCTCGTACGCACCCTGGCCAGCCACCTCGCCTACTACCAGCGCTGGGCCAAGACCTGGGAGTTCCAGGCGCTGCTGAAGGCCCGGCCGATCGCCGGGGACACCGAGCTCGGTGCCGCGTACGCCGACGCGATCGCCCCGCTCGTCTGGCAGGCCGCCGCCCGCGACAACTTCGTCACCGACGTGCAGCAGATGCGCCGCCGCGTCGTCGACGCCATCCCCGCCACCGAGCTCGACCGGCAGCTCAAACTCGGCCCCGGCGGCCTGCGCGACGTCGAGTTCTCCGTGCAGCTGCTGCAGCTCGTCCACGGCCGCACCGACCCGACGCTGCGCAGCGGCAACACCCTGCAGGCCCTGGCCGCGCTCAGCGACGGCGGCTACGTCGGCCGCGCCGACGCCGCCTCCCTCGACGCCGCCTACCGCTTCCTGCGCGCGCTGGAGCACCGCATCCAGCTGCACCGGCTGCGCCGCACCCACCTCATGCCCACCGACCCGGCCGACCAGCGCCGGCTCGCCCGCTCGCTCAACACGCTGATCAACGACGACACCCGGGCCGACCCGGTCGCCGCCCTGCAGCGCGAGTGGAAGCGGTACGCCGTCGAGGTGCGCCGGCTGCACGAGCGCCTGTTCTACCGCCCGCTGCTGGACGCCGTCGCCGAACTGCCGCCGGGCGCGGCCGGCCTCAGCAGCGAGGCCGCCAAGGCCCGGCTGGAGGCCCTCGGCTACGCCGACCCGGCCGCCGCACTGCGCCACCTCTCCGCGCTGGCCTCCGGCGTCAGCCGCAAGGCCGCCATCCAGCGGACCCTGCTGCCGGTGATGCTCGGCTGGTTCGCCGACTCCGCCGACCCGGACGCCGGCCTGCTCAACTTCCGCCAGATCTCCGACGCGCTCGGCCGCACCCCCTGGTACCTGCGGCTGCTGCGCGACGAGGGCGCCGCAGCCGAGCAGCTCGCCCGCGTGCTGTCGGCCGGACGCCTCGCCCCGGACCTCCTGCTGCGCGCCCCGGAGGCGGTCTCCATGCTCGGCGACCCGCAGGGCCTGCAGCCCCGCGGCCGGGCCGTCCTCGAACAGGAGATCCTCGCCGCCGTCGGCCGCGCCGGGACCGCCGCGGCCGGCGTCTCCGCGGCCCGCTCGGTGCGGCGCCGGGAGCTCTTCCGCACGGCCGCCGCCGACGTGCTCGGCCGCCTCGGCGACACCCCGGGCCAGGCCGTCACCGCCGCCGGAGAGGCCCTGACCGACCTCAACGCCGCCACCCTGCAGGGCGCCCTGCGCGCCTGCATCGCCGGCTGGGAGGCCCGCAACGGCGAGATGCCGACCCGGCTCGCGGTGATCGCCATGGGACGCTTCGGCGGCCACGAACTCGGCTACGGATCCGACGCGGACGTGCTCTTCGTCCACGAGCCGCTCCTGGAGGCGCTCGACGAGGACGCCGCCCGGGCCGCCCACGCCGTCTGCCACGAGCTGCGCACCCTGCTGGCCTCGCCCTCCACCGAGCCGCCGCTGCTCGTCGACGCCGACCTCCGCCCGGAGGGCCGCAACGGCCCGCTGGTGCGCACCCTGGCCTCGTACGCCGCGTACTACCGGCGCTGGTCGCACGTCTGGGAGAGCCAGGCGCTGCTGCGGGCGGAACCGCTGGCGGGCGACCCGGAGCTGGGGGAGCGGTTCCGGGCGCTGATCGACCCGCTGCGCCACCCCGGCACCGGGGTGCCCGAACGCGACCTGACGGAGATCCGTCGGATCAAGGCACGGATCGAGACGGAACGTCTGCCCCGCGGCGCCGACCCGACCACCCACACCAAGATCGGCCGCGGCGGCCTCGCCGACGTCGAGTGGGTCGTGCAGCTGCTCCAGCTCCAGCACGGCCACCGGCTGCCCGGGCTGCGCACCACCCGTACCAGGCCCGCACTGGAGCAGGCCGCCGCGGCGGGGCTCCTGGACGCCGGGGACGCCGCTGTGCTGGACGCCGCCTGGGTGCTCGCCTCGCGGGTGCGCAGCGCGGTGATGCTGGTGCGCGGGCGGCCCGGCGACAGCTTCCCCGGCGACGCCCGCGAGCTGGCCGGGGTGGCCCGCTACCTCGGCTACGGCGCCGGGCACAGCGGCGAACTGGTCGACGACTACCGCCGCACCACCCGGCGGGCGCGGGCCGTCGTGGAGCGGCTGTTCTACGGGCCGTGACGCCCGCGCCGCCCCCGTGCCCGGTGCCGTTGTAACGACCCTCCGCGCCCGACCCGTCTACCAGGTGGAGACGGACGGAACGAAGGAGGGCAGATGTTCGGAATCGGCGTCGACCGCGGTGCCGCGGAGGAGGGCTACGTGGCGTTCGCCCACGCCCGGGCGGGCCACCTCTACCGTGCGGCGTGCCTGCTGACCGGTGGGGACAGCCAC
Organism: Kitasatospora sp. NE20-6; assembly: GCF_045862635.1. NCBI lineage: Bacteria > Bacillati > Actinomycetota > Actinomycetes > Kitasatosporales > Streptomycetaceae > Kitasatospora > Kitasatospora sp. NE20-6. Next base: position 49,083 of record NZ_BPRL01000073.1, read on the forward strand.
CTCGCCGAGGACCTCGTGCAGGAGACGCTGGGCCGGATGTACGCGGTGTGGCGCGGGTCGGGCCGGATCTTCGGGGCCCGCCCCGTCGAGGACCCGGCGGCCTACGCGCAGGGGGTGCTGTACCGGCTGTTCATCGACCACCGGCGGCGGCGCAGCAGCAGCGAGTACCCCGTGCGGGAGTTCGCCGACCGGGCGGGCCCCGAGGGCGACGGCAGCCTGCGGATCACCCTGACCCAGGCCCTGGCCGCCCTGCCGCCCCGGGACCGCGCGGTGCTGGTGCTGCGCTACTGGGAGGACGTCAGCGCGGAGGAGACCGCGGCCATCGTCGGGTCGACCCCCGGCGCCGTCCGGACCCAGGCCTCGCGGGCACTGGCCCGGCTGAGGCTGCAGCTCGGCGACTCCCTGAACGACATGGCCCGGCCCTGAACGCCCCTGCGGCCCGTCGCCGTACCGCTCCGCACGCCCCGCCCCACCCCGAACACGACCGCAAGGACGGTGACCGACCCATGCCCCACCACGAGGACACGGACGACGCGATGCTGGTGTCGCTCTTCCGGGAGGAGGCGCACGGCTATCACCCGGACGCGCCCCGGCTGGCCGCGGGCGGCAGCGCGCGCGGCACACGGCGGCACCGGAGGGCCGTGGCGGCCCGCGCCGCCGTGGCGACGGGCCTGGTGCTGGCCGTCGCCACCGGGGTGGCCTCGCTCACCCCGGCCTCCGGCGGCGGGGCCGGACCGGCCGCGGCCACGGCGGGGCCGGCGTCCGGGCCGGTGTCCGGTCCGGCGTCCGCCGAGCCGGCCGGCGAACTCACCGGGGAGGCGATGACGGCGGCGATCGCGCGGTACCTGAACGGCTGGAGGGTCGTCGACTCGGAGGTGTCCGACATGACGCCCGGCACGGCCCTCTACATGGGCTATCCGCGGGTCGGGGCCTGGACGGCGGCCGACGACGGGGCCGGGGTGGGATCGGTCACCGTCACGGTGGCCCAGAACCCGCCGGCCCTCGGCATGTGGACCTACCTGGCATCGTGCGCACCGACGGCCGAGGAGTGCACGCAGACCGTGCTGCCGGACGGCTCGACCCTCACCACCCGCACGGAACGCGCCGACGGGACGGGAGCCACGTCCTCCGCGGCGGAGCGCACGGTGCTCCGGACGGCCATGCTCGTGACACCGACCGGCCGGCACGTGATCGTGGTCGCGGCCGGGGCGCGGACCCAGAAGGAGGAGAGGGCCACCCGGGCGGCCCCGCCGCTGGACGTGGCCCGGCTGAAGGCGCTGACGGACGACCCGGTGTTCCGCAGGCCGCTGCCCGCCGCCGAGGGCGGCACGAAGGGCTGACCCGCCCGCGTACGGTGGCGGCCCCGCCCGGGACGATCCCGGGCGGGGCCGCCGCATGCGGGCGGGCGGGCGGCTAGCGGCGGCCGGCGCCGACCGGCGCGGACCAGTCGACCGGCACGGTGACCGGCCGCTGCGCGGCGCCGCCGGGCCGTCTCGGCAGCTGATAGGCCCAGGCGTGGTAGAGCAGGCGGGCGGCCAGGAAGCCGACCGCGAGGCAGATCATGCCGCCGACCGCGTCCATCCAGAAGTGGTTCGCGGTGGAGACGATCACGACGAGGGTCGCGGCCGGATAGAGCAGGCCGAGCACCCGCACCCAGGTGCGGCGGGCGAGGAAGAAGATCGTGAGGCCGCACCAGAGCGACCAGCCGATGTGCATCGACGGCATCGCCGCGTACTGGTTGGAGACGTGCGCCGCCGGGCCGGAGGCCATCGAGCCCCAGGTGTGGTGCACGGCGACGGTGTCGACGAAGCGGCCGCCGGTCATGAGCCGGGGCGGTGCCAGGGGGAAGCAGTAGAAGCCCACGAGGGCGATGCCGGTGGTGACGAAGAGCACCGTGCGGGCGGCCGCGTAGCGGCCCGGATGCCGGCGGTAGAGCCAGACGAGGACGCTGATCGTGACGATGAAGTGCAGCGTCGCGTAGTAGTAGTTCATACCGACGATCAGCCACTCGGCCCGGTTGACCGTGTGGTTGACCGCCCGCTCTATGCCGACGCCGACGGCGCGCTCGAAGTCCCAGATCCAGGTCGCGTGGCGCTGGGCGGCGGCGGCCTGCTCGGGGACGGCGTTGCGGACGAGGGAGTACAGCCAGTAGCTGACGCCGATGAGCGCCAGCTCGAACCAGAGCCGGGGGCGCGCAGGAGACCTCCGCTGGTCGCGGATGCGGCCGCGGAGCGCGGCGGAGCGCGTGCGGGCGGCGCGGGTGGCTCCGTCCGGCAGCGGGCGACCGGTGGTGGCCTCGCCGGGGACGGAACCGCCGGTGGACGCCGCGCCGGCGCGATCGGCGTCGGCTGCGTGGATCTCGGTCGGTTCCCCCATGGACGAGAAGTCTGCCAGACGTCCTGTGGCCGTCCGCTCATCCTCCGGTCGGGGATTCTTCACCGGCTGTCCCCCTGCGGGTGGAGGGGGTGTGAGCCTGGAGGGACGCATGCAGCCATTGTTGCGTGTGCGGAGGGCGGGGGTCGACCGGGGTCGCGCTGCCGCAGGTCGGCCGGGGTGCGGGCGGGGTGCGGCCGGTGCGCGTGCGGGGGGCGGGCGGGGTGCGGGCGGGTCCGGGCCGGGGCCGGCGGGGTCCGTGGCGGGTGTCCACGGGCCGGGGTGCGGGGGCGTGCGCGGGGTCGCCGTCGGCGGGCGCGGTGCCGGGGGAGCGGGTCGCAGCGATGGGCCGGGCCGGGTGTGGGGCGGCGGGAGGAGGGGGAGTAGCCCGTCGGGCTGTCAGGTTCCGGACCGCAGCCGGACCCGACGGGCTCACCACCCCCGCGCGGAACGCCCCGCCGGGCGCCGCGCGTCGTGCCTTGCGGTCATGTCGTCGCGAGAGGCACACGAAAGACTCTGAGGGCTTCGCAACGGTTCGGTCAAGAGGTGTGTTGCAACATTTTCAGCATCTTGCTGAAACATCTTGCAGCGCGCTAGCGTCCACGCCACCTCACCTCAATGACGACGAGCCGCCCCAAGGGAGCCCGCTGTGGCCGAAGTCCAGCCCCGTCGACGGAGCACCACCCCGTACCGCAGACCCCGCCGTGCAGCCGTCCTGCTCGCGGCCTCGCTGATCTCCGCCACGCTGGGCTCCGCGCCGCTGGCCGCCGCGGCCGCACAGCCGCCCGCGCCGCCGTCCGACGCCGCTCTCGCCGCCTCCGCCGGCCGGCACGACCTCACGAAGGAGCAGTTCTACTTCGTCCTCCCCGACCGGTTCGCCAACGGCAGCACCGCCAACGACACCGGCGGCATCACGGGCGGCCGCCTCGACAACGGCCTCGACCCCGCCGACAAGGGCTTCTACCACGGCGGCGACCTCCAGGGCCTGATCAAGAAGCTCGACTACATCGAGGACCTCGGCACCACGGCCATCTGGATGGCGCCGATCTTCAAGAACAAGGCCGTCCAGGGCACCGGCGCCGACGCCTCCGCCGGCTACCACGGCTACTGGATCACCGACTTCACCCAGGTAGACCCGCACTTCGGCACCAACGACCAGCTCAAGGAGCTGATCCGCAAGGCGCACGCCAAGGGCATCAAGGTCTTCTTCGACGTCATCACCAACCACACCGCCGACGTCGTCGACTACGCCGAGCACAGCTACGACTACCGCAGCTCCGGCGCCTACCCGACCCTCGACGCCGACGGCAACCCGGTCGACGAGATCGCCACCGCCGACGCCGGCACCGCCTGGCCGAAGATCACCGCCGACTCCTTCCCGTACAGCCCGGTGCTGCGCTCCGCCGCCGACGCGAACGCGAAGACGCCGTCCTGGCTGAACGACCCGTCGCTCTACCACAACCGGGGCAACTCGACCTGGGCGGGCGAGTCCGCCACCGAGGGCGACTTCACCGGCCTGGACGACCTCGACACCCAGAACCCCAAGGTCGTCGAGGGCTTCACGAAGCTCTACCAGACCTGGGTCGCCGAGAGCGGCGTCGACGGCTTCCGGATCGACACCGTCAAGCACGTCAACATGGCCTTCTGGCAGAAGTTCGCCCCCGCGCTGAAGCAGTACGCCGCCGGGCGCGGCGACAAGGACTTCTTCATGTTCGGCGAGGTCTACTCGGCCGACCCCGCCGTCAGCTCCTCGTACGTCACCAAGGGCAAGCTCCAGGCCACCCTCGACTTCGCCTTCCAGGACGCCGCCCGCCGCTACGTCTCCCAGGGCGGCTCCGCCAAGTCCCTCGCCGACGTCTACGGCCAGGACTACCGCTACACCACCGCCGACACCGACGCCTACGAGCTGCCGACCTTCCTCGGCAACCACGACATGGGCCGCTTCGGCAGCTACCTGCAGACCGACAACCCCGGCGCGAGCGCCGAGCTGCTGCTGCGCAAGGACCTCTTCGCCAACGAGCTGCAGTTCCTCACCCGCGGCCAGCCGGTCGTCTACTACGGCGACGAGCAGGGCTTCACCGGCGCCGGCGGCGACAAGGACGCCCGCCAGGACATGTTCGCCTCGAAGACCCCGTCGTACAACACCGACACCGTCATCGGAGGCACCAAGGGCTCCGCCGACCGCTACGGCACGCACGGCGCGCTCTACGAGGGCATATCCGACCTCGCCTCGCTGCGCCAGGCCAACCCGGCGCTCACCGACGGCGCCCAGATCGAGCGGTACGCCGCCGACGGGCCCGGCGTGTACGCCTTCTCCCGCATCGACGCCAAGCAGCAGGTCGAGTACGTCGTCGCGGTCAACAACGCGGCCGAGCCGAAGACCGTCGCGCTCGACACGTACTCCGCCGGCCTGGGCTTCCAGCAGATCTACCCGGCGGCCGGCGCGAAGGCCACCACCGGCGCCGACAAGAAGCTCACCGTCACCGTGCCGCCGCTCTCCTCGGTCGTCTACAAGGCCAAGGGCAAGCTCGCCAAGCCCGCCGCCGCCCCGCAGATCACCCTGCAGGCCCCCGCGGACGGCTCCACCGGCACGGTCACGGTCGGCGCCCAGGTGCCCGGCGGCGGCTTCGACCGGGTCAGCTTCGCCGCGCAGGTCGGCACCGGCCCCTGGCAGATCCTCGGCACCGCCGACAACGGCACGTACAAGGTCACCCAGGACATCAGCGCGGCCGCCCCCGGCACCGTCGTCCGCTACAAGGCCGTCGTGCAGGACTCCGCCGGGAAGCTCGCCTCCACCACCGGGTCCTTCACCACCGGCAGCCCGGTGCCGCAGCAGGCGCCCAGCGCCACCTCCCGTCCGTACGCGATCGTGCACTACCAGCGCAAGGACGGCGACTACACCGGCTGGAACCTCTACGCCTGGGGCGACATCGCCGACGGCGAGGCCACCACCTGGCCGGACGGCCACGGCTTCACCGGCCGCGACGCGTACGGCGCCTTCGCGTACGTGAAGCTGAAGTCCGGTGCGTCCGACGTCGGCTTCGTCGTCGAGAACAACGGCACCAAGGACGTCGACTCCGACCGCCACGTCGACGTCTCGGCCACCGGCGAGGTGTGGATCAAGGAGGGCGACGCCGCCGTCCGCACGGCGAACCCGGACCCGGCCGTGCCCGTCAAGGACAACACCGCGGTCATCCACTACCACCGCGCCGACGGCAACTACGACGGCTGGGGCCTGCACGACTGGACGGGCGCCGCCAACCCCACCGACTGGGCCAGCCCGCTGATGCCCGTCCGCAAGGACAGCTACGGCGCGGTCTACGAGGTGCCGCTCGCCGAGGGCGCCACCAGCCTCAACTACATCCTCCACAACGGCAACGACAAGGACCTCCCGCAGGACCAGGCGCTCAACTTCGCCGCCAGCGGCCGGGAGATCTGGATCGTCGGCGGCCAGGAGGGTTACCTGCTGCCGCAGGCCGCCGGCGCCTCCTCGCAGCTCGACCCCACCTCCGCCCGCGCCCAGTGGATCGACGCGAAGACCGTCGTCGTGCCCGCCAACTACGGTGCCACCGACACCGCCCTCGGCGGCGGCACCAGCGCCCAGCTGATCTACGACCCCGCCGGCGGCATCACCGTCGACAAGGGCGTGCTCAGCAAGCCCGGCCGGTGGATCCGCCTCACCCCTGGCAGCCTCACCGACGCCCAGAAGGCGAAGTTCCCGCACCTCGCCGGCTACCGCGCCTTCACCGTCGACAAGCGCGACACCGGCCGCATCACCGACGCCCTCCGCAGCCAGCTGCTCTTCACCGAGCACCTGCCCAACGGCGCCGCCCTGGCCGCCACCGGCGTCCAGACCCCCGGCGTCCTGGACGACCTGTACGCGGCCAAGGCCGCCGAGGCCCGGCTCGGCCCGGTCTACAGCGGCCGCAAGGAGGGCGGCTGGTTCGGCGACGACCACCGCAAGGTCACCCTCTCCCTCTGGGCGCCGACCGCCACCGAGGTCTCCGTCCAGCTCTGGGACAAGGCCACCGGCGGCACCGCGCGGACCGTGCCGCTGAAGCGCGACGACGCCACCGGCGTCTGGTCGCTCACCCGCGGCCACGACGACCTCGACGGGACGTACTACACCTACCAGGTGAAGGTCTGGGCGCCGAGCGTCCAGCAGGTCGTCACCAACACCGTCACCGACCCGTACGCGGTCGCGCTCTCCACCGACTCGAAGCGCAGCCTCGTCACCGACCTGGCGGCCGACCGGAACAAGCCCAAGGGCTGGGACCGGCACAGCAGCCCGGAGGCCGTCCCGGCCGCCCGGCAGCAGATCCAGGAGCTGCACGTCCGCGACTTCTCCACCGCCGACACCACCGTGCCGGCCGACGAGCGCGGCACCTACCTGGCTTTCACCGAGTCGGCCTCGGCCGGCATGAAGCACCTGCGCGAACTCGCCAGGGCCGGCGTCACCACCATCCACCTGCTGCCGACCTTCGACATCGCCACCATCCGCGAGAACCGGGCCGACCAGAAGCTCCCCGCCTGCGACCTGACCGCGCTCGCCGCCGACGGCGACGGGCAGCAGGAGTGCGTCGCCGCCGTGCAGGCCGACGACGCGTACAACTGGGGCTACGACCCGCTGCACTACACCGTGCCCGAGGGCTCCTACGCCACCGACCCCAACGGCACCGCCCGCACCGTGCAGTTCCGCGCGATGGTGCAGGCCATGCACGACGCCGGCCTGCGGGTCGTCCTCGACGTGGTCTACAACCACACCGCCGCCGCCGGGCAGTCCGACCACTCGGTGCTCGACAAGGTCGTCCCCGGCTACTACCAGCGGCTCAGCGACACCGGCAAGGTCACCACGGACAGCTGCTGCGCCGACACCGCGCCCGAGCACGCCATGATGAACAAGCTGATCGTCGACTCGGTCGTCACCTGGGCCAAGCAGTACCGCGTGGACGGCTTCCGCTTCGACCTCATGGGCCTCGACCCGAAGTCCACCATGCTCGACGTGCAGTCCGCCCTGGGCAGGCTGACGAAGCAGAAGGACGGCGTCGACGGGAAGAACGTCTTCCTCTACGGCGAGGGCTGGAACTTCGGCGTCGTCGCCAACGACGCCCGCTTCGTCCAGGCCACCCAGACCAACATGGCCGGCACCGGCATCGCCACCTTCAACGACCGCATCCGTGACGCCGCCCGCGGCGGCAACTACATGCTCTCGTCCGCCCCGCAGCAGGGCTTCGCCTCCGGCCTGTACACCGACCCCAACGGCTCGCCCGACAACGGCACCGAGGCCGAGCAGAAGGCCCGCCTGCTGCACCAGATGGACCAGTTGAAGGTCGGCCTGACCGGCAACCTCGCCGGGTACGCCTTCACCGACAGCGCCGGAAAGCCCGTCACCGGCAAGGGAGTCGACTACAACGGCGCCCCCACCGGCTACGCGGCCCAGCCGGGCGAGGCCGTCGAGTACGTGGACGCCCACGACAACGCCGACCTCTTCGACGCGCTCGCCTACAAGCTGCCCACCGGCACCTCGCCGGCCGACCGCGCCCGCATGCAGGCCCTCGGCCTCTCCCTGACCGCCCTGAGCCAGGGCCCGGGCTTCGCCCAGGCCGGCAGCGACCTGCTGCGCTCGAAGTCGCTGGACGCCAACTCCTTCGACTCCGGCGACTGGTTCAACTCCATCCACTGGGACTGCACCCAGGGCAACGGCTGGGGCCGCGGCCTGCCGATGGCGGCCGACAACCAGTCGATGTGGGCCACCGCCAAGTCGCTGCTGACCGAGCCGAAGCTGGCGGTCGGCTGCAACGAGATCGACGCCTCGACCTCGATGTACCAGCAGTACCTGCGGATCCGGCAGTCGTCGCCGCTGTTCGCCCTCCCGTCCGCCGCCGAGGTGCAGAAGCGGCTCTCCTTCCCGCTCTCCGGCACGGCCGCGGAGGCGCCGGGCGTGATCACCATGCACCTGGACGGCACCGGCCTGCGCGGCGCGGAGAAGGGCATCACGGTGGTCTTCAACGCCACGCCCACCGTGCAGAAGCAGACCCTCGACGGCCTGAAGGGCACGGCCCAGACGCTGCACCGGGTGCAGGCGAACGGCGCGGACGCGGTCGTCAGGCAGTCCGCCTTCGACGCGGCCACCGGCACCTTCACGGTGCCCGCCCGCACGGTGGCGGTGTTCGTCACCGGCTGACGGATTGTCCGTAGGACGAAGGGGCTCCGCAACCGTGCGGGGCCCCTTCGGCGTTGGCCGAAAACCGTCCCCCCTCGGCGGGATGGCGCACCGGGCGCGCCTGCCCGCCGGCCGTCCGGACGCTCCCGCTCCCGGTCACCGTGCCGGTCGGGCCGGATCCGCCGCACCCTCACCGGCGGCCTGCCGCGGCGGAGAACCGCCGAACGGATCTAGGCGACTTCCCGTCAGCCCCGAAAGGCCGTTGGCGTTTCTTGGCCATCTGGTGGCATGCATCTGTCATTCATCCGGCGTTTGCTGCCACGATTCCCCCGGCCGCAAGCGGGCTGACCCCAACTCCCGATGCGGCTGATCCAGCGAGGTTCAGTGCCAACGCTCCACCCCTGCATCGCACTTGATTGCACCGCACCCGCGCCGCGCACCCACCGGCCGGGCCCCCGCTGCGCCGCAACCCCGCGGCCAGGTTCTCTCCACCGTTCGTGACCCCGCGAACGGTCGGATAAGGAGTCCGCATGTCCCGCAACGCCCATGCCCGGGTGACCTTCGCCGCGCTGGCGGCCACCACAGCCCTGCTGGTGACCGGCATCCCGGTCGTGGCCAACGCCGCCCCCTCGACGCCCTCGGCGGTCTCGCCGCAGGCAGCCCTCAACCGCGCCCAGCTGATCTCCGACGCCGGCCAGAAGAGCGCCGCCATCGGCCAGTCCCTCGGCCTCGGCGCCCAGGAGAAGCTCGTCGTCAAGGACGTCGTCGCGGACACCGACGGCAGCCGCCACCTCCGCTTCGAGCGCACCTACGGCGGCCTCCCGGTGCTCGGCGGCGACCTCGTCGTGCACCAGACCGCGGGTGGCGTGACCAAGAGCGTGGACCGTGCGACCCAGGCCTCCCTGACGGGCGTGCAGACCACGCCGAAGCTGGCCGCGCCCAAGGCGCAGGCCGCCGCGCTGGCCGCGGAGTCCGGCTCCGCCCTCGACACCGCGCCGCGCCTGGTCGTCTGGGCCGGCGACAACGCGCCCCGGCTCGCCTGGGAGACGGTCGTCTCCGGCACCGAGGCCGACGGCACCCCGAGCCGCCTGCACGTGCTCACCGACGCCACCAGCGGTTCGGTGATCACCAAGTGGGAGGGCATCCAGACCGGCACCGGCACCGGTGTCTTCGTCGGCAACGTCACCATCGGCACCACCCTCTCCGGGTCGACGTACCAGATGAAGGACGCGGGCCGCGGCAACGGCTACACCACCAACCTCAACCACGGGACGTCCGGCACCGGCACCCTGTACGCCAAGTCGACCGACACCTGGGGCAACGGCTCGGCCTCCAACGGCGAGTCCGCCGCGGTCGACGCCCACTACGGCGTCGCGGCCACCTGGGACTACTTCAAGAACGTGCACGGCCGCAGCGGCATCAAGGGCGACGGCGTCGGCGCGTACAGCCGCGTCCACTACGGCAACAACTACGTGAACGCGTTCTGGGACGACGCCTGCTTCTGCATGACGTACGGCGACGGCTCGGGCAACAACGCCCCGCTGACCGAACTCGACGTCGCGGGCCACGAGATGAGCCACGGTGTCACCTCCAACACCGCGGGCCTCAACTACTCGGGCGAGTCCGGCGGCCTCAACGAGGCCACCTCGGACATCTTCGGCTCGATGGTGGAGTTCTACGCCAACATCCCGTCGGACAACCCCGACTACCTCATCGGCGAGCTCATCAACATCAACGGCAACGGCACGCCGCTGCGCTACATGGACAAGCCCTCCAAGGACGGCTCCTCCGCCGACTCGTGGTCGTCGACGGTCGGCAACAAGGACGTGCACTACTCGTCCGGCGTCGCCAACCACTTCTTCTACCTGCTCTCCGAGGGCAGCGGTGCGAAGACCATCAACGGCGTCAGCTACAACTCGCCGACGGTCAACAGCATCACGGTCACCGGCATCGGCCGGAACAAGGCCGAGAAGATCTGGTTCCGCGCGCTGGACGTCTACATGACCTCCACCACCAACTACGCGGCGGCGCGCACCGCGACGCTCAACGCGGCCACCGACCTGTACGGCGCCGGCAGCGCCGAGTACAACGCGGTCGCCACCGCCTGGGCCGCGGTCAACGTCGGTTCGCTGCCCAGCGGCGGCGTGACGGTGACCAACCCGGGCAACCAGTCGACGGCGGTGAACGGCACCGCGAACCTGCAGATCGCGGCGACCGGCGGCACCGCGCCGCTGACCTTCTCCGCGACCGGTCTGCCGACCGGCCTGTCGATCAGCAGCGCCGGCAAGATCACCGGCACCGCGACCACCGCCGGCACGTACAACGTGACCGTCACCGCCACGGACGCCGCGGCCAAGACCGGCACGACGAGCTTCACCTGGACGGTCAGCACGGGCGGCGGCACCTGCACCCCGGCCCAGCTGCTCGGCAACGCCGGCTTCGAGACCGGCACCGCCGCGCCGTGGACCACCACCAGCGGCGTCGTCGACAACAGCGCCTCCGAGGCCTCGCACGGCGGCTCCTGGAAGGCCTGGCTGAACGGCTACGGCTCCGCGCACACCGACAGCGCCACCCAGACGGTCACCATCCCGGCCGGCTGCAGGGCCACCCTCAGCTACTGGCTGCACATCGACACCGCCGAGACCGGCTCCACGGTCTACGACAAGCTCACC
>NZ_BPRL01000074.1:0-35816 GCF_045862635.1 Kitasatospora sp. NE20-6
CTGCACTGGTCACGCTTCCGGCGACGAAGCCAGGCCCGCGCCCGCAAATCCCACTACAAACGCCGCGGACACAACCCCCAGATGCGGTTGCAGTATTAACAGGTCCTCCCGGGTTCCAGTCGCGGGTCGCCGTCCGGTTCGAGCTCACCAAGTGGGAGCTGCTTCGCGGTACCTCCCGGCGGTGCGCCGCAGGCCGAAACCCGCTGGCGACGCCCTCCGGTCATCCACGGCTGCCACGGCGGCGAGGCCCGCGACGGCCGACGTCGGGACGGTCCGAGCCGATGCGAACCGGAGAGCCGACTCGGCATGATCCGCCTTCGCCGGCACCTCCGGCAGGGCCTGTTCCAGACGAAGGATCAGATTCGGAAAGTCCTCGCTGGTCTCGCCCGGCAGGATGCAGTCCCTGCTGGACACCGTCCGGCTGCGGATACCGTCGCTCTCCGTCACCGGCCCGACAGTGGTACGGAGGTTGGGCTGCCAGCTCCGACCCCACAACTTGTGCTCCAAGGACAGCACCCAGCTGTCCTCGTTCACGTCCAGCCAGGCTTCCGGACGCCCAGAAACCACCCTTGAGGTTCCCCAGAGCCCTCGCACCACGGCCCGTTGCTCAAACTCGGCGGCCGTACTGACCACGGTGATCCGCCACGGACCGTGGAATGTGAGCATCGCAGTCCTCCGGGGTTCCTCGCACAGCTGTTTCGCCGGCGCCTACTTGGAACAACGGTGTCGCCCCTGCCACAGGTTCAAGCCCTTCGCCCTCCTGGACGGAAGACGCCTGTGGTCGGCGGACGGCCGCGGCGGTGCCGTCAGGCGGCCTCGCGTGCACGCAGTGCCACTCGCGGCGGCTTCCGCCGGCTGAACCCGAAACCTTCAGCCCACGTTAGATCAACTGGGTTTCGGATCGAGCCCGTTGAAACTGAGCGAGGTAGGACGTCACGATGGCTGTGGGCACCGTGAGCTGGTTCGACGACCAGCGGGGCTTTGGATTCGTTAAACCGGAGGACGGAGGTATGGACATCTTCGTTCACGCCCGGGTAGTGAAACAGGCCGGTCTGCAGACGCTGGAAAGCGGTGCCCGCGTCGACGTCGGAGTCGCCCAGAGCGGCCGTGGGCCGCAGGCCGTCTCGATCACGGTCCGCGAGCTTCCACGGCTGGCCACACCGGATTCCTGGACGGCCGAGAACATGCTGTCCGCGCTCGACGACCTCCTGCGCACCGTGGATTCGTTCACCTCACAGCTGCGCCGCGGAGAGAAGCCGAACCGTGGATCGCTGGTCAATATGGCCGACCTTCTCCGGGCCGTCGCCCGCCGGGTGGAGAGCAACGAGTAGCGGGGCCGACACGCAGAACCGCTGCCGGCATGGCGCCGCCGCGCCGGTCGACCGGCGCCCAGGGCCTGGGGCAGCAATTCCCCCGGGCACACCCAGAGACGCTGTGGAAGGACGCAGGGGCGGATCAGGTCGGCCTGGTCAAGAATCTGAACAGCTTTGCCCGGCACCCTGGTCGCTGGTCCGCGACCGGGGTGCCGGGCGTTGCAGGCCCCAGCAAGCCCCGCTTCCTCAGGCTGCCGTCGCCGACCGGGCCGCGCCAGGCCGGCGCCGTGGCTGGGCACGGAGGATCGGCCCGCGCCCGGCCCGAGGTATCACCCGACTACTCGGATGCCCGGAAGGCGCGCCGCCTACGGGATCCTGCCAGGCCCACGGCACCTCCGACCAGCATGAGCGCTCCGGCGCTCGCCACGATGATGGCGGTGGCGTCACCGCCTCCGGTCGAGGCGAGAGACTGATTGCCCTTGCCGTTGTCCGCCTCGGTGGTAGCGGGCGCCGCCGATGCGTGTCCCTGGCCTGCATCTGCCGCGTGGGTCGTCGACGGCTCAGCGGTGGTGGTGGGGCAGTGAGAGCCGGGCGCTTGGCACTGCTCGGGGAGTGTGGCAGAAGCGCTCGGTGTTGCCGACTCGGTGTCGTCGGGCGATGCCGTGTCACTGGGCGACGTGGTGGCCGTTGCCGTCGGGGTCGGGGTCGGGGTCGGGGTCGGGGTCGGGGTCGGGGTCGGCGACACGGTGGCCGTTGCCGTCGGAGTCGGAGTCGGCGACACGGTGGCCGTGGGCGACGCGGACACAGTGGGCGCGAGGGTGATGGAGGAGGACGTGGTGGCCGTGCCGGTGGGCACCGCAGATGTGGTAGCGGTAGCGGTCGGTGACGGGGTGCAGGTTGTTGCCAAGGTGCCCTCCGCCGTGGGGGTGGGGGACGGTTCGGCAGTAGAGCTCGCCTTGCTGCTGGCGTCGCCGCTCGGCCCGTCGTCCTGCCCGTCGTCGTCCTGCTCGTCGTCGTCCGGAGTTGCAGTAACCGCCGGCACCTCCGACACCGCATCCCGGATCTCGGTCTCACGGTCTCGATAGCTCGGAGATCCGGTCGAGACCGGCACCGCCGGCACCTCCGACACCGCATCCCGGATCTCGGCCTCGCGGTCTCGATAGCTCGGAGATCCGGTCGAGACCGGCACCGCTGGCACCTCCGACACCTTGCCCACGATCAGGCGTTTTTGGTAGTCCGGGCTCTCCTTGGGGGGTTTGGCGGTGGCGGTGGTTTTCTTGGCGCTGGGTGTCGTGTTGGGCTCTGTGGCGATGACGGAGTCCGCGCTTCCCGTGGTGACCGGGCATGCGGTACCGCCTGCAGGCAGCGGGCTGTAGTCGGCGTGGAATCCGGCGACAACCTTGGTGAAGTCGAATTCCGCCTGGCCGACACCACTGCAGGAAGACATGTCGGTCTGGCCTGCCGCGCATGGCCGGTCACGGTTGACGGCCCAGAAGGTGAATCGGGCCAACCGGTGGTCCGCCGCGAAGTCCCGGATCTCCTTGAACTCTGCGAGTGAGACCTGCTCCCCCGGCTGGTCCGTGAGCCCGTTCATCGAGGACAGACCGGAGTGCCGCCACGCTTCGGAGTCAGCGTAGTTGTACGCGCGCACCAGGGCGTCGTGCAGCCCGGTGACTGCCGAGATGGTGCCGTCCTTCATGGTGCCGGTGTATGCCTCGAAGTCGAACGGCATAACTGTCCAGCCATCCACCTCAAGGCCGGCCTTGGCCGCCTTCGCGATGAGGTCGTTGCCGGCCGCATCGGGACCACCCGGGTCCGTGCTGAAGGTCACGTACTCCATCAGGTCAGGGTTCTTGCCCTTGACAATCTTGAGCGCGTCGACGACACGCTGGCGCGAGTCAGGCGTGCCCAGCTCGGTATTCTCGATGTCGATGTCGATCGCCTTGAGCTGGTAAGCATCGATGACCTTCTGGTAGGCCGCAGCCAGTTCGTCGGCGCTCGTGCACTTCTCTCCGAGCTTGTTTCCGTCCCATCCTCCGACCGAAGCCAGGACGTCGCCGCCAGCGGCTCGGATCGCCTTGATGGTGGACTCGTCGGTACCGCCGAGCAACGGTCGCGTGCCGTCCCACTTCGGCTCGCAGCCACCGTCGGAGAGGATGAAGGCGAGGCTGAAGTTCTTGATCCCGGTGGCCTTCATCACGGCGACCGGGTCCTGCGGGCTCCCCCAACCCAGATACTCGTAGACGGAATTGAGGCCTACGGGGTCGGTCGTCGCAGCCGGCGCGTAGGACTGGGTGACTACGAACGCACCTCCGAGTGCAAGCGCGGCAGCAGCAGCCATTGCCTTTCTACGGTGGCTGCGGCGATGTTGTGTCATGTGAAATCTCCATGAGCAGGTCGAGGGAATGCGCGGCCGCGGACCGGCAGCGCAGTCTGCCGGGACCGCCTTCTGTTGCGGAGCCCGGCACGCTGTTCCCACTCCTTCGCCGAACCTCGATGGGAAGGAACCTATCGGCGAGGTGCTGCCTCTGTGCCGAGGCCGCGGGCCGGCGCCGGACCCGTCTCCGCTCCGCCGAGACATCCTCGGAAGTAACCACGTACCGATGGCGGCGGTGAGTTCATCGATCCTGGCCCGTTTCGACAGGAACATGATGATGCATCAGACCAGCTGCCCGGACCGAGGCTCCCGCGCTGCGCGCCGGTTCGGCTGAACCACCCTGCCCGTATGCCGCGTTGAAGGTCACAGCGACGACAGTCAGTTCTCCGGACGGTGCCGCGGCAGTGGGGCGCCCGCCCTCGTCCGGAGGCAGTCGCACAGGCGGAGGCGAAGAGGAGGTCGGGTTGAGCCAGATAGACCCGCTCGAACCGGGCTGGGGCGCCTCCGGCGACACCCTCCTTCTCTCCGAGACGCCTGGCGGCGTTCGTGTTCGCGCGAGCCTGCTCGTCGCTTCGAGGGCCGGGGGTGTCGAGGACTGCCGAATCCTCCTCGACGCTCTCGGCCTTCTTCCCGTCCGTACCGCAGGTGACGTCGTCGAATGCCCAGGCCACACGTCAGGTGCCTGACGGTACAGTGCCGCACCGGCTCACCCCGGTCCTGATCGCCGCGCCGAGCCGGACCCGTGTCACATGTCAGCCGGCCGGAAGGATCGACCCACCGAACCAGGCGTGCGGGGTGGCACCGGTCCGGTGGACCGGCTCAGCCTCCAGATCGTGCGCCGGACCACCCACCCTCACTCCGCCGGAGATTCCTTGCCGAAGAAACCGACCCGCGGAAACCGCAAAACCGCCCGCACCCTACCCCAGCGGCGCTCACCGTCGACCGGGGCTCGGCTGCCCCGGCGACAGCAGGACATCCACCCACCCGCTCCGGAGGACGACGGTGCGGCCCCCTCCAGCGGCGGCGGCTGGAGCGGGGTACGAGAGGTCGGCAGCAGCGCTTGGCGTAAGCGTACGGAGGATGCCGTGGTCGTCCTTGTCAACGAGCACCGGCAGAAGGCCGGGCTCACCATCCTCACTGTCGACGAGCGGCTGCGCGTCTCCGCCCGGCAGCACAGTGCGGACATGGCAGCCCGCGGGTACTTCGCCCATGTGTCGCCGGACGGTTCGACACCCACCGACCGGATACGGGCGGCAGGCTACCCGTGGCCCGGCGCCGAGAATCTCGCCAAAGGCCAGCTCACACCGCACGAGGTCGTACTGGCCTGGTGGAAGAGCCCCGGACACCGGAAGAACCTCCTGCACCCCAACGTCAGAACTGTTGGTGTCGGCCTCCACCTCGCCGGGCCGGAGGGCCCTTGGTGGACCCAGCACTTCGGCTACACGGCCTGACCGGCCTGTTCGCTCCGGAGGCGGGGTGCGAGGCCACCGATCGGCAGGAGCCATCCGCGACGGCTCGGGCGGTGCTGAACCCCACGATCGGCAAGCGCCGTTGAGCGGGGAGATACGGGCCGTTCCATCGCTCGGAGCGGCAGGACAGGATGGGACGTCAGTGAAGCGAATTCTGAGCGCTGTTCTCACGGTGACGGCGGGGCTGGGCCTGGTGTCGGCGCCTTTGGCCGGCACAGCGCTAGCCGCCCCGGGGGCAGGGGCACCACGTGCGATCACCGTCGATGCCTGGGTGTACCCCGGGCCTCGGGGATCCGCGACATGCAGCGCTCCTGCGGAGTACGGAGACGGCCGTGTCCGGACAGGTGCGCTGAAGGCCGAGTACTACACGATCGACCGCAGGGGCACCGCGGTACTGCTGCCCGCGTCCGATCCGGACTATGCGTGCAACGGCTACAGCCCGGCAAATGCCGCCGACGTCCGGGCGCATTCCGCTCACCAGTACGTGACCGTTTCGCTCGCCGACCTCGACTCCGAGCGGGCGCTCACGAGCTCCCCGCAGAAGCGGGCCGCCGCGATCACTGCACTCGTCGACTTCGCCCGCAGCATCGGATTCGGCGGGATCGACATCGACTTCGAGAACTACTGGGCATGGACGAGGGATGACCGGGCCAATTTCTTCACCTTCCTGACCGAGCTCTCCGCCCAGACCCACCGATCGGGCCTGTCCACCCAGGTCGAGGGCCCCCCGGACCTCACCACCGGGTTCAACTACGGAACTGCACTGGCGGCCGGCGTCGACCAGGTGGTCCTCATGGCATACGACCTGGAGTACCAGACGCCGAACCAAGCACCGCCCTGCCTTCCGTTCGCCCCGCTGGACTGGGTGAGGGAGCTGGTCGGTGGGGCGCTGGAACAAATACCGGCCGACCGGCGCTCCCGACTGGTCGTCGGACTGCCTTCGGAGGCGTACACGGCCCCCGGTGACTGCCATCGCATCAAGGGCAACCTGGCGATGGAGGACCTGCGCCGCGCACCGGGATTCTCGACCGACCCCCAGGTGGTCGCCGATCGGCGGGATCCCGGGTCGGGCGAGGTCCGGTGGAGCTCTGGCGGCACCTTCTATAACTACGTGGATCAGGTCGCGCTGGATGCCAAGCTGGCGGTGGTGCGCGAACTCGGTGTCTCCACCGTGTCGGTGTGGGCCCTGGGCGGTGGAAATGCCTGGTTCTCGAAGGCCGCGTCGGGGAGCGACGCGGGTGCGCCTCCGGTGTCCCGGCCCGGCTCGGACACCTCGGCATCCCCTACGGCTTCCGCTGGGTCTCCTGCCACGAAGGGGGAATTCCCCGAGGAGAGTGCGAGCGCCTCGGCATCCGACGCCGCCTCACCCCTGCCGCCAGAGGTGGAAGTCCCAGGGATCATCGGTGACGCAGCAAGCGGCCGACGGGACGCACAGTCGCTCGCGGCCACCGGAGGGGGCGTCTCCCCCGGGGTCGGGATACTGATCGGCGCCGTCGTGATCCTGCTCGGCACGGCGGCCCTCGTCGGCTGGCGGATGGCACAACACCGGCAGAACGGCGCGCGGCGGAAGGGATGACCCCAGGCGCACACACCTGACGCCACCGGTGTCCCGGTCCGGAGACGATGCCTTCCGCGACCTCGAGCGGTTTTGGGCGAGCCCCTCGACGGCGAGGCTTCACGCCAGATGTCCGACCGTGCGGGTCAGGCGGCCGGGGCCCGGGCGGCGCCAGCCTGACCAGCCGCCACCGGGCCCCGGCGCCCTGCAGCCCCCCGCTTCCGTCCATGGCTGCCCGTACCACGGAGATCGGCGTCGTCATGCGGCGGACGGTGGTCCGCGTACGGCGGGAGGCGGCTCGTGCGGTTCAGCCCGCAGGTCGGATCTCGTACACTTCCCGTCCCCAGCCCGAGTTAGTCTCCAGGGAAAGCCCCCGCCGCTCAAGCCTAGGCAGCACACGTAGGATCCTGCCACGCAGGGCCTGAAGGCTCATCGGGCGACCGGGCGGCCCCAGAAGTGTGCGAACGTCATGGCAGCAGAAGGGCCCCCGTTGGCGCGAAAGCAGGTCAAGCAGGACGCGCTGCGACAGCTGGTGCGCATCCTCGGAACGGCCGGACGGGATGGATTCCGCGGCCCCCCGGCCGCACCCGACCGGCATGCCTGACGCCGAGGCACACCATCGGCGGTCGGCCGCAATGCGGGCGATGAGTTCGACGGGCGAACGGTCCCTGCCCAGCACGTTGACCGCGCCTGCATCAAGGAGGGCCTGCGGATTGGTGCCCGGCGGTACAAGGACGGTCAAGCGGGTCATCGCCCGCAGCGCCCTGACCTGGGCGACAAGGGTTTCCGAATCATAGGAACGCGGAGCATCCAGCACCGCGAGATGAGGATGATCCAGAAGTTTCTGGTGCCCTCGCGCGGTTCCCCAGTCCATGACCTCCAACGCCCACCTGCCTCTCCGGCGGAGTTCGCCGATCAGTGGGGTGCTGGCAGCCCGGTCGAGTGTGATCAGGTACTGGACGGTTACAGCTGTGCCCGTCCCACGTGGCTCGCCGCGCGCGGCGAGATCTGCCCCACTTGCTAACCCTCGAAAGTCGACCGCCGCGTGCTGGGATCGTCCGCGGGTCCGCTCGAAAGCGAGGCGGGATCGGGAAGGGCGTTGAACCATGGTGCCGTCGAGCAAAACCGGTCCGGTGGCTGCAGGGTTGCTTCGCATGCGTTGGGGTTCTCCGGCGGGTGGGATCGGGAAGGATCCGACGTGTGTGAAGGAGTGCCCGCCCCGTGGGGTCTACGGGGCGGGCCGAGCCGGCGAGGGGTGCCGGCTACTGCTCCGCTCGGCGGGCGGGTACGCCCCGCGCGGAGCCCCTGTGCGGTCCGGGAGAAGGGGTTGGCCCCCGGTTCTAGGTCTGAGTCGCTCGGACTGCCGGATGTGGCAGCACAGCGGGCACACGGCCGGTCGGCCGGTGAGCAGCAAGCCGCGGGTACGCCTTCCGGCCGTCGGCAGCCGTGCATGTCGTCATCAGTCGCTTCTCCTGCGCAGCCGGGCCACCGTTCCACTCGCCCCCGCGGGCCTTATGCCTATGTGTCAGGTACGGGCGCGATGCATGGGTCGATGACGATGCCGTGGATAAAACGATGAACGGGAGAGCCTGCTGCAAAGGTTCACTCGGTAGGTACCTAACGGCTATCTACTCTCACGCTCGGCCCAGGTCCAGCCGTCCCCCTGACACCGCGAGTGCTGGTACGGCGCAGGCAGCGACGGCGTGCAGCTCCGTGATGGCCGATTTCTGCCCGTTCTCGATGGGGTTCTCGCGTGATGCGCCGCCTCCATGGTGGAGACTGGACGGCGAATCTGCGCACCATGGTGTGAGCATTGATCGTCTCCAGAGTCCGAGAACAGGCCCGGAAGAAGGTGAGTCCTCCGTTGCGCCTCCCGCTGCTGGCGCTGCTGGCGAAGGAGCCGGCGTACGGCTACGAGATCAAACAGTCGCTTGAGCGCACCTTCGGAGCGGCGTACCCTCAGCTGAACATCGGTCAGATCTATGTAACCTTGACCCGTATGGAGAAGACCGGGCTGGTCTGCGGGCGTGAGATCGTGCAGGCCCGGAAGCCGGACAAACGGGTCTACGAAATCACGGAGACCGGTAGGCAGGAACTCACCAAGTGGTTCGCCGAGCCCACAGAGGGCCCCCGGGTACGTGACGAGTTCTTCATGAAACTCGTCCTCGCCCCGGACACCGACCTTGCCGACCAGCTGACACTGATCAACAACCAGCGTCGGCACTACCTCAACCTGCTGCGCGGTCTCAACCACCTTGCTGCCGGCGAGGACCGGGAAAGCCGTGTCTCTCATCTGCTCATCGAGGGAGCCGTCCTGCACCTGCAGGCAGACCTCGACTGGCTGGAACGCTGCCAGGAGGAACTGACGTGACACCCTCACCACCCATAGCCGATCCCCTTCTGGAGCTGGTCGCAGCATCCAGGACCCACGGCATGGGCACCGCGGCGCCGATACCAGCGGTACGGAGCGTCGACCTGACTATCTCGGTCGGCGAATTCATCGCTGTGACCGGGCCGTCAGGGGCCGGGAAATCGACCCTCCTACACATGATGGCCGGGCTGTACCGTCCGGACAGTGGCGAGATCCGGCTGCGCGGACGCCCGGTGCACGGCGCCCGCGAGGCGGAGTGGGCCGTACTGCGCCGCAGCTTCGTCGGGATCGTCTTCCAGTCCGGAAACCTGCTCCAGGACCTCACCGTGGCGGACAACGTCGAACTGCCCGCACTGCTCGCCGGCAGTTCACCCAGGGCCGCCCGTGAGCGCCGGCGCGAACTACTCGACGAACTCAAGCTCTCGGAGAAGGCCACCAGCTCCCCAGGCATGCTGTCAGGCGGCGAGCGGCAACGGGTCGCGTTGGCCCGCGCACTGGTCAACCGGCCAGCCCTGCTACTCGCGGACGAGCCGACCGGAAGCCTCGACAGCCGCAGCACCGGAGAGGTTCTGTCACTGCTCACCAGGCACCACCAGGACGGCGGCACGATCGTCCTGGTCACCCATGACGCCAGGGTGGCCAGCAGCGCCGACCGGGTCATCAGCCTGTTCGACGGGAGAATCGTCGACGATGCCCGCCTCGCCGATCCGCATCCGGGTGACGGCAGTCCCGCACCCAGCGTGAGCGACGTCATCCGGCTCGGCGGCTGAGGGATGCGAGCAGCCTTTCGTTGGATACGCGCGGACCTTTGCTCCCACCGCTTTCCCGCCGTCCTGGTGGTCCTGGCCACGGCGGGCACGGTGACGGCGCTCCTGCTGGCCGGTGCTCTCCTGGACAGTGCCGCCGGCTCGTGGCACCAACGATTCACCCGCGCCCACGGGGCCCACCTGTCGATCGAGATCACCGGGGAGGCAGTCGGCGGAGACCTGAGCGGGCTGGACGGTGTCGTGGAGGTCGGGCGGCCGTTGCACACGGCCTCGGCCACCCTGGTCGGTCACAACGACATCGACATCGGCGGCGGCGCCGACCAGATCCCCCTGACCCTGCGCGGGGCCGAACCTGAGCCACCGACTGTGTCCAAGCCCCTCCTCGTCGCCGGTACATGGCTCGCCGGACCGGACCGCGACAGCATCGTTGTCGAGCGGTCGCTGGCCCTCGCCGCATGGATCCAGGTCGGCGACCATCTCACCGTGCGCGGATCCGGCAGAACGCCGGAGATTCTCCATGTCGTCGGGATCGCCGAGAGTCCGGACCGGACACCCTTCCCCGACGTAGGAGCCGGACTGGTCTGGGTACCTCCCGTGGCGCTCGACCTCATCGAGCCCGATCCCGGAAGGCAGGGCCTGGCCATCGAGCTGCGGCTGAAGGACCCCGGACGGGCACGAGCGGTCGCCCAGGCCGCTGTCACTACCATCGGGCCGTCACGGATCGGCCGTGTCTCGACATGGATAGAAGCTCGCGACGCCTGGCAGCGCGACGACCAACTCGCAGGACTGCTGCTCGGGCTCTGCGGTCTGACGTCCCTGACAACCGCAGCGATCGCCGTGGCAGGGGCATCGGCGGGGAGACTACGGGGCAGACTCGGCGACATTGCCGTTCTCAAGGCGCTGGGATTCACACCGGCCCAAGTCGTCAAGCTCTTCGTCTTCGAGCACGCACTCCTGGCGGGCAGCGGCTTCCTGGCCGGGTCGTTCGCGGCCGCAATCCTGTTGCCAAAACTCTCTCCCGACGGCAACTTCGGATTCTCCGCCGCTCCCGGAGGCACCGCAGCAGCAGCGATCGCCACCGCTCTCGGAATGATCGCCGCGGCAGGAGCGATACCGGCACTTCGCGCATCCCGCGCCGCACCGGTTCCACCACCTGACGGCGCGCTACCCCTCGCGAACCGACCAGGAGCGGCCCGGCTGGCCATGCTGTGGCATCTGCCGCCGGCGATCTCGCTCGGAACACGAGCGGCGCTGGACCGCAGATTCCGTTCGGCAGTGGCGGTCTTCCGGCTCGCGGTACCTGTGGCTGTCTGCTGCCTCGCGCTGACGACCTGGTCGACCCTTGAGGCATTCGAGGACCGGCCCGAATCGATGGGGCTCGGTGCAGCACTGACCGTTCGCGGGGTCAACAGCACCAACCAGACGGAAGTGGCGCGCATCCTGGCCCGCCGACCCGAAGTGGTGGACACGTTCCCGGGAACGGAGCTCGAAGCACTCGCTGTGGGCAGGTCGGCCACGCTCACGCTTCGCGCACTCGGCAGCCCTCCCGCGCCATACCCGTTCTCTGTTGTCGAGGGCCGCCAGATTGAGGCGGCCGACGAGGCTGTGGCTGGCCAGGGCGCGCTTGATCTTCTCGATGCGAAAGTCGGCCAGCGGGTGCTGGTGAGTACCGACGGCACCATAAGGAACCTTCACATCGTGGGACGAACCCTGGAGCCCGCCCGTGGCGGGCGGGTACTGTCCGTCGGCCTGGACACACTGGACCGCCCGCCGAAGCCGGGCCAGCCCGAGTTCCTTGCCGTGATACTGAAGAATCACGCCGACGCCGAGCCCGTACGGCGCAGCTTGGCGGCGGCGGGGGGAGGGCATCTGGATGTACGACCGATACCCAACCCGTTCGGCCAGCTGCCTGCCCTGCGAGGCGCTGTGGTCGGCCTGGTACTGCTTACCGCACTTGTTGCCCTGGCCGAGTTGCTGACAGCCGCGTCGGTAGGGCTGAGGGAGCACCGGCACGATGTCGCCCTGTTGCGCGCGATCGGGTTGGCTCCACGCCAGGTCGTTGCCTTGCTGGCCACGCGCGGCGCTGTACTGGCCAGCGCAGGTGTGGCCACGGGGATGGCTGCCGGGGTTCCGCTCACCCTGTGGTTGATCGACTTTCAGGGGGCGGTGAGTGGTGTCGGTGCCGGTATCGCCCGAAGCCCGAGCGCATCCGTGCTGCTGACACTGGCTGCACTGGCAGTGGCAACGGCTGCCCTGACGTCGGCACTGCCTGCGATGCGAATCGCGTCGACGCCGGCAGGGAACGCGCTGCACAGACTCTGAACGGGCCCGACCGGGATCGTCGGCCGTCCGGTCCGATCGCCGGGTGCGGCCGGTCGTGGCCGGTCCGGGTGCTGGCCGGGAACACGTTTCACAAGGCGAGATTCCGGGGCAGGTGTGAACCCCGGGTCGAGCGGGGCCCGTAGGGCGGGGAAGATGCAAGCTGCCCCGAGGAGGCCTGGTTATGGGCACCGTTCTTCTGGCCGAACCCCGTGCCTTCTGCGCCGGCGTTGCCCGCGCCGTCAAAACCGTCGAACGCGCACTGGAACTGCACGGCGCGCCCGTCTATGTACGCAAGCAGATAGTCCACAACCGGCATGTGGTGCAGCGGCTCGAGCAGGCAGGGGCGGTGTTCGTGGAGGAGGCCGACGAGGTACCCGAGGGGGCATTGATGATCCTCTCCGCCCACGGTGTGGCCCCCGCGGTCCACGAGCAGGCCGCCGCACGGGGTCTGCGCACGGTGGACGCAACCTGCCCACTGGTGACGAAGGTGCATCGCGAGGCGAAGCGCTTTGCCGACGAGGGGTTCGACATTCTGCTCATCGGCCAGACCGGGCACGAGGAGGTGATCGGCACCATGGGCCAGGCACCGGGAAGGGTCCACCTCGTCGGCGGTGCGGGGGACGTCGGATCAGTGACGGTTACCGACCCGGCCAAGGTGGCTTGGCTGGCTCAGACCACTCTCACGGTGCACGAGACCGAGCAGACCGCCGCGCTGCTCCGACAGCGGTTCCCGCTGTTGCAGGACCCTCCGAGTGATGACATCTGCTACGCCGCACAGAACCGGCAGGCGGCAGTCCGGCAGGTGGCTGCGGAGGCCGACCTGGTGTTGGTGGTGGGTTCGGCGAACTCGCATAACTCCCACTGCCTGGTCGACGTGGCGAGGTCCTGCGGCTCGTCCGCCCACCTGATCGACGATGCGCACGGAATCCAGGAGGAGTGGCTGGCAGGCGTGCAGGTGATCGGAGTGTCCGCTGGCGCCTCGGCACCGGAGGACTGTGTCGATGGCGTGGTCGCCCGGCTTGCGCTGCTCGGCTTCGGCGACGTTCGAACGGTGGCCGTGACTGAGGAGAATCAGCACTTCGCGCTCCCTCGGGAGCTGAAGGCGGGGTAGCGCCGCTATTACGCTGGTCCCTGGCACGTTCGGAGCGCCGCAGCCTGATCCGCTGCGGCGCTCCTTGCATGTGTGCTCGGGCGGCCGGACCGTCGTGCACGCCTCGGAAGAACAATGCTACTGGCACGTACGGATCGGTCGCCCAATCACGACTGGCACCTGTGCGAGAATCTTTACATAGAACTAGTCGTTCGTGCGAGTGGACGCCATCTTCGGTCACCTATTATCGACAGACCGGTGCGCGATCGCACGATGTCGCACTGTGATGGATCGCACGAGGAGAGGCAGGGAATTGCAAGCGCCAGAAAGTGTTCTGCCACGATGACTCCTGGGGACCTTGTTCTGGATAGCGTTCGAGTGCTGCTTCTCGGTTCAATCGAATTCCGGGACGACACGGGGGTGGTACTGGACATCGGAGGACCCAAGCGTCGAACGGTCCTCGCCGCATTGGCGTGGGAAATGAACGACTCGGTCTCTGTCGACCGACTTCTCAACATAGTCTGGGACGGTCGGCCACCGGCTCAGGCCAGAGCAGCCCTCCATGGGCACGTCGCGGCGCTCCGCAAAGTGCTGCCCAAGGAGTACGCCCTCGAGACCGTCCCCACCGGATACCGCCTGACAGGTGACAGGCTCCGAGTGGACGCGCACCGCTTCGAGGAACTGCGTGCACAAGCAGCCAGCGAACCGGATCACGGACAGCGGTCACAGATGCTCCAGGCCGCGCTCGGCCTGTGGCGTGGTGCGGTGCTCGCCGATCTTCCCCCGGGCGAGTTCCAGCGGACCATCGGTGATCATCTGCACAGCAGCAGAGTTGCTGCAGGCCTGGCATGGGTCGAATGCGAGCTCGCCCTCGGAACCGGAGTGCGCGCTGTGCCCATGCTGGAGGCTGCGGTCCGTTACAACGGCCTGCGCGAGGATCTGGCGGCCGCCCTCATGCGCTGCCTCCAGCAGGCTGGACGACAGGCCGAGGCCATGGACGTCTACCAGCGCACCCTGGCCAGGCTCCGGGACGAGCTTCAGATCAGCCCCGGGGATGTTCTGCAGGCAGCGCTCAGCGACATCCTTGCGACGGCGCCCGCCGACAGTGCGCCCTCACCCGATGCATCCGCCGCCGCGCTTACGGCCCCTGTTGCCCACCCGGGGACAAGCATGAGCACGCCTCACCAGCTCCCCCGGCTCACCGGCGGCTTCATCGGCCGCGCCGAGGAGAACCGTTGGCTCGACGAAGCGGCCTCGGTCGAACAACCCGGCGGCTCCGCCCTCGCCGCAATCGTCGGACCGGCTGGCATCGGGAAGACCGCCTTCGTCGTCCAGTGGGCGCATCGCAACCTGGCGCGATTCCCCGACGGCCAGCTCTTCGCCGACCTACGCGGCCTCGACGAGCAGGAGCCGCAAAAACCAGGATCTGTGCTTGCGCACCTGCTGCGCGGGCTCGGCACAGCGGAAGCTGACATACCGGCCTCCACACGGGACCGCTCACTGCTCTTCCAAAAACTCACCCAGGACCTGCGTCTCCTGGTGGTGCTGGACAATGCTGTCACAACCACCGATCTGCAACCGCTCCTCCCCAGTGGCCGACATTGCGTCACCCTGATCACCAGCCGGGCAACGCTCCTCGACCTGATCGCCCAGGAGGCCCCGGCATGGCGGACACTGGGGGCTCTTCCTCAGGCGGACGCCGTGGGCGTCATCGCCGCAGTGATCGGTTCCCAGCGAGTTGACGCCGAACGGGCGAGTGCCGAGCAACTGGCCGAACTCTGCGACCGCCTTCCGCTCGCTCTGCGGACCTGCTCGGCCCGTCTGGCCGTGCTGCCGAACTGGCGCCTGTCCCAGCTCGTCACGGAGATCAAGGACGAACGGACCCGCCTCACCGGCCTGGACACTCCTGGCGGCATCGGTGTCCGTGCAGCTCTCAGCCTCACCCACCGCCAGCTGTCCGCCAATGCCAGCCGTCTGCTGTCGCTCCTCGGCCTGCAGCCCGGCGACGAGATAAACACCGGCCAGGCCGCTGCCCTCCTCGGCTGCGAGCCTCCACTTGCCCGCCGGGCCCTGGGCGGCCTGACAACGTTCCACCTTCTGGCCGAGGCAGGCCCCGGCCGCTACTCGCGCCCTCCGCTCGTACGGCTGTACTCGCAACACCTGCTGGCGGAGACCATCCCGTCCTCGGAGGCCGACCAGGCCTTCGCGCGTCTGCTCGACCACTACCTCGCTCTCACGGCGGCCGCAGCCGGTCAACTCACAGAGCAGACGTGGTCATTCGAGAGCCCGCAGCCACTGAACGGCCTCCGGGCAGGGCACGAAGGCTCCTTCCCGACCGACGTACTCCCGTGGTTCCGCACAGCGGAGCCGACGCTCCGTGCCCTGGCCGGCGAGGCTGCCCGACGGCGCAACCATCAGCACACATGGCAGCTGGTCGAGAACCTCTCTGTGCTGTACCAGCTCAGCGACATGGCCGATCTCTGGGTCGAGGCGACGTACATCGGCCTCCGGTCCGCCCATGAGCAGCGCTACGGCGAGGCCGTCGTTCGGATGCGCAGCCAACTGGGCGCAGCGCTCACGGAGACCGGTCGGCTGGGGGCTGCTCTTCCGCACCTTCTGGTTTCGACGGAGGAAGCAGCACTCCATGGTGATCCGCGGCTGGTTCTGACCGCACAGGTGAGACTGGGGTTGGCCTACGAGAGGTCCGGTCAGCCGCCCGATCAGGCGCGGCGTGTACTGTCCAAGGCTGCCGTCCTCGCTCGGGAGGTTGGTGACAACTGCGCTCGAGCCGGTGTGGAGCACCACTTGAGCCGGGTTGCGCGCAAGGATGGCAGCCCGTCGGCTGCGCTGTGGCATGCGGATACCGCACTTGCCCTGTTGGCCGGTGAACCGGCTGTCCATGCCATGTGGCCGCTGTTCGACCGAGCTGCCGCCCTGTTCGGGCTGGGACGTGCGGCGGATGCGCTGGAGCCGGCGGAACGCGCCGTGGAGCTCGCAGAGACCCGCGCCCGAGCCGCCGGTCCTGCGGAGTTCGGGCCGCTGCTCGATCGGATTCGCACGCGGCTCGATGTGCTCGATCGTGCCGCGAGCCGGTCCTCGCGTGAACCTGTGGGCGGATCCGCAGTGGGGCGAACTGCTCATCGGCAGCCCTGTCCCGCAGAGGCACCCTCGCGCGCGTCGGCGCCTGTCATCGTGCTCGACCCGAATGCCGTCGATCGCGAGGGTGAGTGGTCACGGCTGAGCGCTGCCGGCCCGGTCGCCGCGGTCGAACTTCCCGGCAAGGTGGAAGCCTGGGCGGTCACTCACCATGTGGTGGCCCGTGAGCTCCTCGGCGACCCGAGGTTCGTCAAGGACGTCAACCGGTGGGCGGCGTGGCGTAGGGGGGACGTCCCGGCCGGATGGTCGCTCAGCGCCGCCGTCAATCCGACGCGCAGCATGGTGACGGTTGACGGCGAGGACCACCGTCGACTGCGTGGCCTGACCGCTGCCGCACTCACCCCGGCCAGGGTCGAGGGTCTGCGGCAGCGAATCGTGGAGATCACCGACCAGCTGCTGGATGAACTCACCGCAGGCCGGGAGGAGGCCGTCGATCTCAAGGACAGGTTGGCATTTCCGCTGCCGATGCGAGTGATCGGAGAGCTCTTCGGCCTCGATCCTGCCGACAGCGGTGTCCTGCGCGATTTGTACGCGTCGCTGTTCAGCAGCGTGACCGCACCACAGGAAGTGCTGGCCACGATCGGTGCGATCAAGGACTTCTACCGGCGCCTGGTCGAGGACAAGCGGCGCCGGCCTGGGGACGACCTCACCAGCGCGCTGATCGAGGCGGGCGAGAGCGGGGGGAGACTCAGCGACGAGGAGTTGCACGGAACCCTGAGCGTCATGGTCGCGGCCGGCCATGAGACCACGGCCAATCTCATCGTCAACGCCGTCTGGGCCTTGTGCACCCACCCTGAGCAGCTGCAGATGGTCCTCGACGGGACACACAGTTGGAAGGACGCGGTCGAGGAAACCCTTCGATGGGCGTCGCCCGTCAACAACTTCCTCTTCCGGTACGCCACGGAGGACGTCAAGCTGGGTGGCGCGCTGGTCCAGGAGGGTGAGCCGGTCATGGTCGCCTACGGCGCCATCGGACGCGACCCGGTGGAGCACGGTCCGGACGCGTCCCGCTTCGACATCACCAGGGCAGGGAGCAGGCACATGTCGTTCGGGCATGGACCGCACGCCTGCCCGGGGGCCCACCTCGCCCGGCTGGAGGCAGGGATCGCGCTGCCTGCTCTGTTCCGACGCTTTCCCGATATTCGGCTTGCCGTCGCTCAGGAAGAGTTGGCACCTGCTCCGGCAATCTCCCTGAACAGCCTTCAGATGCTCCCGGTGCGTCTCGGAACGCCCCGCTGAGTCATGTCGGCGAGGGCCATGTTTGTCCTGCGGCAACCCGGTCCAGTTTGGCCTGGTTCTTTGCGATGGGCCGTCCCTGCAGACGGAAGAGCTCCAAGGCCTCCCGCCAGTGGGCTACTGCCTCGTCGATGCGGCCGAGATCGAGCAGAACATCGCCGATGAAGTCCGCGTAGAGGGCTACCTGACGGGTGTCGCGCTGCTGCCGGCACTGCTCCAGACCGGTGCGGATGTAGGCAAGTGCCTCTGCGGGTCTCCCGAGCGCACGAAGCACCTCGGTGCGGGTCTGGATCGACATCAGCAGGAAGGGGTCCGTGGGGCAGTCCTGCAGCAGTGCCACCGAACGGTCGATCGCCGGCAGAGCGCGCTCGGGCTCGCCCGCCATGAGCAAGCACTCGGCCAGGTTGGCCAGTTCCTGGGCCAGCCCGCGCTGGTCTCCCGTCTCCTCGGCCAGTTCGATCGCTTCCTCGAACAGCGCCGCCGCCTCCGGGAGCCTCCCGAGGTCGGCCACACAGGTGGCGAGCAGTGAGCGGCATCTTCGTTTGAGAGCCGGGTCGGCCAGTTTGTCCGCTTCGGGCAGCACCGCACGCAGGATGTCGGCCGACTCCGCGAGCCGGTTGGCCTCGGCCACCACCGTGGCGAGGTCCATCTGCAGGAGAAGGATCGCGAACCGGTCACCGGAGATTGTTGCCGCGTCCAGGCCGGTACGGGCCAGACTCTCCCACTCCGCAAGGAAACCGCCGTCGTGGTAATAGGCCGGCGCAGCATGGTAGGCAAGGCTGACGGCGGGCGACGTTCTGCCACGGCTTGCCGCGGTCTTTGCCAGTTCGCGAATCGTCGGTTCCTCGCGTTGGAACCAGTCCAGCGCGCGCGCTGCGTCGGGAAGCGGCGGCGTCGAGCGGCCGTGCGTGTTGTCACCGGGAAGAGGGGCCCGGGGGCGGCCCATGACCGTGCAGGTCTCTTCGACCGCGCCGTGGTAGTAGTCCAGCAGCCGGTCGAGAGCGGACAGCTGGTCGGTAGCTGGCAGTTCGGCCAACCTGTCGCAGGTGTAGAGGCGCACGAGGTCGTATCGGGTGAACATCCCGGGAGCCGTCTCCTCGACAAGGTGCGCAGCGTCCAACCGGGCCAGCAGGGTGCGGGCTCGGGGGAGCGAAACATCGGCGAGTGCGGCGGCCGCATACGGATCGATGTCCTGTCCGGGGTGAGCACCGAGCAGGGCCAGCAATCGGTCTGCGTCCGGAGGGAGCGCGCGGCAGGTGAGTGCCAGTGCTGAAGCCACACCGAGCGAGCCGTCGGTCTCCAGGGCAGCCAGCCGGAGCTGCTCGTCCGCCATCTCGTCCGCCATCTCCTGCAGTGCCCAGTCCGGGCGTGCCACCAGGCGAGCAGCGGCGATCCTCAGCGCCAGTGGCAGGCGTCCGCACAGGTCGACGATCCGGGCGGCTGTCGGCAGCTCGGCGGCAACCCTGGATCGGCCGATGACCTGGGCCATGAGTTCCAGCGCCCCTTCGCGGTCCAGCACCTCGAGCGGAAACGGGACTGCATCCTCACCCACCACGAGATCTCCGAGGCGATTCCGGCTGGTCACCAGGGTGGTGGTGGCTGGCGCGTCGGACAGCACCGGTGCAACCTGGTCGTAGGTCCGGGCGTTGTCGAGCACCACGAGCACCCGACGATCGCTCAGCATGTCCCGGAAGAGCTGCGAGCGCTCCTCGACGGTTCTCGGCAGCGCTCCCTCGGCTACGCCGAGTGCACGGAGAAGACGCCCGAGAGTCTCCACGGCATCCAGCGGGTCTGTTTCGTCGAAGCCGCGCACATTGACGAACAACTGGCCGTCCGGGAACCGGTCCATGTTTTCACGTGCCCAGCGGACGACGAGTCCTGTCTTCCCGACTCCGGCAGCGCCCACGACGAGCACCGGCGCCGTTCCGGCCCTGTCCACCGTCTCGCTGAGCCGGGCAAGGTCCGCGGCCCTGCCCGCAAACCCCCGGCTCTCACGGGGAAGCTGTGCAGGCGCCTCGCGGCGGAACGGCCCGTCGGCCGGAAGGCGGCCGGCGGACGGATCTGCTTCCGTGTGGCTGGCCTGCAGGCGAGCTCGGGCCTCGGCAAGCCTGGCACTGGGGTCGATGCCGAGTTCCTCGGCAAGTAGCGTGGCGGTCCGTTCGTAGGTGGCGAGAGCCTTTGCCACCTGCCCGGCCTGATCCAGGGCGGTCATCAGCAGGGCAACCAGTGGTTCGCGCATCGGGTTCGCCCTGACGGCTTCTGTGAGGTCATCGACCGCTTCAATTCCGCGATCCAGTCGCACCAGGCGATCGGCGAGCTGTTCGAGCCCGGCCAGTCTGGCTTCCTCCAGGTGCCTCGCCGTCGCGTGGGGTATGAAAGGGTTGCCTCCTGGCACCCAGCTGCCGTTCCAGAGGTCAAGGGCTTCTTGCAGCAGCGCCACTGCGTGCGCATCGTCGACTCCGGCCGCTGTGTCACACATACGCTCGAACCTGAGGGCATCCACATGCTCACGGTCACCGGTCAGCACGTAACCGGGCTCCCGGGTCACGAGCCGGAAGTCACCGGCGAGGAGCTTGCGCAGCGAGGCGACGTGCCCCTGCAGGGCGGCTCGGGCGGTTGGAGGCGGGTTTCCCTGCCAGATCTCCTCGATGAGCTCCGACACCGGCATGACTTCACCGGTCCTCAGCGCGAGCAGCGCCAAGAGGGCCCGGCATTTGGGCGATGGGACACTCACCTCGTCTCCGTCGTCGCGTCGAAGCGCGACCCGGCCGAGCAGATCGATCCACATTCTTTCGAACTCCGTGCTGTGCTGGTGCGATGGCGGGTTGTCCGAGGAGTGGCAACCCGGCGTACTCCGCGTTCTCAGGATCGGTCTGCGGTGCGGGCGTCGCGCAGTGCGGTGAGCTTTGCCTCCAGCTCCGACACGGGCCGCCCCTGCCTGCGGTACAGCTCGACGGCGATCTGCCAGGCATCCGCTGCCTCCGCTGTCCGGCCGGCATCCGCGTACAGGGTGCCCAGCAGTTCCGCGTTCTGTGCCTCCAACCGGACGTTGCCCTGCTCCCTGGCGGCTGCTTGTCCGTTCAGCGTCTCCACAAGTGCCTCCTGCGACCTGCCGGACGCGTACAGCGCGGCAGACCTTGCGAACAGGTACGCCACCCGCTGGGGATCGTCCGGGCTGCTGTGGGACAGCTCCAGAGAACGGTTGGCGAGGTCGAGCGACTTCTCCGGCTCGCCAGCCGCCAGGAGGCACTCTGCCAGGTTGTGGAGAGCCATAGCGGCCAAACGGTCATCTCCGGCCACGGTCTCCGACGCAACGAGGAGCTCGAACAGAGGTACTGCCTCACGTGGGCGGCCGCTCTTGACTAGTGCGCTCGCCAGAATACTGCGACTGCGGTTCAACAAGGCGCTATCGTCGAGAATTTGGGCGCGATCGTGCGCAGCACCGAGCCATTCCTCGGCTTCCGCATGGCGGCCCTGCTCCAGCAGGGCGATACCGACTTCGGTCCTCATGAGCACCGGCCCTCGAGAACTGTCGCTCATGTCCGCCGCCACCAGGCCCCGGCGAGCGCATTCTTCCCATTCCTTCAGGTGACCACCGTCGTGGTAGTACAGCGGCGACGCGCGGTAGGCCAAGGTCCATACCTTGTCTGCGCGGCCGGACGATGTCGTGGTGCCTGCCAACAGGCGGATGGCGTGCTCTTCGCGCCGAAACCACTCGGTGGCCCGCGCAGGTGATTCCAAGGGGGGTAGGCCTCCGGTGGGCCGCTCGACAGAACCGCTCACCTGTCCCATGACCAGCAGCGCAGATGCTTCGACGATTGCCGCATGGTAGTAGGAAAGCATCCGGTCGACGGCGGAATCCTGCTCTGCCGCCGGGAGTTGGTCCGCCAGTTCGGCGGTGTAGATGCGAATCAGATCGTGGCGGGCGAAGAGGCCTGGCGTGATCTCGTCGACGACATGTGCCATGTCGAGCTTGGCCATCAGGTCTCGTGCCCGGGCGAGCGGGACATCGGCGAGGGCTGCGGCCGTGTAGGAGTCGATCACATGGCCCGGGTGCAGGCCCAGCAGAGCGAACAGGCGGGCGGCGTCGGCAGGCAGAGTCCGGCAGGTCAGGGCCAGCGCCGAGGCGACGCCGAGCGACCCGCCGGTTTCGAACGCGGCGAGCCGGACCTGCTCGTCGGCGATCTCGTCCGTGACGGCTTGGAGAGGCCAGTCCGGTCGGGCCGCCAGGCGGGCGGCGGAGACTCGCAGGGCGAGCGGCAGCCGGCCGCACAGTTCTATGAGCTTCAGTGCTGCCTCCGGCGCTGCGCTCACCCGATCGGCGCCGACCACGCGGGCAAGGAGGTCGAGTGCGTCTCGCTCGTCCAGCACATCGACCGGGAGCGGGACTGCGCCCTCCCGGGCGACGAGGTCCGCGAGGCGATTGCGGCTGGTGACCACGACGACGGGACCGGCCGCGTCTGGCAGCAGAGGCCTTACCTGGGCATACGAGAGAGCGTTGTCCAACACGATCAGCATCCGCTTGCCGGCGACTGACTGACGGAACCGTCGGGCCCGCTCGTCCGTTCCCCGCGGTATCGCAGGGTCGCCCACGCCCAACGCGCGAAGGAAGCCGGCCAGAACACTGTCCGCCCCCAGCGGTTCGGACTCGTCGAACCCGCGAAGATCCGCATAAAGCTGTCCGTCGGGGAACCGGGCCGAAGACCGGTGGGCCCAGTGGATCGCAAGACTGGTCTTGCCCACTCCTGCGGGTCCGGAGATCAGAATCGGCCCCGTGCCGTCGGCCACCCCGTCGGCGTCCAGCCAGTCGAGTTCCCGGGCACGGCCGGCAAAGCCTCGGCGCTCCCGAGGAAGCTGAGCCGGCCTGACGGTCCGCGCCCGCGCCTGCAGCGCGTCGTACGCGGCTGCTATGCGAGATCCGGGCGGAACGCCCAGCTCGGAGTCGAACCGCGACCGGGCGTCCTCGTACAAGGCCAATGCCTCTGGAGATCTCCCTGCCGCGTCAAGGCAGTGCATCGCCAAGGCTATGGAGGTTTCACGAAAGGGGTACGCCGCAACCTCCCGGCAGAGGTCGGACACCGCCTCGCCGCCTCGCCCCATTCCCAGCAACCGCCCTGCCAGGTCCTCCACGGTTCGCAGCCGCCGCTCCTCCAGGAGCGGTGCCCAGGCATCCCGGAGCGTTGCAGAGCCGCAACCCTGTAGTGCCTCGCCCCGCCACAGGCCCAGGGCTTCGCGCAGCAGGATGACTGCCGCGGCGTCGTCCGACGACAGAGCGGCGGCCCGAAGGCGCTCGAAACGGTGAACATCGACCAGTTCGGGGTCACCGCCGAGTACGTAGCCGGGTTCTCTGGTCCCCAGCACGAGTCCGCCGTCCAGAAGCTTGCGCAGTGTCATCACGTGTCCGTGCAGGGCCACGCGAGCAGTGGGCGGCGGTTCGGAACCCCACACAACATCGATCAGGTGCGAGGTGGGCACGACCTGGTCCAGATCAAGCGCCAGCGCTGAGAGGAGGGCCTTTCTTCTGGCGCTCCTGACCGCTGCCCGACTTCCGTCCTGGTGAAGGAACTGAACCTCACCGAGCAGATTTATTCGCAATTTTGCTCCTTGGCTGCGCACGAGTGGCGAGCATACGGAGCGGTGCCTCTGCAAGACCACCTCGGCCCGCCGGGGACCGGTGATCGACACTGATCGGGAAGAATTGGCGCAAGGTTTACATGGCGTAACCCTCGGTAGGTCACCCCGAGTGCGTTGCTGGCTAAACTGCGGCTCGACAGCTCTGGCGAGACAGCTCCGGGAAAAGGGGATCGGTTGAATATTCAGCTACTGGGTCCGGTGGAGCTGCGGCGCGACGACGGTACACCGTCCGACGTGCTGGGCGCCAAGCGACGCGCCGTCCTGGCCCTGCTGGCCCTGGAGCTCAACCGACCCGTCGCAGTGGAGCGCTTCTTCGAACTGATCTGGGGCGACGACCCCCCCGCGCAGGCCCGGTCGGCCCTCCAGGGTCACGTCGCAGCGCTGCGCAAGGCCCTGAAGGGATCCCTCTTCACTCTGCTCACTCGTTCACCAGGCTACGTGCTCATCGGGGACACCGATGCCGTTGACGCCCACCGCTTCGACAGTCTCGTCGCGGAGGCTGCCGCGGCAGACGACGCCGACGGCGCCGCAAGCCTCCAGGAGGCCCTCGATCTGTGGCACGGCACAGCATTGGCCGATCTTCCCGACACAGACCTCCGTGCCGCCCTGGTCTCGCAACTCACGCAGTCGAGGACACAAGCTCTCGCGGCCTGGGCGGACATCCAGCTTCGGCTGGGCAACGGCTCCTTGGCAGTCTCTGCGCTGGATCGGCAGCTGCGGGCGGACTGGCTGCACGAGCCGACTGCCGCCCTGTTGATCCGCTGCCTCCAGCAGGACGGCCGGCTCGCCGAGGCCATCAATGTCTATCAGCGGGTCAGAACCGGGCTGGACGAGGAACTCGGAATACTGCCCGGTTCTCTCCTTCAAAAGGCGTTCACCGATGCGTTGGCGGACCAGGAGCCGGTTCCCGCCCCCGTGCGAGCCACCAGGCCGGCCGGCGATCTGCCGCGATCCGGCGCCCGTCTGCTCCCCCGCCTACCGTCACATTTCGTCGGCCGTGCACGGGAGTCGCTCTGGCTCGACGAGCACGGCAAGCGGAAGGGCGCTGGCTGCGCGGTGGTCGTCGTGGCGGGACCGGCCGGCGTCGGGAAGACTGCCACGGTGGTCCGTTGGGCCCACAGCGCTGCGGACTATTTTCCCGACGGGCAACTCTTCGTCGACCTGCAGGGCTTCGACCCTGCCGGTCCCCTCGATCCGTCCGATGCGCTCGCCGCTTTCCTCACCGCCCTCGGGGTGTCGGAGGCCGCTATCCCGGAGGACTTCGGCGCGCGGGTGACTCTGTTCCGGAAGGAGACTCAGCACCGGAGACTCCTTGTGGTCCTCGACAATGCCCGCAGTCACACCGGCCTGGCGGACCTGATACCCGCCGGGCCGGCCTCGGCCGCAGTGATCACCAGCCGGAGCACTCTGGAGGAGTTGATCGTCACCGAGGGGGCCGCGCATCTGCGGATGGAGGCGTTTCCGCCGGGCGACGCCTTGCGCCTGCTCGAACAGGTGCTACCGCCGGCCCGGGTGGATGCGGAGCGCGCGGCCGCCGAGCGCCTGACAGCACTGTGCGACCATCTGCCGCTGGCCCTCAGGATCGCCGCGGCCCGGCTTGCATCCCAGCCGACCTGGACGGTCGCCAGTCTCGTGGAGGCTCTGGAGGACGAGCGCACCCGGCTGCACACGCTGGACACGCAGGGCGCCGCGAGCGTCCGCTCCGCGCTGAACCTGACCGTCCGGCTCCTGCCTCCCGAGGAGGTGCGGCTGCTTGCCCTTCTGGCAGTGCACCCTGGGCGTGAGGTCGATGTCCACGCCTCGGCGGCCCTGCTCGGCAGCAGCGTCCGAGAAGCCCGCCGGGCTCTGGGAACGCTTGCCTCACACCATCTGCTCACCGAGACCGCACCTCACCGGTTCGGGCGCCACGACCTTGTCCGGCTCTTCGGGGCGGAACTGCTGGCCGAGCATCCGACGTCCGTCCGGCGGGAGGCGGTCGTCGCCCTGCTGGACTACGAGTGTGCGGCCGCCTCCGTCGCAGCGGCCATGCTGCAACCGCAGACTCAGTCGCTCCCACCGTCCTCACGGTGGCGCGACGTGCTCCCCCCCATGGAGAGCGTGCGCTCCGCCCTCGACTGGTTCCGCAGCGAGGAGCCGACCATTCGGGCGCTGGTGTCCGTTGCTGCCGACGAGACCGAGTACGAGCGTGCCTGGCGGCTCGCCCGGCTCGCCGGAGTCGTGTACGGCGGCACCGGTCCGCTCACGGGCAAACTGGGCTGCCTGCGCGCCGGGCTTCGGAGTGCCATCACCAGTGGGAACCGGGCCGCCGTCTCCTCCCTGGAGTCGGCCACCGCACGAGCCCTCGGCAAGCTCGGCCGCCACGAGGAGGCACTCGCACTCGCCTCCCGCGCCGTCGCCCGCACCGGGCCCGAGGACGGTGGCGTGCACATCGAGGCTGTAGCGGTCCTGGCGACTGTCACGGCTTCGGTCGGGGACCTCGCGGAAGCCATCCGGCTGTCGGATACCGCACTCGGCCTCACCCGCGCCACAGGGCGCCACGAACACGCAGCGGCCGTGCTGAGCAACGCCGCAGCGTTCCACGGACTCACTGGCGACGGAGCGGCGGCCCTGCGCTGTGCACGCAGGGCCCGGGGGCTCCTGGCCAGGCACCCGGAGGCCACGGCCCACCTGATCGCCATGGTGAACGAGGCCCATGCCCTCCAGGTCCTCGGACACACGGAGACCTCGGAAGCTGCGTGGCTGGAGACGCTGGACCGCTGCGATGCGGCAGGGGCTGTGCTGATCCAGGCCACCGCGGAGCGGCAGTTCACGGATTTTCTTGTCGAGAACCGTCGTTTCGCCGAAGCAGCCGACCATCTCCGCACGGCCATCGCCCTGTACACCGCCCTGGCCGACGCCAGGACGGTGGGCGAGCTGGAGGAGCGACTCAGCGCCCTGCCGATGTAAGGCCGATGCCCCGGCCGGTCATTCCGCACGCCTCCAGCACGGGCCGGAACGCGCGGACAGCGTAGAAGTTACGGGACTTGACCGTGCCCACGGGTATGCCGAGGACCTTGGCGGTCTCAGCCACGGTGCGGCCCTTCATGTGCAGTTCGACCAGTACCTCTCGCTGGTGGTCGGGGATCTTGGCAAGGGCGACCTCGACATCCCGGGCGACAAGGACCTCGTCGAACGGGTCGTGGGGCACTGCACGGTCCTCCGGTGACTCGTCGGCGACCTCCTGGACACGCGCCGACTGCATGCGGAAGTGGTCGATGGCGATCCGGCGGGCAACGGTGAACAGCCAGGGCCGGCTCTGCTCCGCCCCTCGAGCGATCGCGTTGGGGTTCTGCCAGGCCCGCAGCAGCGTCTCCTGGAGGATGTCCTCGGCACGTCCCCGGTCGCCGCTGGTCACGCGGAGCAGAGCACGCATCAGGTACGACCCGTGCAGGCGGTAGAGCTCGGCTAGGGTCTCCTGGTCGAGGGTCGGGCGTCCGGCCTTCGACCGATTCGCGTCTGCGGCTCCGGATTCCATCGCTCCCATGAGCTCTGCCCTTCGCTTCGAAGCGATATGCGGGGAGGGTATCCCGAGTCACCGGTTCAGCGATCGGGCCCCGCATGCTTACGAGGAACAGACTGCCGGGAGGCGCCAACGCCGGCCCAATGAATCCCTAACGGTTAGGTATGTGGGGCGTTGGCGCAGCTCAGCCGCTCTCGGAGAGCCTGCTGGACAAGCGCCGCACACCGTCCTCACCGAAGCGGTGGACCAGCACGGCTACCCACTGGGCGAGGTCCACGCGCTCCTCCGGTGTCCAGCTGTGCGCCGAGGGGTGCTCGTCAACCACGAGTGCCTCGGCGATCAGCTGCAGTCCGGCCGGCGGGTCCGGCAGGGATGCGCCTTCGAGTCCCTCGATGGCCAGCTGCCGGGCGATTCCGATGACCGTCGGCGCATCGGCGGCAGGCACCGCCAGCCCGGTACCGCCGCGGTAATCGATCGGCAGGACAGTCTCGCTGGGGTCGTAGTCGGCCAGCCAGGAGGCGATCAGCCTGCGTGCTGCCTCTTCTTCCCGCCTGTGCTCGTCTTCGTCCACGACCGTAAGCATGCCACCGCTCAAAGACATCGCGCTCGCCTGCATGAGAACACCTTCCCGTTTGGTCCCGAATCCTCCGCCACCTGTTTGCCGATCCGTAATATTGAACGGACAAAATCCCGTGCCGCGTTCACCGAATTTCGGACAGATGCGGCTCGAATCGCACGTTCAGCTGCGAATGCCCGGTGCGGGCGCCGGTCCGGGGCCCGCCGCCGGCCGCCACTGCCTACGCCGGGCCCGCGGCAGCGACACGGCCGCGATCACGACGACGAGTACGACGACGGCCGAGCAGCCCACCACGGCCGTCGCACGGCGGGCCGGAGCATCGTCTGCGGCCCGCGGCAGGAGCAGGCGCTCTGCCGGGGCGGGCACCTGCAGAGCGTCGCCGTTCTCGCCGGGAACCGTGGCGGACACTGCCGCGACCGGATCGACCGTGCCGTACCCGAGGAAGGGGTCGGGCAGCGCGGTGCCCGGACGGTAGGCAGTGGCGAGCAGTCGTCGCCGCAGCTGCTCACCGCTCAGCTCCGGGCGGTAGCCGAGAACGAGCGCTGCCGCGCCGGCCACGTACGCCGCGGCAAAACTGGGGCCGCTCGCCGTGAAGTAGCCGACGCCGCCGGGGCCGGTACCCACCACACCGACCCCCGGTGCGACCAGGTCGACCCTCCCGCCGGGAGTGGACAGCGATGGGACGCCTGTGGCGGCGATGTCGGAGACGGCGAGGACACCTGGAAGCGCCGCCGGGTAGACCGTCATGCCCTGACCGGTTCCGTCTGGTCCTGTCGGCGCGACCACCAGTGCGCCACGGCCGATCGCGTACCGGACGGCGTCGACCAGGGACTGGCTGGCCGTGGGCACGGGCACGCCTGCCAGGACGATCTCGGCGCCCGCCTCGGATGCTGCCCTGATGCCCTTGGCCAGGGTGTCCGCATTGGTGGTACCCGCATCGTCGGTAACCGCCACGGCGATGACGGCCGCATCGGGGGCGATGCCGGAGAACCCGGCTGCCGCCCGCTGCCGTGCGGCGATCAGGCCCGCGAGGAACGTGCCGTGGCCGACGCAGTCCCGCCCCGCCGAGCCGCTGCCGTACTCACGAGGGCCCAGGGACAACCGGCTGCCGAGGGCGCCGGAGGTGTCGTCCACCCCCGATCCGACCACCGCAACGGTGGCGCCGGCTCCTCGGCTGAGCGGCCATGCTTTGTCGGGGCGCAGTGCCAGCAGCGCCCAGGACAGCTGGTCGGCCGTCTGGCCGGAGGCTCTTCGGCAGCCGTCCTGCTGGACTTCGGGCAGCACCTGAGTGAGCGTGGGCATGGACGGGTCGGCCGTCGCCGTGGCGGAGGGGAGCACCAGCGCTGCGAGCATCACCGCCACGATGCATGCCGTCCGACCCCGGCGGGCGCTCATACCGGGATTCCGAGCCTGTCGAGCGGAATGTCCTGCGGCAGCAGCATGCTCAGTTCCGCGAGCTCGGCGATGTCCGACCTGCTGAGCCGGCCGGCCTGCCTGGTGATCATGGTCTCCAGTGTTTGGCGTGCGAAGCGGCCGTTTCCGAAGGTGCGGTCGCGCGGCACGGCGCGGAACAGGCTGCCGAGAGCGTCGAGCGTCTCCGGCGAACAGGTGTAGCCGGCGGTTTCCGCGTGCAGGCCGACGATGGTCACCAGCTCGTCGTCGCTGTAGTGCTCGAAGGCGATCTGGCGGGAGAAGCGTGAGGCCAGGCCCGGATTGGAAGCCAGGAAGCCCTGCATCTCGTCCTCGTATCCGGCGACGATCACCGCCACCTCGTCGCGGTGGTCCTCCATCAGTTTCATCAGGGTGTCGACGGCTTCCTGGCCGAAGTCGTTTCCGCCGCCGGTCCGGGGGGTGAGGGTGTAGGCCTCGTCGATGAACAGGACACCACCGCGGGCCCGGTCGAATGCGTCCTTGGTGAGCTGGGCGGTGTGCCCGACGTACCGGCCGACCAGGTCGGCTCGGGCTGTTTCGATGAGCTGGCCTCGGGGCAGGATCCCCAGCTCGGCGAGAAGGCGCCCGTAGAGGCGGGCGACCGTGGTCTTGCCGGTGCCGGGCGGCCCGGCGAAGACCAGGTGATGGCTGATCGTCGGAACGGGCAGGCCTGCCTCCTGGCGGCGGCGTACCTGGGTGATCAGGTTGACGAGATCTTCGACCTGTTCCTTGGCCGCGGCGAGCCCCACCATCGAGCGGAGCTCCGCCAGGAGGGCAACACCGCCGTCGGCACTGCCGCTCGGGCCCGTGGATTCATCTGCCACATCGGCCGCAATCAGGAGAGCGAGGTCGTCGTTGCCGATTTCCGGCAGCTCGGCGAGCCGGGTGGCCTGCCGGTCGACCATCTCCTCGAAAACCTTCCGGGCCGCCCGACCGTTGCCGAAGCCGTCACCGCGCGGCATCCGTTCGAAGTGTGCCGCGAGCGCCTCCCTGGTGCCGTCGACGAGCTCGTATCCGTGCCCGGCGGCCGCGGTCGCGACAATGGTGACGAGCTCGTCCACCGAATAGTTCTGGAACTCGACGGTGCGGCTGAACCGGGACGCCAGGCCAGGGTTGGAATTGAGGAAATCCTGCATCTCGTGCGAGTACCCGGCGACGATCACCACGACATCGTCGCGGTGGTCCTCCATGAGTTTGACCAGGGTGTCGATCGCTTCACGGCCGAAGTCCGGCCCGCTGCCGCCGGATCCGGCGGACAAGGTGTATGCCTCGTCGATGAACAGGACACCGCCGAGCGCTTCCTTGAACACTTCGGTGGTCTTGATCGCGGTCCCGCCGATGATGGAGGCGACCAGGTCCGCGCGGGCCACCTCGACCAGGTGGCCGCTTCGCAGCGCCCCCAGTTCCGCAAGGATGCTCCCGTAGAGCCGGGCGACCGTGGTCTTGCCGGTGCCGGGCGGCCCAGCGAAGATCAGGTGCCGACTCATCGGAAGCGACGGCAGGCCGGCCTGTGCGCGGCGACGTGCCAGCTTGTTGAGATTGACCAGGGTGGCGACCTGGTCCTTCACGCCGTCGAGCCCGACAAGTGCTTCCAGCGCGTCGAGCGGCCCCGGGGCGACGGCTTGTGCCACGTCCGCCGGATCCGTCACGCGGAACTCCTCGCCCCGGGAGGCGGACGGCGCAGTGGCGGTCCCGTAGGCGTCGGACATGCTGTTCCCACGGCTGTGGAGGTCCTCCACCATCAGCCGGCTGCTCGGCCTGGTCTGTCGCAGGCCCGAACCGCGGTTGTCCACCACCGTGCAGTCGGTGATCCTGACAGCATCGGTGGAGTCGATGCGAATGCCGTCGGCCGTGCTGTCGACGGATTCGACCTGTGCCAGAACTGCGCGGCCTCCGTCGGCGACGAGCACGCCATGCCGGCGGCTTCCTCTTATGCGGCACCTGGTAGCAGTGATCTCTCCGCCGTCCTCCACGGACAGCCCGTCCTGGGCCGAGTCCACGACGTCGCAGTCCCGGAGGGAAGCCACACCACCGGCACCCACCAGGACCCCGGCCGCAGCAGAGTCACGGACGGCGGTGTTGCCGACGAAGGTGTTGGCCCCCAGCGCGATACGGATGCCGGCACCGCCCACCGAGGACAGCTCGGATGCCTCGATACGTCCGCGGCCCGCACGCAGGACTTCCACCCCGTGGCCGCGCGTGTCGGCCACACTCAGTCGCCGCAACAGCGGGTTGGCGCCGTCGCGGACCCGGACGCCCGGGCCGGAGATGTCGCGGATCTCCAGGCGGTCGAACTCGGCGGCGCTCTCACCCGCGAGTTCCACACCCGCGTCGCCGCAGTCGCGCACCGTCGTCCGGGTCAGCGCCGGGCCCGAGGAATCTCCGACCCAGATGCCGACACCGTCGGCCGCGGTGACCTCGCACTCCTCGAAGGTGCCGCGGGACTTGCCGGTGACGTGGATGCCGTGCCCCCTGGTGCGGGAGGTCCGGCAGCGACGCAGCACCGGGTCGGTTCCGGCGGCAAGTGCGATGCCATGTCCGCTCGCCCCGGTGACGGTGGAGTCCTCGACCGTCACGCGGGCGGCGGAGCTGATGTAGAGGCCGACGGTGGTGTCACGAATGTCAGCGCGGAGCACTC
Source organism: Kitasatospora sp. NE20-6 (assembly GCF_045862635.1). Classification (NCBI taxonomy): domain Bacteria; kingdom Bacillati; phylum Actinomycetota; class Actinomycetes; order Kitasatosporales; family Streptomycetaceae; genus Kitasatospora; species Kitasatospora sp. NE20-6. The sequence continues at coordinate 31,436 of NZ_BPRL01000074.1, forward strand.
GTGTGGTGCTGTGCTCCTCCAGGGCGATGGCGGGCTTGTCTGTGGCCGAGATCTCGCAATCCTCGATGGTGCCGCGGCCTTCGCCGTTGGCGCAGACTCCGTTGCCGCGGGCGTCGCGCAGGACGCAGTTGCGGACGATGGGGTTGGCGCGCTCGCCGATGACCACGGCGGACGTGCCGAGGTGTTCGATGACGCAGTCCTCGATGACGCTGGTACCGCTTGCGGTCTCCACAATGCCGGCACCGACCTGGTTCACCACGCGGCAGCCGCGCATGGCCAGGGTGCCTTGCTGCCTGGTGAGTACGGCCGTCCAGGAGTTCCCGATCACTTCGCAGTCCTGGAGCGCTGCCTGCCCTCGTGGCACGTCGATGGCGGGCAGGTCGTCGTCGTGTCCCTGGATGACGAGGCCGGTCAGCTGGACGGCCTCGGCAACCACCTGGACGACGCATCCGTGACGAGGCGCGATCCGGACGCTTCCCCGGGCGTCCTCTGCGGTGATGGTGACCATCTTGGTGACCACGAGGTTCTCTTCGTAACGGCCGGGGCGAACCGAGATGACCGCTCCGCTTCGCGCCACCTTGAGTGCCTCGCCGATTGTGCGGTAGGAGCCGTTCTGCTGCTCCGCGCACACCTTCAGCACATGGCGCGACATTCTGCGTGTTCCTCTCATCGGTTCACTACGTGCCCGGCGGTTGCCGTGTCCTTGCGGTGATCAGGTGCAGTCCGCCCGGATCGCTGCGGCTGCGATGTGTGCGCTCTTGTTGCCGGCCTCCCAGTCGACTCCTCGGTTGTGCAGCACGACCGAGATCCTGCCGCCGGTCAGCGGATAGGTGCCGGCGCTGACCCACTGTCCCCGGTGGGTCAGTTGGTTGACGGTGAACGACGCGATCGTCCCGGTGCCGGGCGTGACGGTGTTCTGGACGGTGTAGTAGGCCGGTGCGCCGCCAACTGCCTGGATGTTCTTGTTGTCGGGAACGTATACCGAGAGTCCGCACTTTCCGCTGGCGAGGGCGGTGTTGAAGGTCCAGACCGCCCAGGTGGACCCGTCGTCGCGGGTGGCGCTGCCGGACATCGGTACTGAGGAGTACTTTCCACTGCAGCCTCCGCCGGTGTAGCCGCCGGCGGAGTTGGTGAGCCAGCCAGCTGTGCCGTCGATCTCCCAGCCGAATTGGGTGAAGTCGACGGAGGAGTCGTTGCACCATGCTCCGCCGACAGCGTGGTAACCGGATGAGGCCGCGGGCTTGGACTGGCTGACCGCCGGTGCGGGCCTGGGCGTGCTCGTGGCGGCTCCTCCGGGATCCCGTAGCGGGGCGAGAACGGAGTGCACGGGAGGAGGGCCGGCGGTGACGGTGGTGGGAGCTCCGTCGAAGGTCGGCACGCCGCCGGGTTCGGTGTCGGTGGAACTGTGCGCCGGGGCGGGAGTGGAGGAGTCCGTGGTGGCCGGGGCCGCGTTCGGCTGCGCCGAGAGCTTGCCGCCGTCGGTGCGGTGGGCAGCAGCGGAGTGAGAGGTCGGCTGGGCGTCCGGTTTGCTGACGCCCTGGGGATCGGCTTCGGTCTGCCGGTCGGAGCCTGATGCCGCCATCACGAGCGGAAAGCCCACGAGGGCAATGCCTGCAGCGGCTGCGACGGCCATGGCGGGCCGGGGAAGCCAGTGGCGCCTGGCTGCGGGCTCGGCAGGGGCTGCGGTGGGGGCCGAAAGCCGGACCGCGCCCGGATTCTGCGTGGGTGCGGAGGGCCGGGGCGGGGCCGGGGCGGGAATGCGGGCGGGTGTGGGAGGAGCCGTCGGCAGGACCGCGGTGGGCGCGCCGGGAGGAACGGTCGTCCGCCTGGGGGCCGGGGCCGGTCCGGTGTTGCGGCTGCGGTTGACGGCGGCTGCCAGCGTCGCGCTGCTCGTTCGAGGGTCGGACGCGATGGCGGCTTCGTCTTGGGTGCGGGCCGTCCTGCGGGGCATCGGCCGATGGGGTGCCTGTGCTGCCGGGGCGGGTGTCGGCGGGACCGGAGACTCGGTGTCGAGATCGTCCATCGTCCACGCCAGGGCGGGCAGCCTGTAGCCCTCGGCCTTGTCCCCTGTAGCCGCGCCACCGCTTCCGTGGTTCCGGTTGTCCACGTCGGCCCCCGACCTTCCGTTTCTGCTCGCGTGCAGGTGGTGGAAGCGCCCGGAACCGTGGGCAGGACGGCACGGGCCGTTTTGCTGGCCGGCCCGTCTCCGAGCGCTTCCAGAGGGTGACACGGGCCTGCTCCCGTAGAGGGTTCAGGTCGGTCTCCGGCCGGTGCCGGTGGCTGAACCTGACGCTGCATTCGGCCCGTTGAGCGTGGAAGGGGTGCTGTTGTGCACTGACGCCCGCTACGGACCGGTTCCCCCGTCCCGGTCCCGCGGAGAACCAGGGCGTCGGAGCTTTCGCGAACGAGGGAGTTGGATGGCTATCGACAGTGCCCGTTTGAGGAGGGTGCTCCGCTCCGGCGCCGCGGTGCCGGCCCTGGCGGGTCTCACGGTCGTGTGGGCGGCGGCGGCCGCCGGCGCGGACGCACGACAGGCACCGGCCGTGGCACCGGTCGCAGCTGTGACCGGCACAGGTGGCGCCGACGCCGCTCCCGCAGGTGGCTGGCTGGGTTTCCGTGACGGCCGTTTGGTGTACGGGCAGGACCAACAGGGCAATCGCATCCCGGACTTCTCGGACGTGGGATACCGCGGCGGCGTCGCTCCGCCTGTCGCGGATGTCAAGATCACCGTCAAGCCGACCGGCGGTGACGACACAGGAGCGATCCAGCAGGCGATCGACCGGGTGTCCGCACTACCGCTGGGGTCCGACGGTCTGCGAGGCGCCGTTCTGCTGTCACCCGGGTCTTTCAGAATCGGCGGCCGGCTGACCATCAAGGCGAGTGGTGTCGTCCTGCGCGGCTCCGGAAGCGGGGCCGGGGGATCCGTCCTCACCGCAAGCGGGAACCCTCGGACACTACTCACCATCGGTGGGACCGACGGCACCTACCAGCAGGCGGGCCGGCCCACGCCGGTCACGGACGACTACGTCCCCGTCGGTGCCGACACCCTTCATGTCGCGGACGCCTCGGGTCTGCGGGTGGGGGACCGGATCATCGTCCAACGCCCCGTCACGGCGGGCTGGCTGCATGCCATCGGGATGGATGCGATCCCCGGACGGGCCGACGGCAAGCCGATCCGGCAGTGGGAGCCGCACGAAGGCCTGACGTTCGAACGGGTCGTCACCGCCGTGGACGGGAACCGCATCACACTCGACGTGCCGATCACCAATGCCCTGGAGAAGCAGTACACGCAGGCCACGGTGTGGAAGTACACGCTTCCAGGACGGATCTCCGAGGTCGGTGTGGAGCGCTTGGCGGCCGACGCTTCGGCATTCGCCGCGAGTCCCGGCTACGCCGGCGTGTTCGGGCAGTCCAAGTTCGCGGTCGTGGACCAGCTGGAGAACGGATGGCTCCGTGACATCACGACGCGGCGATTCGGCAACGGTCTGGTCGACCTCAACTCCTACGCCAAGAATGTGAGTGTTCTCGACACCCGCAGTCTCGCCATGGCCGTGCCCGAGACCCATGCCGGCCCTGCGGCCTATTCGATCAAGGGGCAGCGGAACCTGGTGTACGGCTGTGCGGCGGAGGCGTTCCACACGCACATCTGGGTCACTCAAGGAAACACCGCCGGCCCGAACGTCTTCTCGCACTGCACTGCCTCGGGGCCCTACCTCGATGCCGGTCCGCACCAACGATGGGCCTCCGGCGTCCTCTTCGACGACCTCGAACTCGACTCGCAGCCGGGAGGGAGCTTCAATCTGATCAACCGGGGCAGCGCCGGCTCCGGACACGGCTGGGCGCAGGGGAACACCGTGCTCTACCGCTGCCGCTCGGCGAGCTACCTGGTGGAGCAGGACACCAGCTTCCACAACTGGGCCATCGGCTGCACCGGTCAGCAGGTCCCCAGCAAGAAGGAGCGGAACGGCGAGGTACAGGCCGCTTCCTCCGGCATGCCGGAGAGCCTGTACGACCAGCAGCTCGCCGAACGACTGGGTGCATCGGCGGCTGCGAAGCCCGCGCCTTCCGACACCCCGGCCGTGAACACGCCGCGGACGGCGCCCGCCTCCCCGAGCGGTACCGGAGCGAGCGCCTCCCCGGCCCCCGCCCAGGTGCCGCACTCTTCCTCACCGACGCCTGGCTCCGTCCCGGCGGAAACCCCGTCCGGTTCCCCTGACAGCCTGGCGTTCACCGGACCCGAGCTCGCCGTCGAACTCGGGCTCACCGGGGCAGTTCTGATGGGCGGTGGACTGGCGATGGCGTACTCGCGCCGCAGGACACGTCGCACGCGGTAATCCGGCCGTGCCGGCCGGCGGCCCTGAACCGAGCACGGTCAGGGCCG
>NZ_BPRL01000075.1:0-16805 GCF_045862635.1 Kitasatospora sp. NE20-6
CTGCGTCTCCGCTACCGGCGCTCCAGACGGCCGTACGGGACCACAGTCTCCCACTTCCCGTTCCGGACGCGGTACAGGGAGACGATCTGGGTGCGCCGGTCGCCGTATTCGTCGAAGGCCAGATCCCCGGTCACGCCGAAGAAGCTGATCTCCTGGACGGCCTGGACCATCGACTCGCGGAATCGGGTCGTCCCGGGAAACTTCCCCCTGTTGTCGGACATGACTCTCTGCACGGCCAGCATCAGTGCCCAGGCGCTGTCGTAGGCGTACGGCCCGAAGGTGCCGGCCGGTTCCGGGTAGGCGGCCTTCTCGTAGGCACTGACGAATCCGTAGGCGGACGGCAGGTCGTCGATCGCGATCCCGTCCGCGGTCGCCATGTTGCCGTCGGCAATCACACTGCCGCTCAGTTTGAGGTAGTCGTCGTCGTGCATGGCGTCACCGCCGAGCAGCGGAATACCGAGACCGGCCTTTCGCAGCGCCACGGAGAGCGGAGCAGCCTGCGGTGACTCACCGCCGTAATAGACGAGCTGGGCCTTCGATCTGCGAATATCGTCGATCAGCGCAGCGAAGTCGGTGCTGTCGGCCTCGAGCTTGGAGCGGACCACGGCCTTTCCGCCGATCCGGGTGAACTCATCGATGAACTCGTCGGCCAGGCCCACGCCATAGGCCTTGGTGTCGCTGACCACGGCAACGTTTTCGAGGTTGAGCTTGTGCCGCACGTACTGGGCGGCATAAGGGCCCTGGACGGCGTCAGAGGTGACCGTCCGGAAGTACGAGGTGTAGGGGCGTTTCTTGCCGCGGGACTTGTAGTCAGGTCCCCATGTCAGAGCCGGCAGGGTGTTCGACGGCGAGATCTGCGGCAGCCCGCCCCGCGCCAGTACCGGGGCCATCTCAAGCCCCACCGAAGAGTTGTACGGGCCGACGACGCCGGCAACCGCGGGGTCCGCGACGAACAGTGCCGCATTCGTCTTGCTGGTCTGCGGGTCGGCCTGGTCGTCGAGGGCTCTCATGGTGAAGTGCACCCCCGGCGCGAGATGCTTGCTGTTGGCCTTGGCCAGGGCCAACTCCACCGAGTGCTTGATGCCGAGCCCCGGAGCCGCCAGCTTTCCGCTGAGCGGAACATCGACCCCGATCACCATCTCTATCGGGTCGGCGGTGTCGCTCAGGCCCAGGGCGGAGCAGGAACAGAGCACCAACGAGCTGGCGACGGCCAGGGCGAAGGCCGGCCCGGCCCGGCCGGCTCTGCTGAGGATTCGAGGGGTGCGCATATCTCTCCTGGCGGTCATCCGTCCGCAGGCCGGGCCGACCACCGGGCATGCCGATGCAGGCCCCTGGGCACCGCGGTCCTTGGGGTGTCTACGGTGTCCTGCGGCCGCAAGGCCACTGCCGGCAGGACGGTCGCAGGCGTGGCCCCGCGACGCGTGCATCGTGCTCCCACACGTATTCTGTTCACACGTGCGCAAAGGGGCTCCGGGTTCACGGGCCGCAGCCGCCCCCTCACGGAGTCAGACAGGCTTTTCAGCGCCGATCTCCGGGGCCACCTCGACGAGGACCTGACGTTCCACCAATCCGAAGCCGTAAGCCCTGGTCGCGAATCCGGCCCGGCGGGGTGCCTGCGGGGTGCCAGGCTGGAGCTCCGGTTCCTTCTGCCGGGCTCGCAGGCGAACGAGCAGCTCGGCCAGGCGCGCACCGAGGCCCGGTTCGCCATCGGCGGGGCGGGGCTGTGCAGGGCGGTCGTCCTCGCTGCGGGTGAGGGATTCGGCGAGCTCCGCGCGGGCTTGCGGGTCAAGGGGTGCCAGTTCCCGGACCGGCAGGTCCGGATCCTTGATGCGTGCTGCCAGCACCGCCAGCCTCTGCTCGAAGCCGGTGAGCGCCGGGCAGGCCAGCAGGCGCGCGAGGGCCGTCCTGAAAAGTGCCGGGTCCGTTCGATGGTGTTCCAGGCCGATCTGCTCGGCGGCGGCAAGCCACTGCCCGAACCTCGACCGGCGCTCCTCGTCACCCTCCCAGGAACGGGCATGGCCGAAGGCGAGCTCGGCCCGCACCAGGAAGAGGAGTGCCGGCCGTGGCAGCAGGTCGATCCCGCCGCCTTCCTGAACGGCCCGCATCGAGTCGAGCAGCACGTGCAGTTCCTCATGTGCCATCTGCGCCATGAGCGGCCGCCCGGCCTGGCCGTCCAGCCGCACGGCGGGAAGGTCGGTGAACGGGACCGTCCGGTCGAGGTGGGCCAAGAACTCCGACTGCGCCATGGGAACACTGCCGAGCTCGGTCAGGCGGGCGCGAAGCTGCGCGATCCGGGCAGCGGCCCGTGCGTACCGGTGGGCGATCGGACCTCGCTCGCCGTCCGCCGACTCGGGCTGCGGCAGCCGGTCCAGCCGATCGATCAGCGCCTCCGCGGAGAGCACCCCGAGTCTGACCGCCTGAATACCGCTCGACACCAGGACGTCGAAGCGGTCGCCGGGTTCCTCGGTGCGCCTGTTCCATCGTATGTCGCTGCGTACCAGGGCGAGGACTGACATGAAACCCTGGAACTCGGGAGAGTCCGCCGCCCCGAACTGGCGCTCCAGAGTCTCGACGACCGTGTCCAGGTCGAGGACGGGTCCGGACTGCTCCGGGGCGCCCGCGCCGACCACGGAGAGCAGTGCCCCCAACACCCGGCGCACGAGCACGGACGTCGGCTCCCGGGTGCCGAGCAACGCCAGCAGCGAAGCCCGGAGAACCAGCTCCGGTTCGGCGTAACGACCGACGAGTTCGGACACCTGCCGGGCCACGACACCGAAGTCGCCCTTGGTGAGGCGGCCCTCGACGACCTTCCGCACAGCCTCGGTCAGCTCCTGGATGCGCTGCTCGACCTCGGGCCGCTCGTGGGGAGCGAGGGAAAGCGGCCAGGGCGCCGGCTCGGCGGATGCGATCGGTGCGCGCTCCGTGCGGAAACCGACGTCCGGTGAGAGCGTGTCCAACCGCTTGCGAAGGCTTCGGACCTCGGCATCGAAACTGGAGGGCGGAGCCGGGCTGTGGTGCCGGGCCCGCTCGACCAGGGCGTCGAGAACCATCCGTGCATAGCGGACCGGCGCCGTGGCACCGCCGTACCCGCGCACCTCGCCGTCCAGACGCGCACGCAGCCCGTCACGCCACTTCTTGGCGGCGGCCGGCTGCGCCGGGCTGCCCGCGACGGCCAGGTGGATGTCGAGGAGCCGCATCGTCCGGTCACCCAGCTCCGACATGCCGCCGACCGAGGCGAGACTCTCGATGCCACTCAGCAGATTGACCTCCGTCCGGATCTCCAGTTCGCCGGCAAGGCCGAGCCGGACCAATTCGGCCCAGCAGTTCGCCATCGTCTCCATGCGGGCGCTGACGGCCGAGTGCGGGCTGTTCGTCGGGGCGTTGGCGACGACCACCCCGTCGGCGCTCCCGGCGAGGAGTTCACCGCGGACGGACAGGACCAGCGCCAGGGCGCTCCTCTCCACGAGCTCGCCGGTCCCTTCCGGGTCACCGGTGAGGTGGCGCAGTTGCCGGACCTCCGCGAGCATCGACATCAGCGCCCGCGGGGAGACGACACCCAGCGCCAGCCGCTTGGCGGCGTCGGGGCCCGTCAGAAGTGCGTGGCGCAGCATGATCTCCGCTTCCGACGGGGTGCCTGACAGCGCGAGCAGGGTCGACCACCACGCGTCGTGGTCCTGCCCCACAAGGCGGGTGATCGAGGCGAGCACCTGCTGCTGGGTCGATGCCGCGGCAAGCTCAGCACGCTGCTTCCGGACGAGGGTCTCCCGGAACTCGGCGAACTTCTCCGTGGTCGGCTCCGACCGCAGACGCCACAGCTCCTCCACGCCCACGAAGTGCTGGGCGAAGGCCCGGGCGTACGCCGCCAGGGGTCCTCCCCCGAGTTCGATGACGTCGGCCTCCTGTACCTCCAGCACCAGGGCCGTCGAGGTCCAATCGGCTTCGCTGACGGCGTCCCGGTCCGGATCGTCCTGATGCCGCACCAGTGTTCGCGCGGTGCCCAGGATGTGACGTGCGTGCGGCAGATAGTGCTCGGCGGCCATGCTGCGGTCGAAGTGCTGACCGATCTGGTAGTGCCGTGCCCTCAGCAGGTTCGCTTCCCGGTAGGTCATGTAGCCCGCCTCGCGGGCCTGCCACACCTGGAACCGCATCTGCAGGACCCAGCTCTTGAGCAGGTTTTCCCTGTGCTGCTCCGCCCAGGTTGTGTTGCCGAGGACCAGGTCCTCCAGGTGCCGGGTCAGATCATCGACCCGGTCCCCGACACCGGCCGCCCACCACCCGGTGCGGTCGTCCGGTTCGGTCGTGCGCTGTCGGCGGGTGGTCCGGTCCTGCAGCTCACGGAGCCGGGTCAGCTCTGTGTCGAGATCGCCGAGCCGGCCGGCAACCCGCGTCACGTACGATCCGTCATCGCCGATCTTGAACGCGAAGCGGATGTCGCTGATCCACATCCGCTGCTCGGGCTCGTTCCTCTCCTTCAGCCGCAGTTGGCCGAAGTGCTCCGCAAGCTCCTCCGCGGTCATCTCGCCCGCCCGGACCAGCTGCAGGCCCCTGAGGGCCAGAACCTGGAGGTGCTGGTCGTAGACGCGCCGTGGGACGGATCCGCCGTGGCCGGAAAGCAGAACGGTGCTGTGCAGCACCGCCGGCCAGTAGGTGAACCGCTCGGGCAGCAGCCGGTCGCCCTGCCAGTCGTCCGCGAGTTCCTGAAGTGCGGTCAGCGCGCGCAGGATGTCGTCAGCGCGGCGCCCGAAGCCCTCGCCCTCGAGCAGAGCCGAGCCGACGGCCTCGCGCAGCCCTGCCACGGCCTCGCGCATCACCGCCACGTCCGGCACACCGCCCATACCGGTCCCCGCCACCAGCCCATCCACCACCGCGACGGCCTTGAGCAACCCGAGCGAGACCGTCAGCCGCCCCCGCGCAGTCGTGTCCAGCCGCACCGCATGGGCCAGGGCTGCATCCGCCATGCCCCGCAACACCACCGCGCTCAGCCGACCGGCCACGACCTCGCGACGCCCCGCCTCCCACAGCACGTCCACCCGCCCCGCGACAACGGCCTCCGCCGGCGCCTTCCTCGGTCTCCCCGCAGGCAGCACCGTCTCCGCCAGACGCCTCGCGTCCTCGTCCGCCCCCGGCACCGTTGACCGCTGCGCCGCGGCCCCGTGCGCAGGCCCCGGCAGCGGCACCGCCACCGTCCAGGGGTTGACCTCCAGCAGACCGGCTCCGCGGGCCGCACCGGGCTGCCGGTACGCCGGAAGCGCCGTACGGATATCGCCCGCTTCGACGTAGCCCGCCACCCAGTTGCCGTACACGTCCATCCCCTGGAACCCGCCCAGCACCCGGTCCACCCCCGCCGGACCGTTCAGGAAGCCCGGCTGGAGGTTCACCTCGCCCGACTGCACCGCGTGCCGGTACGCCTGCGTCACACTCCGCTTGATCACCGACCACGACAGGTGCGACGGGTAGAGCGACTTGACCACCGACGCCGCCGGACCGTCCAACGGCTGGTACACGATGCGGCCCGTCCGTACACCGTTCACCAGCGGCTCCGACAGGTCCTGCGCCTCCACCGGCAACAACGCCCCGTCCCGAACCATGATCCGGTTCTGTGCGTCCAGCTGGTGCCCCCCGGACAGCCACGCCCTCACGCTCCCCGAGCGTCCCCTGACCCGGAATTCCGCCGTAAGCAGGTGCGAACGGAAGTCGGCCGGATTGCCGAAGCCGACCCACACCTCCTCGTCCCGCAGGGCGCCAGGTGCGCCGGAACCGGACGGACCCCCGCTCTTCTTCTTCGGCATCCACCGCACCGACTCGTCCGGCGCCGACGCACCCCGCTCCGCGCTCACCGGGAACTCCCCGCCCACCAGCGTCGGCAACGGCCCCTTCAGCGCGGCCAGCAGGTCAGGCCCGAGGCCGACCGGCCCACCACCACCCGCCGGATGGAGAACGAACCGTGCAGGCTTCCAAATGCCCCTTCTCGGCGCACCGTTGACGTCGAACTCGTAACGGCCTGCCATCACCGCCCCGTCCGGCGTCGTGAACACCGGACCGTCCGCACCCACCACGTGCAGACCCGGCGCCAGCCCCCCGATCACCTCTGCCGCCGATAGACCACCCTTCACCGGCACATCCACGTCACAGCCCACGAACACCAGCAACTGCCCGTCCACCAGGTTCTTCGGCCCGATCACCTCCCGGTGGAACTCCGCCGCATCCAGCGCCCGCCCACCGACCAGGAACCGCCCCCCGCCGTCGGTGTGCACGTGCACCACCACCGCGTTCCCCACCTTCGGGAACGAGAACGCCGCCTGCAACTGCGCCCGCCCGTCGTCCGCGAAACCCGCCGCGCCCTTGACGGGCACGAAGAAACCTGACGGCGTCGGCACACCGTGCGCGAACTCCTCCGGTGTCTCCAGCCCTTCCAGCAGGACCTCCGACACCTCTGTCCCGGCCGCGACCGTCACAGCGCCCGTGGGGGCGTTCGCGGGGGCTGCATCGGGCACCGCCCAGTAGTCGGTGATCAGGCCGTTCTCGACCGTCACCTCCAGCTCTACACCGGCGAACACGCCGCCCATCACCTGCTCCGAGGTGCTTCCCGGGACGGTGACGACGACCTTCGGCCGTGTCATCACGCGGAACGCGGCGTACGCCGCTTCCTCCGCGGTCCAGTGCGCGGGAAAGGTGTCCACGGCGGCAGTGCCGCCGGGCGCGAACACCGCCGACGGGTCGTAGTCGTCGGCGAACGGCAACCTCTCGATCGGGCCGTCCGAGCGGCCGGAGTCGGCGGGATCGGGCTCGCGCAGGGTCGAGGGGTGGTCCAGCGGGTCGAGGGCCTCCAGGGCCCGGCCGAGCCGTCTCTGCCCCTCGACCGGGTCCGCGTCGACCGGCGGCCGCCAACCGACGGGTGGCACGAGCTCGGCCGCGTCCAGGGCCAGGTCGACCAGGTCGTCCGGCCCGGCGCCCAGGACCGTACGGAGGATGTCCGCCAGGTCCTCGTCCTGCAGGCTCACCACCGAGGCGTCGGCGGTGAGCGAGTGCCCGGCGTCCTGTGGATCCGGCGCTTCCACGAGCCGGACCTCGACCAGCGGAGCCCCGTCGGGCCGGTCGAGTCCGTTGTACCAGGCGTCCAGTGCCTCGGCCAGGCGCTCGCCGAGTTCCGCGGCCGGCTGGGGGTCGCCGGTGAGGTGGAGCGGTATGCCGAGCGAGACCCCCCGTTGCCCGTTGGCGAACAGCACGTGCCGGACGACCAGCTTGTGCGGCAGCCCGTCCCGGCCGACGACATCGACGACGCGCGGCCCGACCTCTCCGACGGGTACGGCCGCGCGGGGCCAGCGGAGATAGGGCTGCTCGGCGGTCGGGCGGTACGCGACGTGCTGCCCGTCCCGCACCAGTCCTTCGATCCTGATCCCGCCTGCCTCGCCCTCCCAGCGATAGGTCCGCCCGTCGGCCTCCCACCGAAGCGCCTGCGACTGGACAGCCGTGCCGTGGGCGTTCTGCACGGCGTCCATCAGACCGGCGAGCAGCCAGTTCCTCGGGAACATGGTGTGCTCGTCGCCGTCGACGTGCCTGCGCCAGCGCGTCGGCAGGTCCGCCTCGGGATCGTCCGGGTGCACCGACGGGTCGAGGAAGTGCACGGTGGCCCGCTGGGTTCCGTTCTCGTGCCTGCCGCGGAGGTCGAAGCGCAGAGCGTGGCTGACGTCCTCGCTCGACATCGGCAGGTGGTGTGCACCGGTGCGGGTGCGGCGGTCGCCGTACCGGGCCGCGTCCACGACCCGTTGCGCGAACGCGGGCCCGTCGGATCCATTTATCGTCACAGGGCGGGGAGCCGGGACATACGCCGGAACCTCCAGACCCCCCTGGTCGCCGGCCGGGCGGAACCAGGTGAACTCCCCGTGCCGGAGCTCGCCCTCGATCCGCACCCCGCCGTACACACCCGTCCACCGGTGGGCGCCGTCCACCGAGCCGATCGGCTCCAGCCCGCCGTTGCGCAGCGCGTCCAGGTACGCCTGCTCCGCCGCGTACACCGCGTCGTCCTCGGTCCAGTACGCCGGGAACATCATCTGCGGCTGCGGCTGCGGCACGGCCAGGTCACCCGCGACCGGGTGCACGGCGGTCGCACGCGCCGCACCCCTGCCCGCGCCGACCGGGCGCACCACCTGGAACGTGCCGTTGGCGTTCACCTCCGTTGCCGGTCCTGTCCGCCTGCGGCGGGACGCTCCGGACGGGGGCAAGTGACCGTCTGCGCCCCGGTGGCCGTACAGCACCGCACGGCGGACCTCCAGCGGGAAGACCGCCCGGGACGGCAGACCGTCCGAGCGTGCCTCGCGCTCGGCGGCGACGACGATCCCGCGGTCGGAGCGGAGGGAAGCGGTGCCGAGCGCCCCCTCGGTCCAGGCCCCCAGCTGCCGCAGCAGGCGGGGCGGGATCCAGCGGCGTCCGGGGGAGAGGGCGCCGGGGAACCGGTAGTCGGTGTCGTTGTCGGTCAGGCCGCGGCCATCGACGAAGTAGCCGGTCATGAGGGAGCCGTCCGAGTAGACCGGCCAGCCGTGCCAGCCCTCCTCGCGGTACTCGTCGTGCAGGCCGAAAAAGTGCCCGATCTCGTGGGCGAGTACGTACGGCGGGCTGCCGAAGCCCCACTCCGTCGAATGCTCGCGTTCGATGTGCTCCAGGAGCGCCACCACGTGATCGGCGTCCGGCGCATCCGCGACGAACTCGATGCCCATCCGCAGCAGATCGCCGTTGGGCAGCCGTGCACCGGTGTTGTAGTGCTCGTCGAGCGCCCGGACGGCGCGGTCCTGCACCTCGCGCACCTGGTCGGCGGTGAGCGCCGGGCCGGCGGGCCTCTCCTCGACGTCGAGGTGGATCCGCACCGACAGCCGGCTCTCGATGCGGCCGTCCGCCAGCCGCACCCGTTGCACCCGGAAACGCCTGACCCGCTGGGGAGCGAGGGCCCCGCCCCACTCGGCCAGCTCACGGCTCGGCCGTAGAACCTCCGCCTCCGCCAGGACGACGGTACCGGCCCCGGCCTGCCCAGGCGCCTCACCGTCCACGGCGGGCGGCATGCCGGCCGGGGCGGGCTCCACGGGACCGGGTGCGTCGAACAGCAGCGGCTCCGTCGGCGGGACGGCCGTGTCCGCGGGTGCTCCGGACGTCTCCCCGCCCATCGGCCGGAACCCGACGATCAGCCCGGACCGGACATCCACCTCCAACGGCACGCCGGCGAACGCGCCCCGGTGGACGGTCAGCCCGCCACCGGCGTCCTTGGACGACACGGGATCCGTCACGACCCGGTACGCGGCGAAGCGGGCGTCCTCCGCCGTCCAGGTCCCCGGGAACCCGTCGGCCGCGCTCGGGCGGTGCCGCTCACCGGGATCGAACGCCTCATCGAGAACCTCCCACGAGGCGTCCACCAGCGTCGTACCCACGCCCCCGGCATGGCGGGCGCCCGGCTGCGGTTCGCGCAGCGTCGAGGGGTAGGCAAGGGGGTCGGCGGCCCTGATCGCCAGATCCAGCGCCGTACGGCCCTCAACGGGCCCCACTGCGCCCTGCGCGGAGTACGCCTCCGGTGCAACCGGATGCTGCGCCTGCACGGCCCGGGCCAGGGCGTCGAGGGCCACCGGGTCAGGCAACACGCCCAGAAGCTCGATCAGGAGCGCCTTCAGTCCCTCGCCGTCGCGGTCCGCCATCCCCGCGGTGACCTTGACGCCGACCACCCCGGGGGCCGACTTCAGCGCGTGCTTCAGCGCCACCCGGACGAGTGGGCCGCCCGGCAGCCCCGGGAGCTTGTGGTAGACCTTGCCCAGTATCGCGTTGAGACGGGCTGCAAGCTGTTTGACGGCGTCCCGGTCCTCGCCCCGGAGGTGGAGGTGCACGCCCAGAACGACGCCGTGCTGCCCGCTGTCGAACAGCACCTGCTGGACCGTCGCCCGTCGCCGACCGCTCCCGGCCAGCAGTTCGACGGTCCGGCGCTCGCTCTCGCCGACCCAGGGAAAGGCGGGCCAGAACAGGTAGGGCTGTACCGGGGTCGGTCGGAAGGCCGCGTGCTGCCCGTCGCGCACCAGGCCCTCGATCCGCACCCCGCGCACCTCGCCCACCCACCGGTAGGTGCGGCCGTCCGGCTCCCACTCGTACTGCGCGCCTGCGACGGCCTGGCGGTGTGCCTCCTCCACCGCATCGAGGACGTCGTCCGCCGTCCAGTCGCGGGGGAACATCGTGTGGTCGGCCCCGTCCTCGTGCAGCCACCACAGGGATGGAACCTTGGCCTCCGGGCTGTCGGGCCTCACGGCGGGGTCGAGGAACCATACGGTCGCGGTGTACGTACCGTTCTCGTTCTCCGTTTCAGGGAAGATCTGGAGCCCGGCCCGGCGCGCCACCGCCGAGGGCGGTGCGTGGTGGGCTCCGGTGCGGGAGCGGCGGTCGCCGTACCGGACGACGTCCTGCACGCGCTGCCCGAACGCCGGCCCCCTGGCCGTCACCTGCATCGGCGCCGGGATGTACGCCGGGACCTGCAGGCTTTCCCCGTCGGGGCCCTCCTGGTCGTCGGCCGGACGGAACCAGGTGAACTCCCCGTGCCACAGCTCCCCCTCGATCCGCACCCCGCCGTACACGCCCGCCCAACGGAACACCCCCTCCAACGCCCCGACCGGCCTCGTCCCGCCGCTGCGCAGCGCGTCCAGGTACGCCTGCTCCGCCGCGTACACCGCATCGTCCTCGGTCCAGTACTCCGGGAACATCACCCGCGTCTCCGGGAACATCACCCGCGTCAGCGGCTGCACCGGAACCGCCAAGTCACCCGCCGGGCCACCCGTCACGAGGCTCGACGGCGCGACCAGGCGCACACCGACACCCGCGCCCTCCACCCGGAACGTCCCGTTCGCATGCACGGGCCCGAACCGGACCGGCCGCACCCGCGACGACAACCCCACCGGCATCAGATGCCCGCCCGCACCCGACGACGACCCGTACAACGCCCGCCCTCGCACCTCCAACGAGAACGAAGCCCGCCCCGGCAGCCCACCCGGCACCGACCCGCCGTCCACGACCCGCGGCACCGACTTCCCGAACGCCGTGTCCACCCACGCACCCAACTGCCGCAGGTGACGCGACGCCACCCAGCCCCGACCCCAACCGGAAGGCTTGTTCTGGCCGTCCACCGTCGGCCTGCCACGGCTGTCCAGATAGTTGCCGCCCATCAGCGAACCGTCCGTATAGACCGTCCTCGGCCCGGCAGCAGCCACCTCGCGGTACTCGTCCGCAAAACCCAGCAGGTGCCCCAACTCGTGCGCGAGACTCACCGAGGCGGTATTGAGGCCCCAGTTCCTGTGATCGGCACGGGGCTGGTGTCGGTGGACCGCCACGATGTGCTGGGCCGCACCACGCTCCCCGACGAACTCCACCTGCACGCGCAGAAGTTCGCCACCCGGCAGCCGCGAACCCTGGCTGTACGCCCGGCCCGCCTCCCACAGCGCACGCTCCCTCAGGTCCGCCAGCTCCTCCGGCGTGATCCCCTGCTCCTGCACGTCCAGGAAGACCCGCAACACCGCCCGCAGCTCGACCTCACCGTCCGCCCGCCGCCACCGCTGCGCCTCGAACCGCCTGACGACCGCCAGGCTCTGGCCGGGCAGCAGACCGAGTTCGTCCTGCGTGGGCGGCTCGACCTGTGCGACGGCCAGCAGGAGGGCCTCCGGGTCCACCTCGGGGCCGGTCGGGGCCGTGCCCGGCTCCCCCTCGACCGCGCCCACCGGCATGTCACCTGTGTACAGCACCCCGGCGCCGACCCCGGACGTACTGTCCGCCGCCGTCGGCACGGACTCGGCGGGCAGGGCGTGGTGGCCGGCGATGAGACCGATCGCGGACGCCCGCTGCGCGATCTCGTCAAGCCATTCGGCCCGTTCGGAGTCGAGCGGCTCCGGTCCGGGGTCGGACTCGCGGGCGGTGAGTCGGCCCAGGAACTGCGCCACGCTCTCGTGCAGGCCCCGCTCCGCCGGCGGCCGGGCCGGGCCCGGGGAGACCGGGGCCTGCCGGGAGGCCCCTGCGGCCGCCGGCGGAATCGGGTCGTCCCAGCCCGTGCTGCGACCGGTCAGGTCGACCGGAACCAGTTCCTCCACCGGGGTGTCGGGGGAGGCCAGCCGGGCCGCCAGCAGGCCTGCCCTCCGCTCGTAGCCATGACCCGCCGGGATCCGGGCACTCGCCAGGCGGTCGAAGGACGCACGGACCAGCTCAGGAGCGACCCGGTACACGTCGAGCCCCACGGCTTCGAGGGCGGCGAGCCACCGGTGGAAAGCCTGCACGACGTCCTCGGCCGATCCGGTCGTCCGGGCCCCCCGGTAGCCGAGTTGCTCCCGCAGCACGACGAGGGCGCCCAGCTGCGGCAGGAGGTCGATGCCACCGTTCTCCTGGGATCCGGCCAGTTGGATGAGACCGCCGATCAGGTCCGCGTGGTAGGCGCGGGACATCTCACCCTCCCCGTCATCCGCGCCCTCCCCGTCATCCGTGTCCTCCGCGCCATCCGGCGGCAGGTCACCGAACTCCCCCAGCCCCTCCATGAATTCGATGAACTCGCTCTCCGCCATGGGAGTGGCTGCGAGCACAAGCGTGCGGTTCCACAGGGCAGCAGTCCAAGCAGCACCGCGCAGCTGCACCGTCTCCGTGGCCAGGGGCCCGTCCGACTCACCCCCCAGCAGAGGGAGCTGCTCGAGACGGGCGAGATACCCCTCCACCGAGAGCGAAGCCGTCCGCACCGCAGCAAGCCCGTGGTCGGCCAGGATGCTGCGCCGTACCGCGATGTCCGCCACCGCGGACACCGACGCGGCGAGGTCGGTCCCGGACTCGGCCAGGGCCCGGATCTCGTCGGCGGTCATTCCGCGGTACTTGGCCTGCCACTTCCGGTCGCTCTCGATCACCTCCAGAGCGTCCTGAAGGTCCCGCATCACGAAGCCCATGATGGTCGCCCGGGTCGACTCCGCTTCCCCGTGCTCCATTTGAAGACGCCGCAGCATTTTCACGACGCCCTCCTCGTTCAGCCTGTGCCGCGCCGGGTATTCGGCACCGGGTGCGCTGACGCGCAGCAGCGCACGGACCGCGAACGAGACGACCATCTCGTCCGGCTGCTGCATGCCGACCAGGGCCAGTACGGCGGCGCGCAGGGCGAGAGCCGGGTCGGCCTGGCGGTGGACCAGATGTGCGACCTGTCGCGAGATGGTCTCGTAGGCATCGGCATCGAGCCGGTGGGCCAGAACCTTCTGCACCGCATCGGCCAGTTGGTCCAACTGGCGGGACATCTCGGCGTGCGCCTCCGGGGCGAGGGACTCGGGCTCGGGGTCCGGCGAGGCCGCCGGGACGGGGCCCCGCTCGCTCTGGAATTCGGTTTCGCAGGGGAAGGCGTCGAGGAGCTTGCGGATGTTGCGGACCTGTCCGTCGAAATCCGCCGTGGAAGGAGCTCCGGTGGGCTTGCGGGTGCGTTCGACCAGGGCGTCCAGCACCGTCACCGCGTACCGGGCCGGTACGGTCACGACGTCGCCCCCCTGGGCGGGCGCCGGGCTCGCGCCCTTGTCGGCGTACCCCTTGACCTCCTTGCGCAGCCGGTCCAGCAGGGAGTTGCGCCAGCCCACCAAGTCCACCGACTGATCCGGGCCCGCGGCAACCGCCAGGTGGATGTCGAGCAGTCGCCGAGCCCGCTCACCCAGCAGTGCCATTCCATTTGCGCGGGTGTACTCCTGGACGAAGTCCCGCCGCGCCAGGTCGCCCTGCACCTCGGCCACGGTCGCGAACCCGGATCGCACCAGTTCCGCCCAGCCGTTCGCCATGATCTCCAGGCGGGCGAGGATTCCCGCGGAATGCAAGCGCGAGGTGGCGTTGCCCAGGACGACTCCGTCGGTTGCGCCCTCCAGGAACGACCGGCCAACCTCGCACATCAGCTGTCGGACGCGCGAGTTCCAGTACACGAGCACTGGGTGGCCGGCGGACAGCACGTGCCTCCACAGCCTGATCTCAGACATCCGCAGCATCCAGCGCCGTGGTGAGACGGCACCGGTCAGGAGTCGCTCCAGGCCGACTTCGCCCAGGTGTTCCTCGGACTTCAGCTCGACGTCCTGCCGGGTCGGGCCTCCCTGCTGGGCGGTGGCGACAATCCACTCGCCCTCACTGCGCTGCGCGGCCAGCCAGACGCGGCGTACCCGGTTGTCGGCCACGTCTTCGTCGCAGTCGTCCTCGGCCACCCTGATCTTCTCGAGGAAGTCCTCCAGGCTTTCGGGTGTCGGGGTGATCCGCAGGTTCTCCAGCTGGAGCTGCATGCTGAGGTTCTGCTTCCGGGCGTACGCCTGCTGGGCGAGGGCCCCACCGGCCAGGCTGCGAAGGTGGATCTCGTTCAGCTCCCAGGACCAGCGGACGTCGTTCCAGTCGGCCACCGTCGTGGTGGGGTCCGGATCGGACGGATGGTTCAGCAGGGGGCGGCCGGCCCGGAGCGCCCGCTCGGCCTCCGACTGGTACAGCTCGATGGCGGCGAGACTCCCGCTGGCGAGCCTGCCCATCGCCAGGACCCGCTCGGTAAGCACGACAGCATCGGCATGGGGTAGGTATCCCAACTCCTTCGCCTGCCAGATCTGCTGCCTGAGCTGGAGGCCGTGACTACGGAGGAACTGATAGCGCTCGGGGAATTTGCCCGAATCCGCCCGCGTCGTCTTGGCCAGGGTCCTGTGGAGGGTGTCGAGTCGCACAAAGACCTCGGCGGCCTGAGTGGCGTACCTCGCATCGGGCGCGGTGCGGGGCCGCACCGGGTTCTTCTCCTGCATCTCCTCCAGCCTGCCGATCTCGGCAGTGAGGTGGTCGAGGCGCTGGTCGACGGCCTTCCCGTAGGTCTCGGGCCGACTGGCCCCGATGGCCTGGCGGATGTCGCTGATCCACATCCGCTGCTCGCCGTCGTGCTTGTCCTTGAGCCGCAACAGGCTGAAGTGGGCTGCGAGTTCGTCTGCGGTCAGCTCCCCGCCCTCCAGCAGGTGGACGCCCCTGGTGGCGAGGACCTGGAGGTGCTGGTCGTAGACCCTCCGCGGAACCGAGCTGCCGTGGCGCGACAGCAGCACCGAGCTGTGCAACACCGCCGGCCAGTGGTTGAACCGGTCCGGCAGCGCCTGCTCGCCGTGCCAGTCGTCCGCAAGTTCCTGGAAAGAGGTCAGCGCCCGCAGCACTGCGTCCGCCCACCGGCCGAAGCCCACGCCCTCCAGCAGCACCGTGCCCACGGCCTCCCGCAGACCGGCCACCGCTCCCTGCATCACCGCCACGTCCAGCGCACTGCTCGACCCGGACGCCGCCAACACGAGCCCGTCCAGCACCGCCACCGCCTTCAGCAACCCCAGCGACGCCGCCAGCCGCACCCGTGCCTCCGGTGCCAGCCGACCCACGTGCACCAGCGCCGCATCCGCCGACCCGCGCAGCGCCGCCACACTCAACCGCCCCGCCGCCACCTCCCGGCGCCCCGCCTCCCACAACACGTCCACCCGCTCCACCAGCACCGCCTCGGCCTGAGCGCCCTTCAACCTCCCCGCCGGCAAAGCCGTCTCCGCCAACCGCCGCGTGTCCTCGCCCGCCACCGGCTCCGGCATCACCCGCGCGGAGGCCGCCACCGGCTCCGGCACCACCCGCGCGGAAGCCGCCACCGGCGCCGACACCACCCAGGGATTGGCTTCCAGCACCCCGATCCCCCGCGCCGGACCTGGCTGCCGGTACGCCGGGAAGGCCGTATGGATATCGCCCGCATCCGCATAGCCAGCCACCCAGTTGCCGTACACGTCCACCCCCTGGAACCGGCCCAGGACCCGGTCCACCCCTGCCGGACCAGTCAGGAATCCCTCCTGAAGGTTGACCTCGCCCGACTGCACCGCGTGCCGGTATGCCTGCATGACACTCTGCTTGATCACCGACCACGACAGGTGCGACGGGTAGAGACTCTTGACCCCCGACACCGCTTCCCCCTCCAGCGGCTGGTACACCACCTTCCCCTCCCGCACGCCGTTCACCAGCGGCTCCGACAGCTCGCTCACCACCACTGGCAGCTCCGCCGCGCCGTCCCGCACCATGATCCGGCCCAGCGCGTCCACCTGGTGGCCTCCCGACAGCCACACCTTCGGCCGCCATGACCAGGTGTACATCCGTGTCTTCAGCTCCGCCGACAGCAGGTGCCAGCGGAACTGCGCCGGATCTCCGAAGCCGACCCACACCTCCTCGTCGCGCAGGTCGGCACCCGCGCGTACACCAGGCTGCCCGCCGCTCTTCTTCTTCGGCATCCACCGCACCAGCTCACCCGGCGCCCCCGCCACCCGGTCACCACTCACCGGGAACTCCCCACCGACCAGCACCGGCACCCGCTCCGCCAGCGCCACCAGCAGATCCGGCCCCAGATCGAAACTCCCACCACCCGCCCGGTGCAGCACGAACCGACCCGGCCGCCAACTACCCACCACCGGACGACCATCCACACCGAAGTCATACCGACCCGCCAGCACCGACCCATCCGGCGTCGTGAACACCGGACCATCCGCACCCACCACATGCAGACCCCGCGCCAACCCCCCGATCACCACCGCCGCCGACACACCACCCGCCACCGACACATCCACATCACAACCCACGAACACCAACAACTGCCCAGCCACCAGACCCTTCGGCCCGATCACCTCACGGTAAAACTCCGCCGCACCCAACGCCCTGTTCCCGACCAGGAACCGCCCCCCACCATCGGTATGCACATGCACCACCACCGCATTCCCCACCACCGGAAACCCGAACGCCGCCCGCAACTGCACCGCACCGTCATCCGCAAA
>NZ_BPRL01000076.1:0-48638 GCF_045862635.1 Kitasatospora sp. NE20-6
CTGCGGGTGATCTTGTCGATGCGGGCGCCGATGCCCCAGGCGGTGACGCGCCAGAGGGCTTCGACGACGATGTTGCGGCTCATCTTGGAGGCGCCGTGTTCGCGTTCGACGAAGGTGATGGGGACTTCGGCGACCTTGTAGCCGGCCTTGACGGTGCGCCAGGCGAGGTCGACCTGGAAGCAGTAGCCGGCGGAGGCGACCTGGTCCATGCCGAGGCCGAGGAGGGTGTCCTTGCGGAAGGCGCGGTAGCCGCCGGTGACGTCCTTGACGGGGACGTCGAGCATGAGGCGGGAGTAGGTGGAGCCGCCGCGGGAGAGGAGCAGGCGGGACTTGGGCCAGTTGACGACCTTGCCGCCGGGTACCCAGCGGGAGCCGAGGACGAGGTCGGCGGTGCGCAGGGCGGTGAGCAGGCGGGGGAGTTCCTCGGGCTGGTGGGATCCGTCGGCGTCCATCTCGACGAGGACCTCGTAGCCGTTGTCGATGCCCCAGCGGAAGCCGGCGAGGTAGGCGGCGCCGAGGCCTTCCTTGCCCTTGCGGTGCAGGACGCGGACGTGGCCGTCCTCGGCGGCGAGCTTGTCGGCGAGGTCGCCGGTGCCGTCGGGGCTGTTGTCGTCGGCGACCAGTACGTGGACCTCGGGGACCGCGGTGCGGACCCGGGAGACGATCCGCTCGATGTTCTCGGCCTCGTTGTAGGTCGGGATGATCACCAGCACCTGGCCGAGATCGGCGAAGGTGCTCTCCTCAGGGGCAGTCACGTCAGAGCCTTTCGAACAAGGGGGACAATGCGGCGAGCCCGCAGCCGGAGGGGGGATCGACAGCGCACGTCATCGAGACAGGGCCCGGGATCGGCACCGGGCAAGGAACCCGGAAAGCGGATCGTACAACGTCGGGTCCACCCGGCGTCCGGCCGGGCCGGAGCGCCCCCGGCGGCCAGGTAGCCTCGGGTCAACCTGAACACCCGTGGGTCGCGCAGCAACCGGTCGCTCGCACCCGGCACCCGCCCCCCGGCAGCACCGCTCCCGGCGGGCCGCGGTGCCGGAGCCCGCGCCGGGTGTCGAGCGACAGCGTGCGGACCGACCGCACCGAACAGGGTGGAGCCCCCCATGCGGGATCTGAGTCAGCTGGTGAAGGCGTACGACGTCCGGGGTGTGGTGCCGGATCAGTGGGACGGGTCGCTGGCGTGGGCGTTCGGTGCGGCGTTCGTGCGGGTGGTGGGGGCGTCGGCGGTGGTGGTGGGGCATGACATGCGGCCGTCGTCGCCGGGGTTGTCGCGGGCGTTCGCGGAGGGTGCGGCGGCGTACGGGGCGGACGTGGTGGAGATCGGTCTGTGTTCGACGGATCAGCTGTACTACGCGTCGGGGTCGCTGGATCTGCCGGGGGCGATGTTCACGGCGTCGCACAATCCGGCGGAGTACAACGGGATCAAGCTGTGCCGGGCGGGGGCGGCGCCGGTGGGTCAGGACACGGGGCTGTCGGAGATCCGGGGGCTGGTGGAGTCGTGGTGCACGGGTGCGGACGGGGGTGTGGTGGTGCCGGCCGCGGCGGTGGGGACGGTGCCGGGTGTGCTGTCGTCGCGGGAGACGCTGGAGGGGTACGCGGCGCATCTGCTCTCGCTGGTGGACCTGTCGGGGATCCGGCCGTTGAAGGTGGTGGTCGACGCGGGGAACGGGATGGGCGGGCACACGGTGCCGACGGTGCTGGCGGGGCTGCCGCTGGAGGTGGTGCCGATGTATTTCGAGCTGGACGGCACGTTCCCCAACCACGAGGCGAATCCGCTGGATCCGGCGAACCTGGTGGATCTGCAGGCGCGGGTGGTGGTGGAGGGTGCGGACATCGGGCTGGCGTTCGACGGGGACGCGGACCGGTGTTTCGTGATCGACGAGCGGGGCGGGCCGGTGTCGCCGTCGGCGATCACGGCGCTGGTGGCGGAGCGGGAGATCGTGCGGGCGCAGGCGGCGGGGGAGGCTTCGCCGACGGTGATCCACAATCTGATCACGTCGTGGACGGTGCCGCAGGTGGTGTCGGACCTGGGTGGGGTGCCGGTGCGGACGCGGGTGGGGCATTCGTTCATCAAGCAGGAGATGGCGCGTACGGACGCGGTGTTCGGGGGTGAGCATTCGGCGCACTACTACTTCCGTGATTTCTGGCGGGCGGACACCGGGATGCTGGCGGCGCTGCACGTGCTGGCGGCGCTGGGCGGGCAGGAGCGGCCGCTGTCGGCGCTGTGTGCGCGCTACGACCGGTACGCGGCGTCGGGGGAGATCAACTCGACGGTGGCGGACCAGGTGGGGCGGACGGCTGCGGTGCGGGCGGTGTACGGGGAGCTGGACGGGGTGGTGACGGACGAGCTGGACGGGTTGACGGTCGCGGGGGACGACTGGTGGTTCAACCTGCGGGCGTCGAACACCGAGCCGTTGCTGCGGTTGAACGTGGAGGCGAAGGACCCGGTCCGGATGGCCGAGCTCCGTGACGCCGTCCTCGCCCTGGTCCGCACCTGACCCACCCCACGCGGCGGCCCGCCACGGGCCGCCGCGCGGGACACCGCCCGTACGCCCCGCTCGGCTAGAGTCGTCCGTTCCGACCGACCACCCTGCACGCCAGCGAGGACCGAGCCGATGGACAGGCTGCACAACACCGTCCGCCCCTACGCCTGGGGATCCACCACCGCCATCCCCGCCCTGCTCGGCGAGGAGCCCACCGGTGAACCGCAGGCCGAGATGTGGATCGGCGCCCACCCCGGTGCACCGTCCCGGCTGGAGCGGAACGGCGCCACGGCCACCCTCGACCAGGTCGTCGCAGCCGACCCCGAACGCGAACTCGGCGCCGCCGCAGCCCGGTTCGGCCCCGCCCTGCCCTTCCTGCTCAAGGTCCTCGCCGCCGGCCTGCCGCTCTCCATCCAGGCCCACCCGACCCTTGCCCAGGCCCGGTCCGGCTTCGCCGCCGAGAACGCCGCCGGCATCCCCCTCGACGCCCCCCGGCGCAACTACAAGGACGCCAACCACAAGCCCGAACTCATCTGCGCCCTCGACGAGTTCGAAGGACTCTGCGGCTTCCGCGCACCCGCCGACGCCGCCCGCCTGATGGCCTCCCTCGACGTCCCCGGGCTCGCCCCGCTCATCGACACCCTGCGCAGCAAGCCCGAGGCCGAGGCCCTCGCCGACGCCCTCGCCGCCATCCTCTCGATGACCGGCGACCACGCGGCCCGGACGGTCGCCGACGTCGCCCGCGCCGTCACCGCCGCCGCCCCGGCCGACCCGACCGGCGCACTCGCCGGATACGCCTTCGCCGCACGGGAGTTCCCCGGCGACACCGGGCTCGTCGCCGCCCTGCTGCTCAACTTCGTCCGCCTGCAGCCCGGCGAGGCCCTCTACCTGGGCGCCGGGATGCCGCACGCGTACCTGCGCGGCACCGGCGTCGAGATCATGGCCAACTCCGACAACGTGCTGCGCTGCGGGCTCACGCCCAAGCACGTCGACGTGCCGGAGCTGATGCGGGTCGTCGTGTTCGAGTCCTCCGACCCGGACGTCCTGCGACCCGCCGCCGCGGCCGACGGGGAGCACCACTACCCCGTGCCGATCGACGAGTTCCGGCTCTCCCGCTACGCCCTCGGCGCGCGGCCCGCGGTCGTCCCCGGCGACGCCCCGCAGATCCTGCTGTGCACCGCCGGCACCGTACGCCTCACCGCCGGCGACGGCAGCACGCTGGACCTCTCCCCCGGCCGGTCCGCCTACCTCCCCGCGGACGGCACCGCCACCACCCTGGCCGGCCCCGGCGCCACCGTCTTCCGCGCCACCGTCACGCTCTGACCCGGCCTCCCGCGCCCGCCCCGCCGCAGCAGCTCACCCCGGCGCCCGCCGCACACGCCGCGGGGCCTGCACCCCGGGAGGGATGCGGGCCCCGCGGCGGCGGACCGGCCGCGGCGGTCTCACACGCCGGAGGACCGCCGGCGCACCGCGACCACGACACCGGCACCGGCCAGCACCGCGACGCCGCCCACGAGGGCGATCCCGGCGGTGGCCGGGGAGGAACCGGTGTTGGCGAGGCTCCCCGGCACGGCCGTGGCGGACGGTACCACCGACGCACCGGAAGCCGGCACCGTCACGGACGCGCTCGCGGCGGGGGTGGGACTCGTCCCGGTGGAGGGGGTGGCGCTCCCGGTCGGCGAGGCGGTGGCGGCCGCCCTGGCGTCGGCCAGCGCCTTGTCCGCGGCCTGCTTGACGGCCAGCGCCGCCTCCATGGCCCGCTTGGCCGCGCTGTACTCCTGCGAGATTTTCACCTGGGCGTCCGCCAGCTCGTTCTTGGCCACGGCGTACGCGGCCGCGGCCACCGCCTTGGCCGCCGCGGCGGCCTCGGCCGCCGTCTTCGCACCGGTCACGGCCTGCTCGGCGTCCGCCCGCTCCTGGGCGTCGGCGGTCTCCGGCAGAGCGGCGAGCGCGGCCTTCGCCTCGGCGAGTGCCGCGTCGGCGGCCTTCACGTCGGCGTTCGCCGCGACCAAGGCCTTCCACGCCTCCTCGGCCTTGCGGCTCAGCTCGTTGGGCGTGTCGAAGTAGTCGTTCATCGCCTTGAAGGCCGCGGCGGCGGCGACCACCGCCGCGTCGTAGGCCTTCTGCGCGTCGGCGGCCGCCTGCTCCAGCTCGGCCAGGGACGGCACCGCCTGGGTGTGGGTCACCGGCGCAGCCTCGGCGAAGGCGGGGGCGACGGCGAGCAGCGCAACAGGCGCCATCACGGCAGCCGCGAGCGCACTGCGGATCTTCAAGAGAACTCTTTCCGATAGGAAGGACTGCGTGCCGCGGCCACGGCCGCGCACAAGAGAAGGGGCCTGTGACCCGCCCGTACGGCGATCGGTCGCCCGGCCTCGGCGAGGGTACCCGAACCACTCTGAGGTGTCATCAGGGATTTCCGCACCGGGCCCGGCCGCCTCCCGCGGGTGCGGCCTCCCCTGCGACGGGCGGCCCCGCGGGCCAGCCGGCTGCAGGGTCTCGCCGCTCGTGACATGCCGCTCGTGACATGCCGGTCGTGCGTGACCCGGGCGTTCTTGGCTGCCTCACGGCCTTGTCACCCATGACCGGTCTCGCATCCGTGGCGTCTCCTCGCGGGCGAGGCCGGAATCGGGCGACTTGTCCGAGTCGGCCGAGTGCACCAGGCTGAACTCCGAGCACGAGGGCCACCGGCGAGCCCGGATCGCGCACCGACGGGTTTCCCGCGCCGCGCTGGCTCCGTACGCCGGACACCCACGGACGGAAGGCTGGGCCATGCGGAGACTGGTCTACGGCATGAACCTGACCCTGGACGGCTACATCGCCGCGGTCGGCGACGACATCGGCTGGAGCGGACCGCCGAGCGACGAGCTGTTCCAGTGGTGGCTCGACCACGACCGGGCGAGCGGCCTCTCGCTGTACGGGCGCAAGCTGTGGGAGACGATGAGCTCCTACTGGCCGACCGGCGACCAGCGGCCCGACGCCACCCCGGCGGAGATCGAGTTCGCGCGGAACTGGCGGGACACGCCGAAGGTGGTGTTCTCCTCGACGATCGACAGGGTCGACTGGAACACCCGCCTGGTCACCGGCGACGCGATCGCCGAGATCACCCGGCTCAAGGCCGGGGACGGCGGCCCGATGACCATCGGCGGCGCGACGCTCGCCGGGGCGGCCATGCGCGCCGGGCTGATCGACGAGTACGTGATCGCCACCCATCCGGTCCTGGTGGGCAGCGGCACGCCGTTCTTCACCGCGCTGGACGGCTGGGTGAACCTGAACCTGCTGGAGACGCGGACGTTGCCCGGCGGCGTGGTCCTGACCAGGTACGAGACGAGGCGCTGAGCAGCAGCACCCACGCGCCGGTCCCACGGTGATGCCGTGCACGCCCTCGGTACGACACGGCCCGTGAGGCTACGGCATCAGCCGCGGGGCCCTACGGCTCAGGTGATGTCGCGGGTCATGTCGACGAAGCGGGAGTAGTGGCCCTGGAAGGCCACGGTGATGGTCGCGGTGGGGCCGTTACGGTGCTTGGCGACGATCAGGTCGGCCTCGCCGGCGCGGGGCGACTCCTTCTCGTAGGCGTCCTCGCGGTGCAGCAGGACGACCATGTCGGCGTCCTGCTCGATGGAGCCCGACTCGCGGAGGTCGGAGACCATCGGCTTCTTGTCGGTGCGCTGCTCGGGGCCACGGTTCAGCTGGGAGAGCGCGATGACCGGCACTTCCAGCTCCTTCGCGAGGAGCTTGAGGTTACGGGACATGTCCGAGACCTCCTGCTGGCGGCTCTCGGCACGGCGCGAGCCGCCCGCCTGCATCAGCTGGAGGTAGTCGATGACGACGAGCTTGAGGTCGTTGCGCTGCTTGAGGCGGCGGCACTTCGCGCGGATCTCCATCATCGACAGGTTCGGCGAGTCGTCGATGTAGAGGGGCGCGTTGGTGACGTCGGGCATGCGCCGCGCGACGCGCGTCCAGTCGTCGTCGGTCATGTTGCCGGACCGCATGTGGTGCAGGGCGACCCGCGCCTCGGCCGAGAGGAGGCGCATCGCGATCTCGTTGCGGCCCATCTCGAGCGAGAAGATCACGCTCGGCAGGTTGTTGTGGATGGAGCAGGCCCGGGCGAAGTCCAGGGCGAGGGTCGACTTGCCCATCGCGGGACGGGCGGCGATGACGATCATCTGCCCGGGGTGGAGGCCGTTGGTGAGGGCGTCGAAGTCGGCGAAGCCGGTGGGCACGCCGGACATCTGGCCGGCCCGGGAGCCGATCGCCTCGATCTCGTCGAGGGCGCCCTCCATGATGTCGGCCAGCGGCGCGTAGTCCTCGCTGGTGCGCTGCTCGGTGACGGCGTAGATCTCGGCCTGGGCCGCGTTGACGATCTCGTCGACGTCGCCCTCGGCGGCGTAGCCCATGCCGGCGATCCGGGTGCCCGCCTCGACGAGCCGCCGCAGCACCGCCCGCTCGTGGACGATCTCGGCGTAGTACTCGGCGTTGGCGGCGGTGGGAACGGAGTTGACGAGGGTGTGGAGGTAGCCGGGGCCGCCGACGCGGGCCAGCTCGCCGCGCTTGGTCAGCTCGCCGGCGACGGTGATCGGGTCGGCCGGCTCGCCCCGGGCGTACAGGTCGAGGATCGCGCCGTGGATCATCTCGTGGGCGGGCCGGTAGTAGTCGGCGGGCTTGAGCACCTCGACGACGTCGGCGATGGCGTCCTTGGACAGCAGCATGCCGCCCAGGACGGACTGCTCGGCCGCGAGGTCCTGCGGCGGCACCCGCTCGAAGCTCTCGCCGGAGGGGCTGCGGTCCTCGGACGCGCCGCCGTCACGGTCGTCGCGCCGGCGCCGGTCGCCCTTCTGGTAGGAGCCCTCGCCCCGCTGGAACGTCCCCTTGCCCCCACCGTCGCGGCCGCCGACCTCGCCACGGCCCCGGGAGACCGGCAGGCGGTCGCTGGGGGTGTCGGGGAACGAGGCCCCGGGGGCGAAGGCGTCGTCGGACGGCTGCCAGTCGTCCTCCGGCGGCGGCGGGACGTCGTGGTCGTCGTACTGGGGGCCGGTCAACGCGTGTTCCCCGATCAGCGAGTCGTGCGAGTGGTGCGAGCCTTGCCGGTGGCGCGACTCCCTTCCTACGCCACCGGGCCGACATTTCCGGCGCCGGGCACCAGGTGCCGCGCGGTGCGGGCCCGGTCCGCCGCGGTACGGGGGCGGAGGGCCGGGAGGTCGGGTCGGGGCCCACGCTACGGCGCCGGGGGCCGTTCGGCCAAGATGGTTATCCACAGGGGGTGTGGATGACGGTCGCCGGTCTGTGGATAAGTACCGCAAACCTGTGCACAACCCTGTGGACGGTCCTGTGGACAACTGAACGATCCGCCTACTGTCAACATCCTGACCTGCGCTTCCCTCCTCGGACGGCTGTGCATGAGAAATACTTCACACGGCCGGGTATCCACCGCACCCACCATGCGGACCGGGCTCCGGGCGGATCTCGATCAGGATTTCGAGTAAGTGACACAGGCCACCCACATCCCTTACCTGTGGATGAGTAGGCTGGCTCACATGACCACGCCGTCCGCCCGCCGCCGCCACGACCGCGAGATCCTCGCCCTCGCCGTACCGGCCTTCGGCGCACTGGTCGCCGAACCGCTCTTCCTGCTGGCCGACTCCGCCATCGTCGGCCACCTCGGCACCGCCCAGCTGGCCGGGCTCGGCATCGCCTCGGCCGCCCTCACCACCGCCATCGGCGTCTTCGTCTTCCTCGCGTACGCCACCACCGCCGCCGTGGCCCGCCGCATCGGCGCGGGCGACCGCCGCGCCGCCGTCCAGCAGGGCGTGGACGGCCTCTGGCTCGCCCTGCTGCTCTCCGCCGGGCTGACGGTGCTCACCCTCGCGCTCGCCCCCCAGGCCGCCGCGCTGCTGGGCGCCTCCCCCACGGCCGCCCCGCACGCCGTCACCTACCTCCGGATCAGCGCGCTCGGCATACCGGCGATGCTGGTGGTGCTGGCGGCCACCGGCGTGCTCCGCGGCCTCCAGGACACCCGCACCCCGCTGCTGGTGGCGGTGGCCGGGTTCGCCGCCAACGCCGGGCTCAACCTCGGCCTGGTGTACGGCGCCGGGCTCGGTGTGGCGGGCTCCGCCTGGGGCACCGTGCTGGCGCAGAACGGCATGGCCGCGGCGTACCTGCTGGTGGTGGTGCGGGGGGCCCGCCGCGAGGGCACGAGCCTGCGCCCGGACCCGGCCGGCATCCGGGCCTGCGCCCGGGCCGGCGGGCCGCTGGTGGTGCGCACCCTGAGCCTGCGCGCGGTGCTGCTGATCGCCACCGCGGTGGCGGCGAACCTCGGCGACGCCGAGATCGCGGCGCACCAGATCACGCTGACCATCTGGGTGTTCACCGCCTTCGCGCTCGACGCGATCGCCATCGCCGGCCAGGCGATCGTCGCCCGCCACCTGGGGGCCGGCGACGTGCCGGGAGCCCGGGCGGCGACCCGGCGGATGCTCCGGTGGGGCCTGGGCACCGGGATGGTGCTCGGCCTGCTGATGGTGGCGGCCGGGCCGCTGTACGTGCCGCTGTTCACCGCCGACCCGACCGTGCAGGGCCTGCTGTCGACCGCGCTGCTGCTGGCCGCCCTCACCCAGCCGGCGGGCGGGATCGTCTTCGTCCTGGACGGTGTCCTGATGGGCGCCGGGGACGGCGGCTACCTCGCGCGGGCGATGCTCGGCACGCTGCTGGTGTTCGTCCCCGCGGCGGTCGCCGTGCCGGTGCTGGGCGGCGGGCTGGCCGGCCTGTGGTGGGCGATGAACCTCTTCATGCTCACCCGGACCGCGTTCCTCGTGCTGCGGGTGCGCACCGGGCGGTGGCTGGTCACCGGCGCGGTGCGGGCCTGAACGGAGCCGGCGCCCGTGCCGGGAGGGCACGGGCGCCGGACACGACCGAGGGCCGGTCTCCCCGGGGGAGACCGGCCCTCGGGCCACAGCTACGGCAGTCAGCCGGCCACGACGTTGACGTCGAGGTTGGCCAGCACGTCGGAGTGCAGCTTGACCGAGACCTTGTGGGTGCCCACGGTCTTGATCGGCGAGGCGATCGCGACGGCGCGCTTGTCCACGGTCGGGCCGTCGGCAGCCTTGATGGCGGCGACGACGTCGGCCTGGGTCACGGAGCCGAACAGGCGGCCGGCGTCGCCGGAGCGAACGGCCAGCTTGACCTGCAGGCCCTCGAGCTTCGCCTTCACCGAGGTGGCGGCTTCGAGGGTCTGGATCTCGTGGATCTTGCGGGCGCGACGGATCGCGTCGACGTCCTTCTGGCCGCCCTTGGTCCAGCGGATGGCGAAGCCACGCGGGACCAGGAAGTTGCGGGCGTAGCCGTCCTTGACCTCGACGACCTCACCGGCGCTGCCGAGGCCGGGGACCTCGTGAGTGAGGATGATCTTCATTCTTCGGTCACCCTCTCTTAGCGCGTGGTGGAGGTGTAGGGCAGCAGCGCCATCTCACGGCTGTTCTTCACAGCCGTGGCGACGTCGCGCTGGTGCTGGGTGCAGTTGCCGGTGACCCGGCGGGCACGGATCTTGCCGCGGTCGGAGATGAACTTCCGCAGCAGGTTCGTGTCCTTGTAGTCAACGTAGTTGACCTTGTCCTTGCAGAAGACGCAAACCTTCTTCTTCGGCTTGCGAGCAGGCGGCTTCGCCATCATGTGCTCCATTGGGAATGGACGGTCCGTCGACACGGTGGACGTCGGACCGCACGAAATCTCTCAGCATGCCTGGGCCCGGTCCGAGGACCGCGCCCGGCGCGCACCGCTTTAGAACGGGGGCTCTTCCGAGTAGCCGCCGCCCGAGTTGCCGCCCCAGCTGCCGCCCTGGTTTCCACCGGAGGGAGCCGAAGAGGCCCACGGGTCGTCGGACGGGCCGGACTGGCCGCCGCCGGAGTTTCCACCCCAGCTGCCGCCACCGCTGCCGCCCTGCTGCTGGCCGCCGCCGCCGCTCCAGTTGCCACCGGACGGCGCGCCGCCCTGCTGGCCGCCGAAGCCGCCGCCACCGCCCTGGCCGCCGGACCGGTTGGCCCGGGTGACCTTGGCGGTCGCCGATCGCAGGCTCGGGCCGACTTCGTCGACCTCGACCTCGAAGACCGTCCGCTTCTCGCCTTCCTTGGTCTCGTAAGACCGCTGGCGCAGTCGGCCCTGCACGATGACGCGCATGCCGCGCTGCAGCGACTCGGCCACGTTCTCCGCCGGCTGACGCCAGACGTTGCACGTGAGGAAGAGGCTCTCGCCGTCCTTCCACTCGTTCGTCTGACGGTCGAAGGTGCGCGGGGTGGACGCGATACGGAACTTCGCGACCGCCGCACCCGACGGGGTGAAGCGCAGCTCGGGGTCGTCGACGAGATTGCCGACGAGGGTGATGACGGTCTCGCCTGCCATGGTGGTGGTGACCTCTCGGAAAAGGAGTTCTGCGGTGCTCGCTCGGTGTTTCACGTGAAACACCGTGCGTGAGCCTCCCGACACCCGGAGGTGTCAGCGGTGGCTCAGTGGGTGTCCGGGCGCAGGACCTTGGTCCGCAGGACCGACTCGCTCAGGCCGAGCTGGCGGTCGAGCTCCTTGACGACCTCAGGCGTGGCCTTCAGGTCGATGACCGAGTAGATGCCCTCGGACTGCTTGTTGATCTCGTAGGCCAGACGGCGACGGCCCCAGGTGTCGATCTTCTCGACCTTGCCGCCACCGGTGCGGACAACGTTGAGGAAGTTCTCGATCAGGGGGGAGACAGCGCGCTCCTCGACCGACGGGTCGAGGATCACCATCACCTCGTAGTGACGCATGGGTAACCCACCTCCTTTGGGCTCAACGGCCACGGTCTCTCCGTGGCAGGAGGGTTGTGCAGCGTCGCACCGATGCAGTGACGACTCCGACCACCGTAGTGGCGGGGTCTGACAACCCGGGGCCCGGCGAAGGGCACACGGGTGCACATCTACACCAGTGCAGACCGCACAGCCTACCTGCCCGGGTGCGGCGGACCAAAATGCCTACCGGTTGTGATCCTGGGCATATCACCATCAATCTGGACAGAACGGCACGCCTCCGACGCGCGCCGTTCGGATCGCCCCGATCCACCCCGGGAGGTGGGCTCCATGGCACAGACCCTTCGCCGATTTCCGGCCGTCACCCTCAACACCGACGGGCACGCGCACCCGCGCGAGAACTCCCTCGCCGCGGCGGCGGCCGTCCTGGGCGTGCTGGCGTTCGTCAGCTCGTTCTTCGACAGCCTCCACATCATGACCTCGTGGACCGGCCTCCTCGGGGTCGTGGCCGGAATGTGGGGGCAGTTCATCTCGGTCACCACCGCCGAGCGCTTCGTCCTCATCATCTCCGTGGGCCTGGCGGGCTTCGGCCTCTACCTGGGCCTTTCCCACGGCGGCTTCTTCGGGGGCGTGTAACGACGACCGCGCGCCGGAATTCTGCGTGACCTCCGGCGCCCTCCCCGCGTACTTACCTGTGCACAGGTATGCGGGGAGGGCTCCGGCACGTCGGCCCAGCCCCCACCGAAACGGACCATTCCGGGCGATAGGGTCGCCGTGATCTCACCCCTGGACCGCCCGACCGAGGAGGAGCAGCCCCGCATGAGCCTGCGCATGAGGACGATCACCCGCAAGGAACACCTGGCCTTCATCCAGTCCCGTCCCTCCGCCAGCCACATGCAGGTGCCGTCCTGGTCGGACGTCAAGGCGGAGTGGCGCTCGGAGAGCCTCGGCTGGTTCGACAGCACCGGCACGATCGTCGGTGCCGGGCTGGTGCTCTACCGGCAGCTGCCGAAGGTGAAGCGCTACCTGGCCTACCTGCCGGAGGGCCCGGTGATCGACTGGTTCGACCGCGACCTCGACGGCTGGCTGCAGCCGATGCTGGCGCACCTCAAGGCGCAGGGCGCGTTCTCCGTGAAGATGGGCCCGCCGGTGGTCGTCCGCCGGTGGGACGCCGGCACCATCAAGGCCGCGATGACCGACCCGCAGGCCAAGCGGCTGCGCGACGTCGAGCCCGACTGGTACGAGCCGCGGGCCTTCGAGATCGCCGACCGGCTGCGCAAGGCCGGCTGGCTGCAGGGCGAGGACGGCGGTGCGGGCTTCGGCGACGTCCAGCCCCGGTACGTCTTCCAGGTGCCGCTCGCCGACCGCTCGCTCGACGACGTGCAGCGCGGCTTCAACCAGCTCTGGCGGCGCAACATCAAGAAGGCCGAGAAGAGCGGCGTCGAGGTCGTCCAGGGCGGCTACGAGGACCTCCCGGTCTTCCACCAGCTGTACCTCGTCACCGCGGAGCGGGACCGCTTCACGCCGCGCCCGCTGTCCTACTTCCAGCGCATGTGGCGCGCGCTGACCGACGAGGACCCGAACCGGATGCGCCTCTACATCGCCTACCACGAGGGAGAGCCGCTGGCGGCGACGACGATGCTCGTGGTCGGCGAGCACGTCTGGTACTCCTACGGCGCCTCCGCCGACCACAAGCGCGAGGTCAAGCCGTCCAACGCCGTCCAGTGGCGGATGATGCGCGACTCGTACGCGCTCGGCGCCGCCGTCTACGACCTGCGCGGCATCAGCGACACGCTGCAGGAGGACGACCACCTCTTCGGCCTGATCCAGTTCAAGGTCGGCACCGGCGGCCAGGCCGCCGAGTACCTCGGCGAGTGGGACTTCCCGCTGAACAAGCTCCTGCACAAGGCACTCGACCTCTACATGTCGCGCCGCTGAGGCGCGCTCACCACATCCTCGGGGAGTGACCGATGACCCTGTCGCTGTACGTGGACACCGCCCGCTGGCGGGCGCACCAGCAGGCGGTGCTGGCGGATTTCCCCGGTCTGGTGCCGGTCGCCAAGGGCAACGGCTACGGGCTGGGCATCACCCGCCTCGCCGAGGAGGCGGCCCGGCTCGGCACCGGCACCCTCGCGGTCGGCACCGCCCGCGAGGCCGCCGCCGTCGACTTCCCCGGGGACGTCCTGGTGCTCACCCCCTGCCGGGCCGGCGAGGACGTGCCGGGCCTGCCGGCCCGGACGGTCCGCACGGTGGCCCACGCGGACGTGCTGCGGGCCCTGCCCGCCGGCACCCGGGTGGTGGTCGAGTGCATGACCTCGATGCGCCGGCACGGCATCGCCCGGACCGACCTGCCGAAGCTCCCTGCCGACGGGCCGGTCGTGGAGGGCTTCGCGCTGCACCTGCCGCTGGACCGGCCGGACGGCTCCGACCCGGTGGAGGAGGTGGCCGGCTGGGTGCGGGCGGTCTCCGCCGTCGGCCCACCGCCCGCCACCGTCTACCTGAGCCACCTGGCGGCCCCCGACGTGACCCGCCTCGGCGCCCTCTTCCCCGACACGGTGTTCCGCTCCCGGATCGGCACCCGGCTCTGGCTCGGCGACGTCCAGGCCCTGCACGCCGCGGCGTCCGTCCTCGACACCACCCCGGTCGCCAAGGGCGACCGGTACGGCTACCGCCAGCACAAGGCGCCGTCCGACGGCCATCTCCTCGTCGTGACGGGAGGCACCGCGCACGGCGTCGGCCTGGAGGCCCCCAAGTACCTGCACGGCATGCTGCCGCGCGCCAAGGGCCTGGCCCGGGCGGGCCTCGCCACGGTGAACCGCACCCTCTCCCCCTACGTGTGGGACGGCCGGCAGCTCTGGTTCGCCGAACCGCCCCACATGCAGGTGTCGATCCTCTTCCTGCCGGGCGACATCAAGCCGCCGGTGATCGGCGACGAGCTCGCCCTGAACATCCGTCACACCACGACCCACTTCGACCGGGTGGTCGACCGGTAGGCCCTGCCCGTCCGTCCGTCCGTCCGTCCGGACAGGCCCACCGGTCGCGCGGCACTACAGGTGCTTGGGCTCCGGCGCCGGCCCGTCCGGCACGGCCGGTACGACCGGCTGCGCGTGCCCGGCGTCCGTCTCGGCGTCCGTTTCCCCGTCCGCTTCGAAATCCGCACCGAGCACGTCGTGGCGGGCCCCGGCCACGTCGGCGAGCCAGTCGGCCTGCGGCTGCGGCGCGAACGTGCTGTACGTCGCCTCCTCCCGCAGGCGCCGGGCGGTGCCGAGCACGAACACGTCGGGGGCGCCGTCCAGCACACCGCCGGACGGGTCGTCGCTGCCGTCCCAGCGCACCGGGTCGACCTCCGGGTGGAGCATGTCGCGGATCACCATCACGCAGAGGTAGAGCGTGCCGAGCAGGTGCACCGCGATCGCCAGGTGGTACCAGTCCTGGCCGATGCCGTGCTGCTTGGAGTCGCCCGTGTAGGCGAGGTAGGACCAGACCCCGAGGAAGTACAGCACCTCGCAGGTCTGCCAGATCAGGAAGTCGCGCCAGCGCGGACGGGCCAGCACCGCGAGCGGGATCAGCCAGAGCACGTACTGCGGCGAGTAGACCTTGTTGGTGAGCACGAACGCCGCCACCACCAGGAATGCCAGCTGCGCGAAGCGCGGCCGGCGCGCCACCGACAGCGCCAGCCAGCCGACACCCAGGCAGCAGAGCACCAGCAGCACCGAGATCCAGGTGTTGAGGGTGGGCAGCTGCTCGTTGCGGTTCTGCATGAGGATCAGCCAGAACGAACCGAAGTCCTCCTTGCGCACCTGGCTGAAGGTGTAGAACGTCGCCCAGCCCTTGAAGTTGGCGACCATCACCGGAAGGTTCACCAGCAGCCAGGCGGCCGCCGCACCCCCGAGCGCCTGCCCGAACGCCCGCCAGCGGCCGGCCCGCCAGCACAGCACCAGGAGCGGGCCGAGCAGCAGCACGGGATAGAGCTTGGCGGCGGTGGCCAGTCCGATGAAGACACCGGCCGCCGTGGGACGGGAGTTGGCCCAGTACGCCATCGCGACGGCCGCCAGCGCGACGGCCAGCATGTCCCAGTTGATCGTGGAGTCGAGCGCCAGGCAGGGTGCCAGCGCGAACAGCAGCGCGTCCCAGGGGCGGCGGCGGTGCGTACGGGTCAGCGCGACGACCGTGACGACCGCGCAGATCATCAGCATGCCCGCGTTGACCATCCAGAACCACTGCTCGCGCTCCTGCAGCGCCCCGCCGGACTTCGTCATCCACGCCGCGACCTGCATGAACAGGCCGGTCAGCACCGGGTACTCCAGGTACTGCATGTCGGCCGAGGGCGACGGCAGCTGGTCCAGGTACGGGTGGCGCCCGGTGTCGAAGCCGCGGCCCGAGAAGAGGTGCGGGATGTCGCTGTAACAGGCGTGCGTGTACTGCGTGGTGGCGCCCTGGAACCACCCGCCCTCGTAGCACGGGATCTTCTGGGCGAGCCCGAGCACGTACGTGACGATGACGACCAGCGCCAGGAAACGGGCCGGGGTCCACCAGGACACCCCGAGCAGGGCGCGGCGGCCGGGCGGGCCTCCGAGGAACTCGCTGCCGGCCGCGGCAACCGGGTC
The DNA here is from genome assembly GCF_045862635.1 of Kitasatospora sp. NE20-6. Classification (NCBI taxonomy): domain Bacteria; kingdom Bacillati; phylum Actinomycetota; class Actinomycetes; order Kitasatosporales; family Streptomycetaceae; genus Kitasatospora; species Kitasatospora sp. NE20-6. The sequence goes on from NZ_BPRL01000076.1 coordinate 15,853, forward strand.
CTCGTCCGCCGGGACGACGACGGTGTTGGGCAGCGGGCCGGCGGCCGGGGCGGGTACGGCCGCGGCGCTGTCGTCACGGGTGCTGGGCGTCATGGCGCACATCCTGCCGCACCACCGCTCGGAGGACGAGGAGACCCCGGCAAACACTCCGGCGCCGGGCCGCCCCCGAAGGGACGGACCGGCGCCGGGGTCGTACCGCTGCCCTACTGCCCGGCTTGCGGGCTGCTGGTGTCGGTCGCCGTGGCCGACGGCTTGCCCGGCCGGGTGGGCGTCCTGGTCGGCGGGCACAGGATGAGGCAGCTGTCCGTCGCCGTGGGCGACGGGCTGCCGCCCTGGCTGGGCCCGGTCGCGGTCGGCGAGGCCGACGGCGAGGCCGACTCCGACGCGCTCGGCGAGGCCGAGGCGGAGGCCGAGGGCGAGGCGGTGGACGGCGCGCCCGAGGAGTCGAGCTTCACGCCGGAATCACCGGGCTCCGGGAAGGACTTCGGCTTGCCGGGGCCGATGATCTTCATGTAGCGGGTGAAGACGTCGGTCGGGAAGTCACCACCGTGGATCTCCTTCTTGCCCGCGGTGCCGTCCAGCGAGAGCAGACCGGGCTTGCCCGGCTCCTCGCGCCACATGCCGACCGCGGTCGAGAGGCTCGTGGTGTAGCCGACCCACCAGGCGGAGGTACCGGCGTCGGTGGTACCGGTCTTGCCCGCCACCGGGAAGCCCAGCTCGTTGGTCTTCTTGCCGGTACCGGCCTTGGCCACGTTCTCCAGCACGTCCGTGACGTCGTTGGCGACCGCGGCGTCCAGCACCTTCTTCACCACCGGCTTGGTGAAGTTCGGCATCTCCACGCCGTCCTTCAGCACCTTCGTCACCGAGTACGGGTCGGCCTGCTGCCCGCTGGCGGCGAACACCGAGTACGCGGAGGCCATCCGGATCGCGCTCGGGGTCGAGGTGCCGAGCGGGAAGGTGATGGTGCTGGAGGGCGAGAGGCTCTCCTTGCGCAGGCCCATCTGCTTCACCAGGTCCTCGACGTTCTTGCCGCCGACGTCCTGGTTGAGCTGCACGAAGGGCACGTTGTAGGAGTTCCGCATGGCCTCCTTGAGCGTGACGTACCCGGGCTTCGAGGTGCTGTCGTTGCGCTGCTTGTACGGCTGGCCGTTGTCCCCTATGACCGGGGTTCCGTCCGACTTGAAGATCTCGGAGAGGTTGTCGGCCTCGTACCGGCTGTCGGTGCTGATCCGGGTCGGCTTGCCGTCCTCGTCCATCGTGGTCTGCACGCCCATCTGCATGGCGGCGGCCAGGACGAACGGCTTGAACGTCGAGCCGACCGGGATGCCGGCGGCGTCGGCGTTGTTGGTGTAGTGCCCGTTCTCGATGCCGGAGCCGCCGTAGAGCGCCACGATCGCACCGTCGTTGGGCACGACCGAGGCCGCGCCCATCTGGACGAACTTGTCCTCGTCGCGCTTCTCCGGGTTGAGGTTGTCCTTCTCGAAGCCCTCGACGGACTTCTTCAGGGCATCGACCTTGGCCTTGTCGAACGTGGTGTAGATCTTGTAGCCGCCGCGCTGGAGGCTGGCCTGGTTGATGGTCGGGTCCTTCGCCATCAGGTACTTGTTCGCGGTGTCGACCAGGTAGCTGATCTCGCCGGTCATGTTGGCCGCGGGCTTGGGCGGGATCGGCATGGGAAGCTCCGTGCCGCACTTCGCGCGGTCCGCCTGGGAGATGAACCCGGCGGCGACCATCCGCGTCAGCACGTACTCCCAGCGCTCCTGCATGCGCTTCTTGTTCTCGGGGTTCAGCGACGGGTCGTAGAGCGCGGCGCCCTTCAGGAGGCCGGCCAGCATCGCGCCCCTGCAGGCGTCGAGCTCCTTGGCGTCGACACCGTAGTAGGCCTGGGACGCCGCCTGGATGCCGGTCGAACTCCGCCCGTACCAGCTGGTGTTGAGGTAGCCCTTGAGCACCTCGTCCTTCTCGCCGGCGATCTTCAGCGTGATGATCATTTCCTTCGCCTTGCGGGTCAGGGTCTGATCCTGGCTCAGGTAGTAGTTCTTCACGTACTGCTGGGTGATCGTCGAACCGCCCTGGGTCTCACCGCCGGTGGCCATCTTGTAGACGGCGCGGGCGATGCCCTTCGGGTCGATGCCGCTGTCGGTGCGGAACGTCTCGTTCTCGGCCGCGATCGTCGCGTCCTGCGCGGCCCGGCTGATGTCGCCGAGCTGGACGATCTGACGGTTGGTGGTGCCCTTGCGGGTCATCTCCGAACCGTCGGCCCAGTAGTAGATGTTGTTCTGCTCGTCGAAGACCTTGTTCGGGTCCGGCACCTCCGTGACGGCGAAGGCCGCGCCGACCACGGCGACACCGCCGCCGAAGAAGACGAGGAACAGCGTCAGGAGCTGCTTCCACGACGGCAGCCAGCGACGGAACCCGTCCTTGCCGTACCGCGGGTAGTCGACGAAGCGCTTCTTGCCGGGCGGGCCGCCGGCGCTGCCCCGGCCACCGCCGCCGCCCGCGGGCGCACCGCGGCGGCCGCCCTTCTGGCCCTGCTTGCGCATCTCGGCACGGGTCAGCCGGGGCTGCTGCGCCGTCTCCCGGGAGGTGGCGGCACGGGCGCGGCGCAGCCCGTCCGCGCGCAGCTCGTCCGGAGCAGGGCGCCCGTAGGAAGGGGCCCCCTCCGCCGGCGCGCCGTACGCGTAGGGGCGGCCGTCGGGCTGTCGGCCGTCGGGCCGACGGCCCGAAGGCTCGCCGCCCGCGTTGGGCGACCTGCGCCGGTGTTCGCTCATCTCTCAGCAACTCCTCGGTCGGGCTCTTCGGGCCCGAAGGCAGGGTTCACATCCGATGCCCGCAACCGCCTTAACCCCGGAGGTGGTCCTCGTGCACACGCGACAGCGTACGCACCCTTGAACTTCCTCAAATCCGACATTATGCATCAAATAACTCAAATTGGCGTCAGATCATTACAGGCCCGTTGCCTTCGTCGCCGCGTCAGCCTTGACGTGGACCGCTCCAGGTGCCACCGAACTCCCTGTGATCACGTTCACGCGTGGCCCCCTTGCTCGCATCGTGACCCGGGTTTACTGTTCTCGATATATCGAGCCGATACATCGGGGCGGCATAAGCCACCCGTGTGCACCGGCCCGGTCGACGACCACGGGGAGAGGAGGCGGCAGGGTGAGCAGGCGGTCCGGTGTGCTGGAGTTCGCCGTCCTCGGCCTGCTGCACGACGCCCCGATGCACGGCTACGAGCTGCGCAAGCGGCTCAACGTCCTGCTCGGGTCGTTCCGCGCCTTCTCGTACGGCACGCTCTACCCCTGCCTGAAGAACCTGGTCGCCCAGGGCTTCCTGGTCGAGGACAACCCGGACCTGGAGTACGTCCCGGCCACGGCACTCAACGGCAAGCGGTCGAAGATCGTCTACCGGCTGTCGGCCGAGGGCAAGCACCGCTTCGAGGAGCTGCTCGCCGACTCCGGCCCCGACGCCTGGGAGGACGAGCACTTCGGCGTCCACTTCGCGTTCTTCGCCCGGACCGACAGGGCCGTGCGGATGCGCGTGCTGGAGGGCCGTCGCAGCCGGCTGGAGGAGCGCCTCGAACGGATGCGCACGTCGATCGCCCGCACCCGCGAGCGCTTCGACGACTACACCCTCGAACTCCAGCGGCACGGTCTCGAATCGGTGGAGCGCGAGGTCCGCTGGCTCAACGAGCTCATCGAGACGGAACGGGCCAACCGCACCGGGCGCGGCACCACGCCGACCGGTGCACCACCACAGACTTCGGACGGCCGTGGCCAGGAGGCCGGGTCCTCGGACCCGCCGAGGCCACCGCACGACCGCCCGGGGCGCTCCGCACAGGAGCGCTGAGACCCGCGGCATCCGGCGCTCCCGTGGAGCACCGGGCCCGTGGGAGGAGTGGGCGCATCGCGCCCGTCAGACAGTCATTTGAGTAGGAATGAGCGCCGCCGTGACGGCGGGGCTCACGAGAACAGGGAGCAACCGGAATGGGTTCGGTTCGCGTAGCCATCGTCGGCGTGGGCAACTGCGCCGCCTCGCTGGTGCAGGGTGTCGAGTACTACAAGGACGCCGACCCGGCCGGCAAGGTCCCCGGGCTGATGCACGTGCAGTTCGGCGATTACCACGTCAGCGACGTGGAGTTCGTCGCCGCGTTCGACGTCGACGCCAAGAAGGTCGGCTTCGACCTCGCCGACGCCATCGGCAACAGCGAGAACAACACCATCAAGATCTGCGACGTGCCGCCGTCCGGCGTCACCGTGCAGCGCGGCCACACGCTGGACGGCCTCGGCAAGTACTACCGGGAGACCATCGAGGAGTCCGACGAGGCCCCGGTCGACGTCGTCAAGATCCTCAAGGACCGCCAGGTCGACGTCCTCGTCTGCTACCTGCCGGTGGGCTCCGAGAACGCCGCGAAGTTCTACGCCCAGTGCGCCATCGACGCCAAGGTCGCCTTCGTGAACGCCCTCCCGGTGTTCATCGCCGGCACCAAGGAGTGGGCCGACAAGTTCACCGAGGCCGGCGTGCCGATCGTCGGCGACGACATCAAGTCGCAGGTCGGCGCCACCATCACGCACCGCGTGATGGCGAAGCTCTTCGAGGACCGCGGTGTCATCCTCGAGCGCACCATGCAGCTGAACGTCGGCGGCAACATGGACTTCAAGAACATGCTCGAGCGCGAGCGCCTGGAGTCCAAGAAGATCTCGAAGACGCAGGCCGTCACCTCGCAGATCCGTGACCGCGAGCTGGGTGCCAGGAACGTCCACATCGGCCCGTCCGACTACGTCGCGTGGCTCGACGACCGCAAGTGGGCCTACGTCCGCCTTGAGGGTCGCGCCTTCGGCGACGTCCCGCTGAACCTCGAGTACAAGCTCGAGGTCTGGGACTCCCCGAACTCGGCCGGTGTCATCATCGACGCCGTGCGCGCCGCGAAGATCGCCAAGGACCGCGGCATCGGCGGCCCGATCCTGTCGGCGTCCTCGTACTTCATGAAGTCCCCGCCGGTGCAGTACTTCGACGACGAGGCCCGCGAGAACGTCGAGAAGTTCATCGCCGGCGAGGTCGAGCGCTGAGTCCGACGAGGCCCGCGGCCGTGGCGCACCGAGCGCCGCACGCAGCGGGGCCCGCGACGGTACGGCGCTGAGGCGCCGGGCCCGCGGAAACCGTTGCGACGGCGGCGCGCCGAGCGCGCACAGCCCGCCTCACCAGGGGCTCCGGTCATCGACCGGAGCCCCTGCGGCGTTCCCGGCGCCGGGCCGCGGCGATGTTTCACGTGAAACCGTCCGGCCCGTCATGGCAACCTGTCCGGGTGGCGATCACCGAGGACGGCATCATGCAGACACCCCACCGCGCCACGCTCCGCGGGCTGGCGCACGGGCGCGGGTTCCGGCAGCTGCTGACGGTCCGCATGCTCAGCCAGCTCTCGGACGGGGTCTTCCAGGTCTCGCTCGCCGCCTACGTGATCTTCTCCCCGGAACGGCAGTCGTCCCCCGAGGACATCGCCGCCGTGCTGGCGGTCATGCTGCTGCCCTTCTCCGTCGTCGGCCCGTTCGCGGGCGTGCTGCTCGACCGCTGGCGCCGGCGGCAGGTGCTCCTCGTCGGCAACCTCGCCCGGTTCGGCCTCGGGCTGGTGACGGCGGCCCTGCTGCTCGGAAGCGCCCCGGACCGGATGTACTTCGCCTCCGCCCTGCTGGTCACCGCCCTCAACCGGTTCATCCTGGCGGGCCTGTCCGCCGCGCTCCCCCGGGTCGTGGAGCCGGACCAGCTCGTGACGGCCAACGCCGTCTCCCCCACCCTCGGCACCGTCGCCGCCACCGTCGGCGGCACGCTGGGCTTCCTCGTCCACCAGGTGCTGCCGCCCGGCCCGCGGGCCGACGCCGGGCTGGTCACGCTGGCCGCGCTCCTCTACCTGTGCGCCGCACTCGCCGCCCAGCGGATCGACCGCGACCTGCTCGGCCCCACCCACCACCCGGACCGGCCGCCGCTGGGCCGGGCCCTCACCACGGCGGGCCGGGACCTCGGCCGCGCGCTGCGGCACCTCGTGCGCGACTGCCGGCCCGCCGTGCACGCCCTGGCCGCGGTGACCCTGGCCCGGTTCTGCTACGGCGTCCTGATCGTCGTGGTGCTCATGCTCTCCCGCTACACCTTCAACCGCCCGGAGGACTCGGCGGCGGGGCTCGCCAGCCTGGGCCGGGCGGTCGGCTTCTCCGCCGTCGGCTTCTTCATCGCCGCCGTGGTGAGCCCGTGGTGCACCCGCCGGCTCGGCCTCACCGGCTGGATGGTCGCCTGCCTGGCCTCCGCCGCCGTGTTCGTGCCGGCCCTCGGCCTGTCGTTCCGTGAGGGCCCGGGCCTGGCCGCCGCGCTGCTGCTCGGCGTGGTCACCCAGGGCGCGAAGATCTGCGCCGACACCCTCGTCCAGGAGTCCGTCGAGGACGCCTACCGGGGGCGGGTCTTCGCCGTCTACGACGTGCTGTTCAACATCTCGTTCGTGGCGGCGGCCGGGGTGACCGCACTGGTCCTGCCGCTGAACGGACGCTCGGCCGCGGTCGTCGGAGGCGTCGCGCTGGCCTATGCGGCGGGCGCGGTGCTCTACGCCCGCGCGGCCAGGTCCGACCGCGCGTCGGCGCACTGACGCCCCGTCCGCCGGCGGTGACTCGCTAAGGTACGTCCGCGCACCAGCGCCACCTCAGTTGCCCACGGGGGGATCGATGAGCACACCGCAGAATCCGTACGGCACACCTCAGCAGGGCGGCGCGCCCCAGGGCGGACCCGCCTACGGAGCACCGCAGCCCCCGCCCGGGTACGGGCAGCCGCCCGCCTACGGCTACCCCGGCCCCGCACAGCAGCCCCCGGCGTACGGGCAGCAGCCCCCGCCGCCGTACGGGCAGCCGCCCGCCTACGGACAGCAGCCCCCGCCCGCTCCCCCGGGGTACGGCTACCCGGGCCCGGCGGCCGCACCGGGCCCGTACGGCGGCGCGCCGCAGCCCCCGTACGGCGGTGTGCCGCAGCCCCCGTACGGCGGCGGTCCCGGTCAGGGGGCGCCCGGCGGCCACCCCGGGCAGCAGCAGCCGGGCCCGGTGGTCCCGGCCGCTCCCAGGCCGAAGCGGCCGCTGCGGTTCTGGCTCCGCACGGGCGCGGTGGTGCTCGGCGGCATCCTGCTGATCGTCAGCTTCTTCGTCGCCGACAGCTCACCCTCCTCGGCGAAGGCCGGCGACTGCGTGGAGAAGACCGGCTACAAGTCGGTCTCCAAGGTCGCCTGCACCGACCCGAAGGCGACCTACACGGTGCTGCGGAACATCAGCGGCGGCGAGCCCGCCGCCTGCGACGGGACACCCGGCACCACGGCGACCTTCAGCGGCAGCACCGGACGGCGCTGGCGCAAGAAGCACTACGTGCTGTGCCTCGGCCCGCTCACCGGCGGTTCGGCCACCACCCCCGGCGGGGCGGCCTCGCCGAAGTCCTTCTGAGGCCGGACGTCCCTCCAGGCCCGGGCAGGCCCGGGCAGGCCCACGCAGGCCCGGGCAGGCTCACGGGCCGACAGACCCGGGCCGGTGCCGGTGGATCGGACCCACCTGCACCGGCCCCGGCCGCAGGTCACCCCAGCAGGGCGTCCAGCTCCTCCTGGCCGGCACCCGCGTCGATCGCGGCGAGCAACCGGCGACGGCGCCGCGCGACGGTGCGCTCGTCGTCGTCCAGCACGAGGCGCTCCAACCGGTCGACCCGGTCGGCCAGCGCGTCGAGCTTGCTGCCGCTGCGGCCGACCTCGACCGCCAGTGCGGTGAGCAGCGGCACCACGGCGGTGCCGACGACGTCGCGCACCACCTGCTCGGCGACCCTGGCCACCGCCGCGTCCAGTGACCCTTCCGGCGGCTGCGGCCGCTCGGTCACCGTGCGGCCGACCGGGTCGGCCCGGCGGTTCCGCTCCTCGGCGTCCAGCAGGTGGCAGCGCACCCGGCGCGCCGTCTCGCTGTCGCGCAGGAGCATCGCGACGTTGAGCACGGCCCGCCGGGTGAATAGCGCCAGCGAGCGGGCGCGCGACTGGGTTCCACTGACCTCCTTGAAGGAGGCCAGTCGCGGACCGGTCAGCACGGTGTACCCGTTCGAGACCAGTTCGGCCCGGTGGTCGCCGACCAGCGAGTAGACGGCCTTGACCCCGACCCCGAAGTACGCCGCCACGCCCTCCGTCGTGACGTGCACGTCGTCCGGCAGCACGCTCAGCGCACCGACCCGGTCGAGCACCTCGACCCGCCCGGCGACGGTCGCCCGCATGGTCGGCGACTCCAGCAGCACCGCGTCCACAGCCATGGCCGTGTCTCCCTCCCCGGGAGGAGGAGTTCCCCTCCCTCGGACGGAGCAACGCGCCCGCCGGCCGGCCGGCCGCACGAAACGGCCGGATGCACACGATCGGGTGGATTAGCTCAAGCCCTCCGGCCGCTGCCCGGGCTGCCTGTCACTGCTGTGCGGTCCACCACTCCCGGAGGGCGGCGACGGCGGTCTCGTGGTCCATCGGCCCGTGCTCCAGGCGGAGTTCCAGCATGTGCTTGTAGGCCTGGCCGACCTGGGGGCCGGGCCGGATGCCGAGCAGTTCCATGATCTGGTTGCCGTCGAGTGCGGGCCGGATGGCGTCCAGTTCCTCCCGCTCCTGGAGGAGTGCGATGCGCTCCTCCAGGGAGTCGTAGGTGCGGGCGAGGGCGGCGGCCTTCTTGCGGTTGCGGGTGGTGCAGTCGGAGCGGGTGAGCTTGTGCAGGCGCTCCAGGAGCGGTCCGGCGTCGGTGACGTACCGGCGCACCGCGGAGTCCGTCCACTCGCCGCCGCCGTAGCCGTGGAAGCGCAGGTGCAGTTCGACGAGGCGGGAGACCTCGTCGACGAGGTCGTTGGAGTACTTGAGGGCGCGCATCCGCTTGCGGGTCATCTTGGCGCCGACGACCTCGTGGTGGTGGAAGGAGACCCGGCCGTCCGACTCGAAGCGGCGGGTGCGCGGCTTGCCGATGTCGTGCAGCAGCGCGGCGAGCCGCAGCGGGAGGTCGGGGCCGGCGGTCTCCAGCGCGACGGCCTGCTCCAGGACGGTCAGCGAGTGCTCGTAGACGTCCTTGTGCCGGTGGTGCTCGTCGCTCTCCAGTCGCAGGGCGGGCAGCTCCGGGAGCACGTGGTCGGCCAGGCCGGTGTCGACGAGCAGCCGCAGACCCTTCACCGGGTGGTCGGCGAGCAGCAGCTTGTTGAGCTCGGCCTGGACGCGTTCGGCGGAGACGATGGTGATCCGCTCGGCCATGGCCGTCATCGCCGCGACGACGTCCGGCGCGGGCGTGAAGTCGAGCTGCGCGGCGAACCGGGCGGCGCGCATCATCCGCAGCGGGTCGTCGGAGAAGGACTCCTCGGGGGTGGCGGGGGTGCGCAGCACCCGGGCCTCCAGGTCGTCGAGGCCGCGGTGGGGGTCGACGAAGCCGCGGTCGGGGAGGTCGACGGCCATCGCGTTGACGGTGAAGTCGCGGCGCACGAGGTCCTGGTCGATGGTGTCGCCGTAGGTGACCTCGGGCTTGCGCGAGGTGCGGTCGTACGCCTCGGAGCGGTAGGTGGTGATCTCGATGAGGAAGGAGCCGTCCTCGGTGTCCTTGCGCGCGCCGACGGTGCCGAAGGCGATGCCGACGTCCCAGACGGCGTCGGCCCAGCCCTTGACCAGCTTGAGCACGTCGTGCGGGCGGGCGTCGGTGGTGAAGTCGAGGTCGTTGCCGAGCCTGCCGAGCAGCGCGTCCCGGACGGATCCGCCGACCAGCGCCAGCCGGAACCCGGCGGTCCGGAAGCGGCGGGCGATCTCGTCGGCGACCGGGGAGACCCGGAGCAGCTCCTGCAGACCGAGGGTCTGCGCCTCGCTCAGCCCGGGGAGGGCGGTCGGCGTGGCGGAGCTGGAATGATGGACGCTGGACTCATTGGCAGTGGACACGGCTCCCTAGGGTACGTGCCCGGCAGGGCCCGCCGCCCGTCCGTTTCCCACCGCCTGTCTCCCCCTGCGCGCCGCCCGCGCCGACCCGCCGCCCGGCGGTCGGGGCCGGTAGTCGGCGGCCCGAACCACCGGCCGCCCGGATGCGTCGTTACCATGCGGGGGGACCGACAGCGGTCGCGGTCCCGCACGGGCGCGCCGTCGGGGCGGCAGGCGTCGGCGGCCGCAGGCACCGGGCTGCCGGTGGGCACGGCCATCCAGGAATTCGATCGAGGAACGGCGAGGGCACAGCACGTGAGCGAGGCGCGGCACGGCCTGACAGCGTACGGACGCGTCCGACGGGCGGCCTTCCGCCTGGGCGCGGTGCTGGCCGGCGGCACCGTCCTGCTGTCCGCCCCGCCGGCGGCCGTGGCGTCGCCCGGGGCAGCCGCGGGGCTCGCGGCCGCCCCCGCCCTCTTCGCGGCGTCCTCGGAGTATCCGGCGACGGTCGTGATCAACACGCTCTCCGCACCGGTGCTGTCCGACAACACTCCGATCGTGATCACCGGCACGGTGACCAACTCCGGCTCGTCCACGCTGCGGTCCGCGCACGCGGCGGTCCGCTCCTCCAAGGAGGAGCTGGACACCCGCAGCGAGATCAACTCCGTCGCCGGGCGCACCGCCCCGAGCGGCAAGGACGGCATCGACCTCGACCACCCGACGGCCGACCTCGGCGATCTCGCGCCCGGCCAGTCCCGCGCCTACTCCCTGCAGGTCAGCGCCTCCGAGCTGGGTCTCAGGTCGGCCGGCGTGTACGAGCTGGCGGTGGACGTCCGCGACGCGGAGGACGAGCACGCGCTGGGCATCGCCCGCACCTTCCTCCCCTACAACACGGAGCCGGGCGCCAAGCAGACGCAGATCGCCACGCTGTGGCCGATCACGCACACCGCCGAGCTGGTCGCCCAGACCATGCCCGACAACGACCAGATGCCGGTGCTGCGCGACGAGGGCCTCGCCGCCGAGCTCGCCCCGAACGGCCGCCTCGGCCGCCTGGTCGCCATCGGCCAGACCCTGCCGAACCTCACGTGGGTGGTCGACCCGGACCTCCTGGACACCGTCTTCGCGATGACCAGGCCGTACCGGGTGCAGAAGCCCGGCACGGCCGGCGAGTCGGCGAAGGAGGAGAACACCGTCGCCGGCACCGGCCAGCGGGTGGCCGCCGACTGGCTGACCCAGCTGCGGACGGCCGTGGCGACGGGCGGCTCGCAGGTCGTCGCCCTGCCGTACGCCGACCCCGACCTCGCCTCGATCGCGCACAACGGCGCCGGTCTCGCCGGCATGGACACCGCGCTGCGCAAGGCCGCGACGGCCGGCAAGGTGACCGCGGAGGGCCGGCTGGCGGTCGACGTCCGCGGCGGCGTGGCCTGGCCCTACCGGGGGCGGCTCGACGAGGCCACCGCCGCCGTCGGCCGCACCGCCGGCGCCGACCTGGTGCTGGTCGGCGGCGACAGCATGCCGGAAGCCCGGTCGCTCCCGTACACGCCGAACGCGGCCCGGCCGATCGGCAACGGGCAGACCGCGGTGGTCGCCGACGCCACGCTGTCCTCGCTGTTCCAGGGCGACCTGAACACCGACGCGGCACAGAGCCTCGCCCAGCAGCGCTTCCTCGCCGAGACCCTGACGATCACCGGCCAGCGCCCCGACAACCAGCGCAGCCTGCTGGTGATGCCGTCGCGGACGATGACCGTCGGTACCGCCGAGGCACTGGCGGGCGCGCTGACCGCCGCCTCGCAGCCGAACGGCTGGGTCGCGCCGACCCGGCTCGACACCGTCGCCACGGCGCCGGCCGATCCGGCCGCCAACTCCTCCGTCCCCGGGAACTACCCGGACGAGCTGCGCGGCTCCGAGCTGTCCGCCCCCTCGCTGGGCGCCGTCATGGGCGTACAGAAGGGCCTGGACCAACTCCTGGTCATCCTGACCCAGCCGCAGCGCGTCAGGGGGCCGTTCAACGCCGCGATGGTCCGGTCGGTGTCGACCCAGTGGCGCGACCACGCCGAGGAGGGCGCTGCCTACCGGGACGGCGTGCAGAGCTACCTGGTCAACCTCACCGCGGCCGTCCGGGTCCCCGCGAAGAGCCTGATCACGCTGCCGGGTGACAACGCCACCCTGCTGATCAGCGTGAAGAACGACCTCAACCAGGCCGTCGGCAACCTGCAGCTGCGCGTCTCCTCGGCGCAGGTCAACCGTCTCAACGTGGGCGACCCCGAGACGGTGGTGCTCGACGGCACGACCAGCCGCACCTTCCGCTTCCCCGCCGAGGCCCAGGTCAACGGCCCGGTGCAGATGACCGCCCAGCTGTGGACGACCGGCCCGAACGCGCGCCGGTACGGCGAGCCGGTGACCTTCACCGTCGAGGTGACGTCGGTCGCGAGCGGCGTCATGTACGTGATCGGCGGCGGCGTGGTGCTCATGGCCCTCGCGGGTGTCCGGTTCTCCCTGCAGCGCAAGAAGCGGTCCGCGGCCGGCGAGACCGACCTCGACCCCGAGCGGCTGCTGGAGGACGACGACCGGGACACCGCCGGTGCGCCCACCGCCGGCCCCGGCTCGGCGGACGGCGCGGCGGCCGCCGAGGTACCCGCGGCCCCTGCCCCGGACGGCCCCGGCACCGCGCCCAGATCCGCCCCAGATGCCCGGGATCGGGCCACCGGTGATGAGAAGGTTGGTCACTGAGGGAACCCCGTCCGGGCTCCACCGACCAGCGAAGAGGTGGCATGAGCAGCGGTCCGCGCGAGGAGCGAGCACAGGGCCGGGGCGGCGCCGGTAGCGCGGGCCCGCAGGCGCCCGCAGACCCCACCGACTCCGACCGGTACGTCGCCGACACCTACGCCCACGACCCCTACGCGGGCGCCCCGTTCGGCAGCGCCGACGAGCAGGATCCGTACGGGCTGCGCGCCGCCGAGGCCGCCGCCCTGCCGGTGCGGCACCCCGCGGCGGTGTCCGTCGAGCCGCCGCTGCTGGCCGCACCGGCGCCCCGCTGGCCCGGCACCGACGTGCTCACCGCCGACGGGCCCGAGGACACGAGCGTCCCGGAGGATCCCGGCACACCCGCCGACGGGCACGCCGACGGGGACGACCCGGACGCGCGGACGGCCGGTCCCGCAGCAGCACCCGCCCGGGAGCCCGCGGACGAGGACGCCCCCGACGACACCAGCAACACCGGTGACACCGACGGCGTCCCTGCCGACGGCACGGCCGGCCGCGGCCGGGGCACGGTCACGCCGGCCCCCAGCCCGTCCCCGCCCGCCCCCGGTACCGTCCGGACCGAGGAGGACGAGGCGGCGGACTACCTCGGTGTCGACGCGCTCTTCAGCGGCGACCACAGCGCGCCCGAACCGCAGCCCTTCATCCCGGCGATCGAGTTCGACCCGCCGCTCACCCCGGAGGAGGCCGGGATGCACGCCTCTTTCACCGACGGCGCCGCGTCCGCGGCCGCACCCGGCACGGCGGGCAGGGCCGCCCCGCCCTCCGCACCGGCGTCACCCGCGCCCCCGCCGCCCCTCGCCGCACCGGCGCAGGCGCCTGCCGGTCCGTCCGTCACCGGTCGGGTCACGAGCCTGGTGAACTCCAGCGCGATCATGGCCACCGGCACCCTCGTCTCCCGCGGCACCGGTTTCCTGCGCACCATGGTGATCGCCGCCGCGATCGGCGTCGCCACCATGGGCGACTCGTACAACGCCGCCAACACGCTGCCGACGCTGCTCTACATCCTCATCGGCGGCGGCGCCCTGAACGCCGTGTTCGTGCCGCAGCTGGTCCGCAGCATGAAGAACGACCAGGACGGCGGCACCGCGTACGCCAACCGCCTCCTCACCCTCGTGATGACCGGTCTCGCGGGCGTCGCCTTCGTCGCGGTCCTCGCCGCGCCGCTCCTCGTCCAGCTGATCTCGCACTCCCTGATGCGCGACCAGGCAAGTGCCGACACCACGGTCGCGCTGGCCCGGTACTGCCTGCCCACGATCTTCTTCATGGGCGTGCACGTGGTGATGGGCCAGATCCTCAACGCCCGCGGCCGGTTCGGCGCCATGATGTGGACCCCGGTCCTCAACAACCTCGTGGTGATCTTCACCTTCGGGACGTACCTCTGGGTCTACGGCACCTTCCAGCACAGCGGGGTCACCCCGCAGACCATCGCGCCGGAGGGCATCCGGCTGCTCGGCATCGGCACCCTGCTCGGCCTCGCCGTCCAGGCCCTGGCGATGGTGCCCTACCTGCGGGCGTCCGGCTTCGCGTTCAGGCCGCGCTTCGACTGGCGGGGCCACGGCCTCGGCAAGGCCGCACGGCTCGCCAAGTGGACGTTCCTGTTCGTCCTCGCCAACCAGGCCGGCTTCCTCGTCGTCACCCAGCTGGCCACCGCCGCGGGCATCGCCGCCGAGTCCGACGGCCACCTCGGCGTCGGCCTCGCCGCCTACTCCAACGCGCTGCTGATCTGGCAGCTGCCGATGGCCGTGGTCACGGTGTCGGTGATGAGCGCCGTCCTCCCCCGGCTCTCCCGCGCCGCCGCCGACCACGACGCCGGGGCCGTCCGCGACGACCTCTCGTACGGGCTGCGCACCTCGGCCGTCGCGATCGTGCCCGCCGCCTTCCTCTTCCTGTCGCTCGGCCCGGTCATCGGCTCCGCGATCTACGGCCTCGGCAACGGCGGCGACGCCTCGCACGGCGCCCGCTCGATCGGCTACATGCTCTCCGCCTTCGCCCTGGGCCTGATCCCGTACTCCGTGCAGTACGTGCTGCTGCGCGGCTTCTACGCGTACGAGGACACCCGGACCCCGTTCTCCAACACCGTCTGGGTGGCCGTCTGCCAGGCCGCCACCGCGGTGCTGTGCTGGCTGGTCCTCCCCGCGCAGTGGGCCGTCACCGGCATGGCACTCGGCTACGGCGCCGCGTACGCGGTCGGCGTGGCCGTGGCCGTCCCCCGGCTCAAGGCGCGGACCGGCGGCCTCGACACCGGCCGGATCGCCAAGACGTACGTGCGGCTCGCGATCGCCTCCCTGCCGGCGGCCGCCCTCGGGCTGGCCGTCGAGGTGCTCATGCTCGCGCTCCTGGACAGTTGGCTGGGCAACGTTCTGACACTGGCGGTAGCGGGAACGGTCCAGGTCGCGGTATTCCTGGTGATCGCCCGGAAGATGCGGATCGAGGAGCTGAACGCGATGCTCGGCATGGTGCGCAGCCGTATCGGTCGCTGACCGATGACATGACGTCAACCCGGTGCGGCCCCCGTGGCCGCCCGGCGGAACGCCGACGCTGGGCCGTCCACCCGGATTGTGTCGATGACGCAACCGGGAGGGCGGCCCAGCGGTCGTACCCGGGGGGAAACAGTGGGCACAATTGTCCTGGCAGGACCCGGCGCCCGAACGGCCGGGACAGCCGGCCTCCGGGGCCGGGCCGATACAAGGGGAGGCAGGACCACGGTGGCTGATGGCACCAAGTCGGTCGTCGACGCGTCCGTGGCGGACGAGACGGCGCTGGCCATGGCAGTCGAGGACTTCGCGGCGACGCACGCAGCGGACGGCGGGGCACAGCCCGGGGACCTTCCTGACGCGGCCTCGGACATCGCTGACGACGACTCTGCCACCGGACCCGCCGACGCCGTCGACGCCGACCGGGACGGGGCCGAGGACTCCCCCCCGGACGCCACCGGTGACAGCACCCGCGGCCCCGGCTCCGGCGAGGGCGCCGAGGGCGCCCCTGAGGTCACGGAGGGCCCGGCACCCACCCGGAGGCCCGCCCAGGCCGAGAAGGCCGCTGCAGCCGCAGTGGAGGACGCCGTGACGGCCCGTGGGTCCGACCCCGAGGCCGGCCTCGACCAGGATGATCCCGCCCCCGTCACCACCACCCCCGCCGCCGTCACCACCACCCCCGCCGCCGAGCCCGTCCCCGCGGACCTGTCCGAGTCCACCGCCCAGCTGTCGGCCGGCGAGATCGCCGCCGAACTCGCCGCGGGCGGCGCGGCACGGGCCGTGGGCCGTAAGCCCTCCTGCACCACCTCCACCGACCGCCGTCCGGCCACCCGCCCGGCGGTTCCGAAGGCCGACGGCGACGCGGGCCCCACCCCCCTGTCGGCCGTCAGCACCGAGACCCTGGACGCCGACACCGGCACCCTCCCCGCCTCCCGCCCCGTCCCGCTGCGTCACAGCGGCGACAAGATCGGCGGCCGCTACCGGCTGGAGGAGTGCATCACCCAGACGGAGACGTTCAGCAGCTGGCGGGCCGTCGACGAGAAGCTCCGCCGCGCCGTCGGCGTCCACCTGATGGCGGCCGGCCACCGCCGGGCCAAGGCCGTGCTGACCGCGGCCCGCTCGGCCGCGCTGCTCGGCGACCCCCGTTTCGTCCAGGTGCTCGACGCCGTCCAGGAGGGCGACCTCGTCTACGTCATCCGCGAGTGGCTGCCCGGCGCGTCGGACCTGGCCCACCTGCTCGCCGACGGCCCGATGGAACCGTACGACGCCTACCAGATGGTCCGTCAGGTCACCGAGGCGGTCGCGGCCGCCCACCGCCGCGGACAGGCGCACCTCCGGCTCACCCCGCGCTGCGTCCTGCGGACCGACACCGGCCAGTACCGGATCAACGGCATCGCCGTGGACGCCGCACTGCGCGGCCTTCCCACCGACGACGCCGAGCTCACCGACACCCGCGCCATCGGCGCCCTGCTCTTCGCGGCCCTCACCCACCGCTGGCCCTACCCCGAGGACCGCTACGACCTCCGCGGCATGCCGAAGAGCCTCGGCTGCGTGCCGCCCGACCAGGTACGGGCCGGCGTGCACAAGGGCCTCTCCGAGCTCGCCGCACGGGCGCTGTGCACCAGCCCGCCGCACCACAAGCCGGCGATCGACAGCCCCGAGGAACTCTCCAAGGCGATCGCGCTGATGCCGAAGATCCGTCAGCCGGAGACGCCCGCGCCCACCTTCACCCCCCGCACGCCCAAGCCCGCACCCGCACCGCAGGCCGCCCACCACAGCGCCCACCACACCGCCCGGCCGACGGCGCCGGAGCCGCGCCCGGCCCAGCACCACGCCACGTACCCGGACACCCCCACCACCGCCACGCGGCCGCCGCGCAGGCGCCGCCGACTGCTGCGCTCCGCCCTGCGGGCGACCGTCTCGCTGGTCGCCCTCACCGCGATCGTGGTCGGCTCCTGGCAGGCCGTCGAGTACCTCCACAAGCCGCGGCCGAACTCCGCCGCACTGCCCTCCGGCCTCCAGCCGACACCCCCCGGCGGCCAGGGCGCTTCCTCCGCCCCGCTCGAAGGCGTGACGCTCGCCTACACCCCCACCTCGTTCAACGCCTTCGGCTCCGAGAAGGCCGAGCACGCGTCCTCGCTCCCCAACATCAGCGACGGCAAGCCCGGCACCACCTGGTCCACGCAGGCCTACCAGGACGCCTTCGGCTCCGGCTACCGGCCCGGCACCGGCATCCTGCTCGACCTCGGCACCGCCCGCACGGTCGGCTCGGTCTCCGTCCGGCTCGCCGGCGGCACCCACACCGTCGAGCTCAGGGCGACCCCCGCCGCCACCACGAACGCGCCCCCCGTCAGCGAGTCCGGGTTCCAGGACTTCGGCGGGCCGACCGCCTCCGCCAGCGGCACCGACCTCCAGCTCAAGCCGGCGAAGCCGATCACCACCCGCTACCTCTTGATCTGGCTGACCGCCATCCCCAACGATGGTGGCAGCTACCGCGGCCAGGTCGCCGAGGTCACGGTGAACGGCTGAGCCACGACGGGCAGGAGGTGGGAGGCATGGCGGACGAACCGTCCGACGCCGACCTGCTCGCCCGGCACGTGGACGGCGACCCCGACGCCTTCGGCCTCCTCGTGCAGCGCCATCGCGACCGCCTCTGGGCCGTCGCCCTGCGGACCCTCGGCGACCGCGAGGAGGCCGCCGACGCCCTCCAGGACGCCCTGGTGTCCGCCCTGCGCGCCGCCCACACCTTCGAGGGGCGCTCGCAGGTCACCACCTGGCTGCACCGCATCGTGGTCAACGCCTGCCTCGACCGGGCCCGACGGGCCGCCACCCGACGGGCCGCACCCCTCGACGACGACCCCCGCGACCTCGACGCCGCCCTGGGCAACGCCGAGCCCACCGACTCGCTCGTCGTCCGCGCCGAACTCCGCCGCGAGATCGCCGACGCCCTCCACACCCTCCCGGTCGAGCAGCGCTCCGCCCTCGTCCTCGTCGACATGCAGGGCTACTCGGTCGCGGAGACCGCAGAGCTGCTGGGCGTGCCCGTCGGCACGGTCAAGAGCCGCTGTGCCCGCGGACGGGCTCGACTGCTGCCCCTCGTCCGCCACCTGCGCGGCGGGGACGTTTCACGTGAAACACCGTCCGCCGGGGGTGCAGCCCCCGCCGGAGGGTCCGCCCGGACCAAGGCCGACCCCGCCGCCGGCACCGGCGCTGCCGGCAGCCGCACCCCCGACAGCGGAGCACCCGGCCGTGTTTCACGTGAAACCGAGCCCCGTCGGGGGAACCCGTCCACCCCCTCCCCCGTCCCAGATACGGGCGCGGCCGGACGCCGCACCTCCCGGGAAGGAGATGCGACCACGCGATGACGCCGCACACGCCTTCCGCAGCCGAGCCCGCGCACCCGGACATCGACGAGATCGCCGACCTCGCCGAAGGCCTCACCGATCCGGCAGCCGAGCCCGCGCTGCGCGCCCACCTCGCGACCTGCGCCTCCTGCGCCGACACCCTCGCGGCGCTCTCCGAGGTGCAGGACCTCCTGAGCTCCGTCGACACGCCGCCGATGCCGGACGACGTGGCCCTGCGCATCGACACCGCGCTCGCCGCCGCCCGGACGCCCGCCGCCGCCTCCCCCGAGCCGGCCGGGGCTTCCCGCACCGTCCCCGACGGCCACGGCCGGCACACCGCCCCCACCGCGTCCGGCCCGGGCTCCACCGCCTGGGCCGGAACGGCC
This sequence comes from Kitasatospora sp. NE20-6, assembly GCF_045862635.1. Classification (NCBI taxonomy): domain Bacteria; kingdom Bacillati; phylum Actinomycetota; class Actinomycetes; order Kitasatosporales; family Streptomycetaceae; genus Kitasatospora; species Kitasatospora sp. NE20-6. The sequence continues at coordinate 34,727 of NZ_BPRL01000076.1, forward strand.
ACCCGCCCCGGCCCCGGCGGCCCGGGCCGCCGGCGCGGCCGCAGGCGCGCCGTCCTGGCGGCCGTGGCGGGCGTCGCCCTCGGCCTGGGCGCCCTGCTCGTCCCGCTCTCCGCCCGCACCACCGGCGGCAACTCCACCGCGGACAGCGCCGCCCGACCGGCCGCGGGAGCCCAGCAGCCCGGCACCAAGACCGGCACCGACTTCGACGAGGCCACGCTCCCGGACCGGATCGGGCAGCTCGTCCGGTCCGCCACGGGCAGCCCCGCCGCGGCCGGACCCGACGCCTCCGGCACGCCCGGCGCTCCCGGTCTGCAGCCCCCCGAAGGCACCCCGCCCGGCGGGTCCGCGACCGTGGCACCGCCCTGCGCCGCCGCCCTCACCGGCCGGGAACCGGGCGCCCTCGTCACCGCCGCCCCCGGCCGCTTCCACGCGTCGCCCGTCACCGCGCTGGTCTACGCCGTGCCCGGGCAGGACACCTCGCTCGACGTCTACCTGATCACCCCGGACTGCGCAGCCCCCGGGATCCTCCTCCACCGCACCGTTCCGGCCCCCTGACACCGGGCCGCCGGAGCGCCCCGGCCGCACCGCCGCACCCCGCCGAGCCCCGCCGCACCGCGGGACGCCCACCCATCGGAACCTCCGCTCCCACAGTGCGGGCACGTGGTACTGCACGCCCCGGGAATGCGGGACACTGGGCAGTCGTTGTCCCGGGCGGCGGAGCAGGACCGCCCTCCCCGCACCAGCGCGGGTCGCGAAGCGAACCAGGAGATGCAGTGAGCGACGTCCGAAACGTGATCATCATCGGTTCCGGCCCCGCCGGATACACCGCTGCGCTGTACACCGCGCGTGCTTCCCTGAAGCCGCTGGTCTTCGAAGGCGCGGTCACCGCGGGCGGTGCGCTGATGAACACCACCGAGGTCGAGAACTTCCCCGGCTACCGCGACGGCATCATGGGCCCCGAGCTCATGGACAACATGCGGGCCCAGGCCGAGCGCTTCGGCGCCGAGCTCGTCCCGGACGACATCGTCTCCGTCGACCTCACCGGCGACGTCAAGACCGTCACCGACTCCGAGGGCACCGTGCACCGCGCCCGCGCCGTCATCGTGGCCACCGGCTCCCAGCACCGCAAGCTCGGCCTCCCCCGCGAGGACGTGCTCTCCGGCCGCGGCGTCTCCTGGTGCGCCACCTGCGACGGCTTCTTCTTCCGCGACCAGGACATCGCCGTCGTCGGCGGCGGCGACACCGCGCTGGAGGAGGCCACCTTCCTCTCGCGCTTCGCCCGCTCCGTCACCGTCGTCCACCGCCGCGACTCCCTGCGCGCCTCCAAGGCCATGCAGGAGCGCGCGTTCGCCGACCCCAAGATCACCTTCGCCTGGGACAGCGCCGTCGAGGGGATCCACGGCGACCCCAAGCTGACCGGCCTCACCCTGCGCGACACCACCACCGGCGAGACCCGCGAGCTGGCCGTCACCGGCCTGTTCATCGCCATCGGCCACGACCCGCGCACCGAGCTCTTCACCGGCCAGCTCGACCTCGACGCCGAGGGCTACCTCAAGGTCGAGGCGCCCGGCACCCGCACCAACATCCCCGGCGTGTTCGGCTGCGGCGACGTCGTCGACCACACCTACCGTCAGGCCATCACCGCCGCCGGCACCGGCTGCTCCGCAGCACTGGACGCCGAGCGCTACCTCGCCTCGCTGGCCGACCTGGAGGCCCAGGCCGCCGCCGTCGCCGCGGTCTGACCGAACCCCGGGGAAACAGAACCGCCCCCGCGGTTGTTGAACCCTTCGAAGGTGCCGGACAGCTCCCCCGCCGTCCTGGCACCGCCTCTTCCGTGACCCCAAGGAGTGCTCCGTGGCCGGCGCCACCATCACCGTGACCGACGCGACCTTCGACGCCGAGGTACTCAAGAGCGACAAGCCCGTCCTGGTCGACTTCTGGGCCACCTGGTGCGGCCCGTGCCGCCAGGTCGCCCCGATCCTGGAGGAGATCGCCACCGAGCACAGCGACAAGCTGACCATCGCGAAGCTCGATGTCGACAACAACCAGGAGACCGCTGCCGCCTACAACGTCATCTCGATCCCGACGCTGAACGTCTACCAGAACGGCGAGCTGGTGAAGACCATCACCGGCGCCCGCCCGAAGGCAGCGCTGCTGCGCGAGCTGGCCGAATTCATCTAGGTCGTCCGCCGTCCGGCACTGTCGAGGGCCCCGGGGTCACCCCCGGGGCCCTCGACGCGTTCCCGGCCCGTCCCATCGGGTCTGTCCCGCCGTGCCCGATCCGCGGCCGCCGGCCGGGTCAGAACGGCCGCAGCGCCGGCTCCTTCCGAGCCCCGCCGAGGAGGCGCTCCAACGCACCCTCGACGTCGCTGCGCCAGGTGAGCGTGGTCCGCGACTCCAGCCGCAGCCGGGGGTACCGGTGGTGCGGCCGCACCGTCTTGAAGCCGACCGCCAGCAGGTGGTCGGCGGGCAGCACGCAGCTGGGCGTGGGCCGGCCGACCGCGCCGAAGGCCTCGATCGCCCGGACCCCTCGATGCATCAGGTCCTTCACCACCGTCTGCACCAGCACCCGTCCCAGGCCCTGCCGCTGGTACCCCGGCAACACCCGGCTCACCATCAGCTGGACGGCGTCCGGGGAGACCGGACTCGTCGGGAACGCCAGCGAGCGAGGCACGTACGCCGGCGGCGCATAGAGCACGAACCCGGCGGGGACGTCGTCGACGTAGGCGATGCGCCCGCACGAGCCCCACTCCAGGAGCACCGCGGAGATCCACCCCTCCTTCTCCAGCTCCGCCTTGCCGTCCTCCACCGCGGCCCGGGCGCTCACCGGATCCAGCTCCCAGAACACGCACGAACGGCAGCCGTCCGGCAGGTCGACCAGGTTGTCCAGCGTCAGTGGAGCGAGCCTGCGACCCACACCCCACACCTCCTCCAGCTCGGACCCACACCACGAGCTTGCTCCGAAAAACGCGAGGGGTGCACGTTTCACGTGAAACATGCACCCGCTCGTTCCGTTCCCGCCGTGCCGGTCAGCCCGAGGAGAGCCTCAGACCCTCCTCGCCCGGCGCCAGGCTGTCCAGGATCCGGTTCAGGTCGTCCACCGAAGCGAACTCCAGCACCACCTTGCCCTTGCCCAGCTTGCCGTTGCGCTGCGACACCTCGACCTTCACCCGGGTCTCGAACCGGTCGGACAGCCGCCCGGCGAGATCGTTGAAGGCCGGGGAGGGGATCTTCCCCGCCTTGGGCCCGGCGGCCCGCTGCGGCTTCTCGTCCCGGTCCATCAGCGCCACGATCTCCTCGGTGGTCCGCACCGAGAGACCCTCCGCGATGATCCGGTGGGCGAGGCCGTCCTGACGTTCCGCATCCGGCACGCCGAGCAGCGCCCTGGCGTGCCCGGCCGTCAGCACGCCCGCGGCCACCCGCCGCTGCACGGCCGGCGAGAGCTTCAGCAGGCGGAGCGTGTTGGAGACGTGCGACCGCGAGCGGCCGATCCGGTCCGCCAGCTCGTCGTGCGTGCAGGAGAAGTCGCGCAGCAGCTGGTCGTACGCCGCCGCCTCCTCCAGGGGGTTCAGCTCGGCCCGGTGCAGGTTCTCCAGAAGGGCGTCCAGCAGAAGCTTGTCGTCATCGGTGGCCCGGACGATCGCAGGGATCAGCTCCAGGCCAGCCTCGCGGGAGGCACGCCAGCGACGCTCGCCCATGATCAGCTCGAAGCGGTCCGCACCGACCTGGCGCACCACCACGGGCTGGAGCAGGCCGACCTCCTTGATGGAGGCGACCAGCTCGGCGAGCTTGCTCTCGTCGAACACCTCACGGGGCTGCCGCGGGTTCGGCGTGATCGAGTCCAGCGGGAGCTCGGCGAAGCGGGCCCCCTCCACCGGGGCCAGGGCCGCTTCCAGGATGCTCCGCGGAAGCGGATCCCCGGCCAGCTCCCGCAGGCTGTCCGCGGCCGCCTTGGCCGCCACCGTGCCACGCCCGGCCGGAAGCACGGGACCGGTCGCCGGGGACACCACCACTCCCGCCGACGCGGCCGGCGGTGCCGCCGACGTCCCCGTCGCCGGGGTGGCCGCGGGGATCAGCGCCCCGAGTCCACGTCCCAGCCCTCTGCGCCCACCACTCACCGGTTGCCCTCCATCGTGCCGTGCTGTGCCGCGCCGACGCCGTGCGTCGCGTCGGCGGTCCTCTGCTGCCCGACCGCACCGTAGCCCGTGCCGGTCGCCGCCGGCTGCTCGGCCGTGACCGCCCGCAGCGCGAGCTCCCGGGCCGCCTCCAGGTAGGAGAGCGAACCCGTCGAACCGGGGTCGTAGGTGAGGACCGTCTGGCCGTAGCTGGGCGCCTCGGAGATCCGGACCGAGCGCGGGATGGCCGTCCGCAGCACCTCGCGCTCGAAGTGGGTCCGGACCTCCTCCGCGACCTGGGCGGCCAGCCGGGTGCGGGCGTCGTACATCGTGAGCAGGATGGTCGAGACGTGCAGCGCCGGGTTCAGGTGCGCCCGCACCAGCTCGACGTTCCGCAGCAGCTGGCCGAGCCCCTCCAGCGCGTAGTACTCGCACTGGATCGGGATCAGCACCTCCGCGCCCGCGACCAGGGCATTGACGGTCAGCAGGCCGAGCGACGGCGGGCAGTCGATCAGGATGTAGTCGAGCGGCTGCTCGTACGCGGCGATCGCGCGCTGCAGCCGACTCTCGCGTGCCACCAGCGAGACGAGCTCGATCTCCGCGCCGGCCAGGTCGATGGTGGCCGGGCAGCAGAACAGCCCCTCCACGTCCACGACCGGCTGGACGACGTCGGCGAGCGGCTTGCCCTCGACCAGGACGTCGTAGATCGACGGCACCTCGGCGTGGTGGTCGATACCGAGCGCCGTCGAGGCGTTGCCCTGGGGGTCGAGGTCGACGACCAGCACCCGCAGCCCGTGCAGGGCCAGCCCGGCGGCCAGGTTGACGGTGGTGGTGGTCTTGCCCACCCCGCCCTTCTGGTTGGCCACTACGATCACCCGGGTCGCGGCAGGCCTTGGCAGCCCTTCACCGGCCCGCCCGATGGCCTGTACCGCCGCCTGAGCGGCGCGCCCGATGGGCGTGTCGTCGATCTGGTGGATGGTCTCCGAGTCCTGCATGGGGGTCAGTGTTTCACGTGAAACCGGAGCGGCAACAGTCACCGCCATGGCACGGTCGAGGATTCCGGGGAGCAGTGAGCGACGTTTCACGTGAAACACCATGCCCGGATTGTCGCAAATCTGATGGTGCGACACTCCGTGTCCGGCCCACCTGCCCCGACCGGCCCAGTCCTCCCCGGCCCCGTCGAACCGCCGCCGAACCGCCGCCGCAGGCATCGGCAGGCCGCGCCCCGCGCCCGCACCACGCCCGGCCCGCGCCCATCCGGCCGCCGGAACGCCGAGAGCGGGCGGCCACCGGGCCACCCGCTCTCTCCCCCGTCCCGGCACCACCGGGTGTCAACGCCTCCGGCGCGAACCGCCCCGGCCGCCCTCGCGCGTCCCACGACCGGCCCGCGCAGCCTTCGCCCGCCGGGTGGCGGCCTTCACACCGCCGGGGCTCTCGCCCGCCTCGACCCGCACCACCCGCGTCGACGTCTCCAGCGTGCCCTCACCGACCGAGATCACGGACCAGCCGACCGCACCGAGCCGCGTCAGCGCCGACCGCGAGTCCGCCAGCTCCTGCTCCGCCGTGTCGCCCTTGAGCGCCAGCATCTGACCGTACGGCCGCAGCAGCGGCATCCCCCAGCCCGCCAGCCGGTCGAGCGGCGCCACCGCGCGCGCCGTGACGACGTCCACCGCCACCTTGCCGATCATCTCCTCGGCCCGGCCGCGCAGCACCGTGACGTTGTCCAGCCCCAGCTCCCGCACCACCTCCTCCAGGAAGGTCGTACGCCGCAGCAGGGGCTCCAGCAGGGTCACCGACACGTCGGGACGCGCCATCGCCACCGGGATGCCCGGCAGGCCCGCACCCGAGCCCACGTCGCACAGCGAGGCGTGCTGCGGAAGCAGCTCGGCCAGCACGGCGCAGTTCAGCACATGGCGGTCCCACAGCCGCGGCACCTCCCGCGGCCCGATCAGACCGCGCTGCACACCCGCCGTCGCCAGCAGCTCGGTGTACCGCTCCGCGACGGCCAGCCGCTCGCCGAAGATCCCCCGCGCCGCCGCGGGAGCATCGCCCGGGCCCTCGGCGGGTGCACCGTCCGCCGGGACATGCTGCTCGGCAGCGTCCCGGCCGGGCACATCCTCCGACGGCCCGCCCTCGGTCGCCACGCCGTCCGTCTCCATGTCAGCCTCTCCGCTCACCGTATCCACCCCACATCAGGGACCATCCTCACGCGAGCCCCCACCCCGCGCGCAACCGGACCCGCACCACCTGCCCGGAAGGAACGACGACCCCGCCCGCACAGGGCGGACGGGGTCGCTCGGTACAGCACCGAGGTCAGCTCGGCAGCACGACCACGCACCGCTGGGGCTCCTCGCCCTCCGACTCGCTGCGCAGACCCGCAGCGGCCACGGCGTCGTGCACGACCTTGCGCTCGAACGGCGTCATCGGCCGGAGCTTGACCTGCTCGCCGCTGCTCCGGACCTGCTCGGCGGCCTCGGCGCCGAGCGCCGCCAGCTCCGACCGCTTGCGCGCCCGGAAACCGGCGACGTCGAGCATCAGCCGACTGCGCTCACCGGTCTCCCGGTGCACGGCCAGCCGGGTCAGCTCCTGCAGTGCCTCCAGCACCTCGCCGTCCTGGCCGACCAGGCGCTGGAGCGTCCGGTCGTCGCCTTCTCCGACGATCGAGACCAGCGCCCGGTCGCCTTCGACGTCCATGTCGATGTCACCGTCGAGGTCCGCAATGTCCAGCAGACCCTCCAGGTAGTCGGCGGCGATGTCGCCCTCGCGCTCCAGCCGGGCCACGAGGCCCTCGCCGGACTCCGCGCCGGGCTCGACCTCGACCTCGACGGCGGAGGTGGTGCCTTCCGTCACTGATGGACTCCTTCGGGGATGGGCCCCCGGGTGGGGCCGGGAACGAAGATCTGCGGCCGTTCGGGCCGACTCCGACCGGTCAGGGCTTCTTCTTCGGCCGCTGGCCGCCGCCCTGGCCGCCGCGCTTGGGCTGCTGACGGGTGCCGGCCTTGCCGGCCGGCTGCTTGGGCACGGGACGGCCTGCCGGCACCGCGTCGTGCTTGGTCAGATCGGTCTGCGGCGCGTCCTCGGCAGCGTGGTCCTGGCCCGGCTCGGCGACGACCGGCTGGCCGCTCGCGTGCTGCCGCTGCGCCTTGGACTGCTTGCGCGGCTGCTGACGGCGCACCTGCACCGTCTCCTCGACGACCGCGGCCGCGCTGGTCGCCGCCGGCTTGCCGCCGCCGCCGCTCAGCGTGGCGAGCAGGCCGACCTTCTTGACGGAACCGTCGGGGTTGAGCCGGCCGGCCTTCTTGAGGCGGGTCTGGCGCTCGTCCCAGGCCTTCGAGCCGGGCGTCGGGTTGTTGCGGATGACGATCAGCTGCTGGCCCATCGACCACACGTTGGTGGTCAGCCAGTAGACGAGGACACCGACCGGGAAGTTGATGCCCATCACGGCGAACATGATCGGGAAGACGTACATCAGCATCTTCTGCTGCTGCATGAACGGCGTCTTGACCGTCAGGTCCATGTTCTTGGTCATCAGCTGGCGCTGGGTGATGAACTGCGACAGCGACATCAGCACGATCATGATCGCGACGACGATCTTGACGCTGACCTCGTCCGAACCCAGGAAGGTCGCGGAGAGCGGAGCGCCGAAGATGTGCGCCTGCTGCGCACTGTTCAGCAGGTCGCTGTTGATGACGCCGATCGTCTTGTCGTTGGCCACCGAGGCCAGCACGCCGTAGAGGGCGGTGAAGAACGGGGCCTGGACCAGGATCGGGAGACAGCTCGAGAAGGGGTTGGTGCCCGCCTCCTTGTAGAGCTTCATCATCTCTTCGGACTGGCGCTGCCGGTCGTTCTTGTAGCGCTCCTGGATGGCCTTCATCTTCGGCTGAATGGCCTGCATCGCGCGGGTCGCCTTGATCTGCTTCACGAAGAGCGGGATCAGGCAGATCCGGATGACGATCACCATCGAAACGATGGACAGACCCCAGGCCCAGCCACCGTCCGGGTCGAAGACGTGGCTGTACAGCGAGTGGAACTGGACGATGATCCAGGACACCGCTGTGTAGAGGGGATTCAGGAAGGAGAAGGTCACCGGTCAGGCTCCTTGGACATCAGGATTGGCCACCGGCTCCGGCCCGGCGGTTCCACTCTTCGGGCTCAGCAGATTGCGCACCCGGCGGTGCCACACCGGATGCTTGCGCGGTGGCACGTGATCGACCCCGCCCGGCGACCAGGGGTTGCAGCGCAGGATGCGCCACGCGGTCAGACCGCTCCCCTTGACCGCACCGTGCAGACGCACCGCGTCGTACCCGTAGTGCGAGCACGAGGGGTAGTAACGGCACACCGGTCCGAGCAGCGGACTGATCGTCCACTGGTAGAGCCTGATCAGCCCCATCAGCAGGTACTTCATCGCCCTGCTCCCGTCGGCGCAGTGCCGGTCGGTTCTGCCCGGAGCAGTCGCCGCAGCGCCGCATCCAGGTCACGTTCGAGATCGAGATACGACGCCGTCCCCGCAGGGGGCAGCGCGCGTACCACTATCAGGCTACCTGCGGGCAGCCTGGGCAGACGCTCACGGACCAAGTGACGAAGCCGACGCTTCACGAGATTGCGCACGACCGCAGGACCCACGGCCTTGCTCACGACGAAACCCGCACGCACCGAAGGAAGCCCCTCGGCGGCGTGCGGGCCACGGTCGCTCTCCCGGTCCGCCCGCCCCGGCCTGTCGCCCTCTCTGTCGAGATGGACGACCAGCAGGGGCTTGCCGGCCCGGCGACCGCGTTTCACCGCGGTCGAGAAGTCCTGGCGCCGCCGCAGCCGATTCTCGGAGGGCAGCACGTCGGAACCCGTGCGCTGATCAGGCGGACAGGTTGGTGCGGCCCTTGCCACGGCGGTTGGCCAGGATGGCGCGGCCGGCGCGGGTACGCATCCGCAGCCGGAAGCCGTGGGTCTTGGCGCGACGACGGTTGTTCGGCTGGAAGGTGCGCTTGCTCACTCGGGGGCTCCTGAGGTGAATCGTAGGATGACGGGGCGTCGCTTGGCCGTCACCGTGCGTCCGCGCGATCTTCCCTGGGCGGGAAATCCGACCTCAACCACCAGGTCTGCTGGGGTTGGGGCAATGCACACGGCGCCCGTGCTGCGCGCCTTGTGGAAGCGGGTGGACCCGCGGGCATGCGGCAGCGGCCATCGACAACTCGACCTGGTTACGGTACGCGGCAGCGCACCCGAGGGTCAAACCGGCAGCCCCCGCGCCCGTCGCCCACAGCCTGTGGACAACAACTTGAATCCACTCTGCCCGCTGACTACCGTTGCAGGACTTGTCGGGTTTGTTCATCGATCGGACCGGCACCCCGATTCCCCGCGACACCACCCCGAGCTGGGGGCGCCCCCGGCCGCAGGCTGGGGGCGGAACGAGAAAGCGTGCACCAGTGGCTGATGTCAACAGCGATCTCGTCCCGCTCTGGGCGAAGGTCGTCGAGCGGCTGGTCAACGACGCCGACGTCGGGGACAGCGACAAGATGTGGCTCCGCCGCACGCAGCCCATGTGGATGATGCACGACACCGCCCTGCTGGCGGCCCCCAACGAGCGGGCCAAGCAGGTGCTGGAGGGCCGGCTCCTCCCGCAGCTCACCGAGGCGCTCACCTACGAGTTCGCCCGCCCCGTGCGGATCGCCGTCATGGTGGACGCCAACGCGATGCCCACCCCGGCGCCCGCACCGGAGCCCCCCGCCGAGCCGTCCCGGCTGCCTCCGGGCCAGGAGTGGCCGGCCCAGCCGTACCACGGCGAGCAGGACTACCCGGCCCCCTCCTACGAGCAGCAGCAGCCGTACGGACCCCGCCAGGACCGGTACGAGAGCCCCCGCTACGAGCAGCAGCCCCCTTACCAGGACGAGCAGCCCTCCTGGGGGGAGCAGCAGGGCGGGCCGTCGGCCTGGGAGCAGGCGCCGTACGAGCAGCCGCCCGCGGCCGCCGGACGGCGTCCGGAGCAGGCCCGGCCGAAGGGCCTCCCGGCGGCGACGCCGGCCCAGGGCGACCTCTTCGGCGGCGTCCTCGGCCCCGATCCCGGGGAACCCCGCCCGCGGCCCGGCAGCCCCGGGCGCCGCGCGGCCGCGCACCGCCCGGCCCACCAGCACCCGGGCGGTCCGGCCCTGCCCGAACGGACCCCCGGTGTGCCGGCCCCGCCCGGCGCCCCGCCGGCCGGCGGCTCCCGCAAGGACGAGCCGGCGGCCCGGCTGAACCCCAAGTACCTGTTCGACACCTTCGTGATCGGCGCGAGCAACCGCTTCGCCCACGCGGCGGCGGTCGCCGTGGCCGAGGCCCCGGCGAAGGCGTACAACCCGCTGTTCATCTACGGCGAGTCCGGGCTCGGCAAGACGCACCTGCTGCACGCGATCGGCCACTACTCGCGGAGCCTCTTCCCGGGCACCCGGGTGCGGTACGTGAGCTCGGAGGAGTTCACCAACGAGTTCATCAACTCGATCCGGGACGGCAAGGCGGACGCGTTCCGCAAGCGGTACCGGGACATGGACATCCTGCTGGTGGACGACGTCCAGTTCCTGGCGAGCAAGGAGTCCACGCAGGAGGAGTTCTTCCACACCTTCAACACGCTGCACAACGCGAACAAGCAGATCGTGCTCTCCTCGGACCGGCCGCCCAAGCAGCTGATCACGCTGGAGGACCGGCTGCGGAACCGCTTCGAGTGGGGGCTCATCACCGACGTCACCCCGCCGGAGCTGGAGACCCGGATCGCGATCCTGCGCAAGAAGGCGATCCAGGAGCAGCTCAACGCCCCGGCGGACGTGCTGGAGTTCATCGCCTCCCGGATCACCCGCAACATCCGCGAGCTGGAGGGGGCCCTGATCCGGGTCACCGCCTTCGCGAACCTCAACCGGGCGCCGGTCGACCTGGAGCTGGCCGCGATCGTCCTCAAGGACCTGATCCCCGGGGGCGACGAGGACGCCGGCCCCGAGATCACCGCACAGGTGATCATGCAGCAGACGGCGGCGTACTTCGGCCTCGGCGTCGAGGACCTCTGCGGGTCGTCGCGCAGCCGTGTCCTGGTGACGGCGCGCCAGATCGCCATGTACCTGTGCCGGGAGCTCACGGACCTGTCGCTGCCGAAGATCGGCGCCCAGTTCGGCGGGCGGGACCACACGACCGTCATGCACGCCGACCGGAAGATCCGGTCACTGATGGCCGAGCGCCGGTCCATCTACAACCAGGTGACCGAGCTGACCAACCGGATCAAGAGCTAGCTGCTGCAGCGCCCCTGACGGCGCTGCGGACACCTCCAGGCCTCGCCGGCCACCGTCGGCGGGGCCTTTCGCGTGCCCGCGTGCCCGCCCGTGGGCCCGGGCCGGGTGCGGCCCGGTGCGGCCCGGTGCGGCCCGGTGGGGCCGGATGCGGCCCGGTACGGCCGGGTGTGGGGCGGCGGGAGCGGGGCAGCATTTCCCCCGGGGGCGCGAACGGGTGGAAAGCTCCCGATGGAACACCTGACCTGTCATTCGAACGGGGCGGGTCCGCGGCGCCGTAATCCACAGGAACGGGTGGTTTTCCCCGTCCACAGCCGCAGCCGGGCGAAGTTATCCAGAATTCCTCCACAGGGCCACCGGGGCTACGCTCGTCCTTGCAGGTCAGGTGCCTGTGGACTTGTGCACAACAGTTATCCACAGGGTGTGGACAGTTGACGCTCCGCCAGCCGGTCGAACGGGCTGTCCACCGGTTGTCCCCAGGGAACCAGCACTTATCCCCAGGTTCTCCACAGCTGTATCCACAGTTCGGCAACATGTCGCTACTGTTCACCCTCAGGTGTGAAAGGCGTCACGTGATGTTGCTCGACGCCCGTGGATAACCGGGGCATCATCTGGGGACGAACCTGGGGATAACCTGTGGATACTCAGCGTGCCCTGTGGGTAACTCTCGGTTGTCCACAGCAGGGCCTGGTTGTCCACAGCTGCAGTCCACAGGTGCTGTGGACAAAATTTGGGGTCTGACCTGTGGAAACGAGGTTATCCACGGTATCCACAGGCCCTACTACTACCACTACACATAGAGACCTCGGAGCTTGATCAACAGTGGGGCTGGCCGAAATCTGTGGACAACCGCTCCCCGACATCTGTTCGGGTTCGGGGAGCCCATCTGCCCCGAGTGTCCGTGGAGTACGTCAGACTGTTCTCGGCAACTGGAAGCCGGAGTGGTTGCGCCGGCCGGTCCAGTGCACGAAGACGATCGATCGCGGAAGCGACGGCAGTGAGCCAGGAGGCGGTTACCGGTGAAGTTCCGGGTGGAGCGTGATGTCCTCGCGGAGGCGGTGGCCTGGGCTGCTCGCAGCCTCCCGGCGCGGCCGCCGGTGCCGGTGCTGGCCGGCCTGCTGCTGACGGCCCAGGAGGGCGCCCTGGCGCTCTCCGGGTTCGACTACGAGGTCTCGGCCAGGGTCGAGCTGGAGGCGGACGTCGAGGAAGCGGGCACCGTGCTGGTCTCCGGCCGCCTGCTCAACGACATCTCCCGCAACCTGCCGAACCGGCCGGTGGAGATCTCCACCGACGGCATGCGGGTCAGCCTGGTCTGCGGCAGCTCCCGGTTCACCCTCCCGACCCTGCCGGTGGACGAGTACCCGGCCCTGCCCCAGATGCCGACCGCCACCGGCACGGTCTCCGGCGACGTGTTCGCCTCCGCCGTCAGCCAGGCCGCGGTCGCCGCGGGCCGCGACGACACCCTGCCGGTGCTCACCGGCGTCCGGGTCGAGATCGAGGGCGACCGGATCACCCTGGCCGCCACGGACCGGTACCGCTTCGCCGTCCGCGAGCTGCTGTGGAAGCCCGAGCAGCCGGACATCAGCGCGGTCGCCCTGGTGCCCGCCAAGACCCTGCAGGACATCGCCAAGTCCCTCGGCAGCGGCGACACGGTCTCCATCGCGCTCGCCTCCGGCGGCGCCGGTGAGGGCCTGATCGGCTTCGAGGGTGCGGGCCGCCGGACGACCACCCGGCTGCTGGAGGGCGAGTTCCCGAAGTTCCGCAGCCTCTTCCCGACCGAGTTCTCGGCGGTCGCGGCGATCCAGACCCAGCCCTTCCTGGAGGCGCTCAAGCGCGTCTCCCTCGTGGCCGAGCGCAACACCCCGGTGCGGCTCAGCTTCGAGCAGGGCGTGCTCACCCTGGAGGCCGGGTCCGGCGACGACGCCCAGGCCACCGAGCGGGTCGACGCCGACCTCGAAGGCGACGACATCTCGATCGCGTTCAACCCGGGCTACCTGGAGGAGGGCCTCAAGGCCATCGACTCCGCCTACGCCCAGCTGAGCTTCACCACGCCCACCAAGCCGGCCCTGCTCAGCGGCAAGCCCGCCGTCGACGCCGAGGCCGACGAGGCGTACCAGTACCTGATCATGCCGGTGCGCCTCTCGGGCTGACGCCGAAGCGGCCGCCGCGAGCACGCTCGCGGCCCTGCCCGGTCGCGGTCGCACCGGGTCGGCGCATCCGCAGCGCCGTCCACAGGCTGTGGACACGAGGCCTCGTCCGGTCGGCTCCGACCGCGCGGGGCCTCGCCGCTGGGCGGCGTAGGCTCAGCCTGTGCGGCAACGGCGCCGCCGTCTCGGCACGAAACCACAGTGAAGGACTTGTCATGGAGCTCGGCCTCATCGGTCTCGGCAAGATGGGCGGCAACATGCGCGAGCGCATCCGCCGCGCCGGCCACACCGTCATCGGCTACGACCGCAACCCCGACCTCGCGGACGTCGACAGCCTCCAGGAGCTCGTCAACAAGCTCCCGAGCCCCCGCGTCGTCTGGGTGATGGTCCCCGCCGGAGGCCCGAC
>NZ_BPRL01000077.1:0-44184 GCF_045862635.1 Kitasatospora sp. NE20-6
ACGGGTTTGAAGGCCCATTGCTTGTTGGTGTTGGCGGTGCAGGTTTCCTGGATGACGGCGGTGCCGTTGGTGGTGGAGGCGTTCTGGTCGCTGATGCAGAGGCCGTTGCCGGCGTTGACGATCTGGAAGGTGTTGGTGCCGCTGGGGGTGAGGGTCCAGAGCTGGTTGGTCTGGGTGCTGACGCAGCCCCACTGCTGGAGCTGGGTGCCGCTGGTGGTGGAGGCGGCGGGGACGTCGATGCACTTCTTGCTGTGGACGTTGACGAGTTGGTAGCGGCCGGAGCCTGCGGGGGTGAGGGTGAACTGCTGCCAGTCGGAGTCGGCGGTGCAGTTCCACTGCTGGAGGAGGGCGCCGTTGGCGGTGGAGGCGGCGGGGACGTCGATGCACTTGCCGCTCTTGGTGACGGCGAGCTGGTAGGTACCGGCGGCCGGCAGCGTGGCCGCGCCTGCGGGTGCCGCGGTGAGGCCCAGGACGGCGGCGCCCACGGCGAGCAGCAGAGCCGCCAGCAGACTCAGCGGCCGGTGTGCGCGGTGCTTCCTACGGGTCACGATGGTCCTTCCGATGGGTGGGTGGGGGATGGTTCGGGCGTGGCGGGGGCTTGCGTGGCGGCGTCAGCCGACCGGGTTCCACCCGTCGCTGCCGGCCAGGTACTTCTGCGGCGTGTACGCCGCCGCCTGGGCGTCCGTGAGCTGCGGACGGTTGCCGTTGACCACGGCGCCCGCGCCGGTGTTCCGGTACTCGAAGTACCGGGCGTTCTGCCAGGTGCTGGTCGACATGTTCGTCCACGGCTGCGCGGTGGCGATCGTGGCGGAGAGCGAGGACTCGCGGTACACGACCTGCGCGTCCTGCCGCCACGGACGGCCGAGCTGGGTGGTGTTGGCGGTCGCCCCGGTGATCGTCGACCTGTAGAACAGGAAGCCGTACGCGCGGGCCGCCGGGGTGCTCGCCGCCGTGATCGGGCCGCCGGTGGTCCGCTTCTCGTAGATGCGGCAGTTGTCGAAGACGGCGACGCCGCCGCCGTAGACGAAGTCCACCGTGCCCTCGACGTAGGAGTTCACGGCGTACACCCGTGCGCTCTCGTTGACGAGGAAGGTGTCCTGGTCGCCGAGCAGCCGCACGTTGTCCAGCAGCGCGCGGTCCGAGTCGAGGTACAGCGCCAGCGCCTGGTCGCCGGTGTCGGAGCTGTTCTCGTCGAAGTCGTTGCTCAGCGTCAGGTTGGTCGCGGTGAAGTCGTGCCCCTGGGCGACGACGGTCGCGCTGCCGGACGTGCCGTACGTACCGGCGTTGCGGTTGTTGACGATCACCACGTCACCGGGCGCACCCCCGAGGCCCTGCAGCGTGACGTACGGCTTGGTCGACGGGACGGTCACCTTCTCCCGGTACGTGCCCGGCTTGATCGTGATGACGACCCGGCTCGCGTTGCCGGTGCCGACCGCGTCCACCGCCGCCTGCACGGTCGTGTACCGGCCGGTGCCGTCCTGGGCGACCGTGGCCGCGGCGGTCGTGCCGACGGGTTTGAAGGCCCATTGCTTGTTGGTGTTGGCGGTGCAGGTTTCCTGGATGACGGCGGTGCCGTTGGTGGTGGAGGCGTTCTGGTCGCTGATGCAGAGGCCGTTGCCGGCGTTGACGATCTGGAAGGTGTTGGTGCCGCTGGGGGTGAGGGTCCAGAGCTGGTTGGTCTGGGTGCTGACGCAGCCCCATTGCTGGAGCTGGGTGCCGCTGGTGGTGGTGGCGGCGGGGACGTCGATGCACTTCTTGCTGTGGACGTTGACGAGTTGGTAGCGGCCGGAGCCTGCGGGGGTGAGGGTGAACTGCTGCCAGTCGGAGTCGGGGGTGCAGTTCCACTGCTGGAGGAGGGCGCCGTTGGCGGTGGAGGCGGCGGGGACGTCGATGCACTTGCCGCTCTTGGTGACGGCGAGCTGGTAGGTACCGGCGGCCGGCAGCGTGGCGGCGCCTGCGTGCTGGGCTCCGGCGCCGAGCACGACGCCGCAGACCGCCGGCAGCAGGGCGGCGAGCAGGGTCAGCGGCCGGCGCCGGGCGCGGTCGTGGCGCGGACGCGCCTGGACGGGTACCCGGCCGGTGGTGGTTCCGGACACAGGTGCTCCTCTCGGGTGGGGGACGGGGCACGCCCGACCGCCGTGGGGCGGGGCCGGACGGACACCGTGGTCGTCCGCCGCCCGGACGGGCAGCGGCACCCCTTGTAGACGGAGGGGCGCCGCACGGATGACAGAAAATTCCGAAGATTTTCTGCCGGGCCGCCACCGGCCACCGTCCGGGGCCGTCACCCGGTCGCCGCGGAGGCCGCCGCCGGGGTCGCCGTCCGGCCCACCGCCCGGGTCGCCGGACGCGGCATCAGGGAGCGCCGCTTTACTGCCGTGTGGCGCCGTGTCAGGATGCGGCTCCGCAGTCATGGCCATGCCCGGGTGTCAGCGTGTCGCGTCCCTGGGTTCCCCGCGTCGTCGCCTCGTGCTCCCGCCGAGGCACAGGGCAGGAGATCTCCGGTGCTCACGGGCAACCCGCACGACACGGCGCAGGACGTCGCCGTTCTGGTCCGTGCCGCACAGGGCGGCGACGACCGGGCACTGAACCACCTGGTGGCACTCCACCTGCCCCTGGTCTACAACATCGTCGGCCGCGCCCTGCGGGCCACCGCGGACGTCGACGACCTCGTGCAGGAGACCATGCTGCGGGCCGTCCGCGGCCTGCCGTCGCTGCGCGAACCGGACCGGTTCCGCTCCTGGCTGGTCGCCATCGCCTACCGGCAGCTCCAGCAGCACGCACGCCGCCGGACCGCCGAGACACCCCACCGCTACGACGTCGCGGACGTGCCCGACCCCACCACCGACTTCGCCGAGCGCACCGTCGCCGAACTCGTCCTCACCGGGCAGCGGCGCGAACTCGCCCGTGCCGTGGACTGGCTGGACCCGGCGGACCGGCGCCTGCTCGCGCTCTGGTGGCAGGAGGTGTCCGGCCACCTCACCCGCACCGAGACCGCCGCCGCCCTGGCGCTCGACCCCGGGCACACCGCCGTCCGGCTGCGCCGCATGAAGGCCCAGCTGGAGGCCGCCCGCACCGTGGTGCGCGCCCTGGACGCGGTGCCCCGCTGTCCCGCACTCGCCGCCGTCACCCAGGGGTGGGACGGCAGCACCACCCCGGTGTGGCGCAAGCGGCTGACCCGCCACACCCGGGACTGCGCGTCGTGCGGCGCGCACCGCGGCGGACTCGTCGCACCGGAGAAGCTGCTGCCCGGCATCGGCGTGCTGGTGGTGCCGAACTCCCTGCTGGACGGCGTGCCGTGGAGCGCCCAGGCGGCCGCGACGGCCGGCCACTCCGCACTGTTCGAACGGTTCGGTGCGGCCGCGCACCACGTCGCCGCCCGGCCGGTCGCCGCCGGAGCCGCCGCGGCCGTCGCCGCGGCCGTCGCGCTGACCTGCGTGCTCGCCCCGTGGACGGGCCCCGCGCCGCACGGCGGCCCACCGGCCGCAGCGGCGAGCACCGCGCCGGGTGCCGTCCCGTCCGCACCGTCCGCCGCACCGTCCGCCGACCCGCCCCCGCCGTCGGCCGCCGGACCCTCGCCGTCGGCGGCGGCACCCCAGCGCGGCAGCGGTGTGACGGTGGCCGACCTCTACGTGGCACCGGACGGATCGGACTCCGGCGACGGCAGCCTCGCGCACCCGTACGCGACGCTCGGCAAAGCCGTGTCGGCCGTCCGGCCGGGCGGCACGATCGCCCTGCGCGGCGGCACCTACCGGATGACCGGGCCGGTCTCCATCACCACCGACGGCACCGCCGACCGGCCCATCATGCTCAGCAACTACCGCGACGAACAGCCCGTCCTCGACGCCTCCGGGATACCCGCCGCCTCCTGGGCGATCACCCAGCAGACGGGCTGGTGGACGGTGCAGGGCCTCGAACTCCTCGGCTCCGCCAGCCACGCCTACGTCTGCCGCTCCTGCCACCACACCGTCTTCCGGCGGCTGTCCTTCCACGACAACGCCAGGTCGGGGCTCACCCTGCGGGACGCGGGCACCGAGGCCAACGCCGTCCTCGACAGCGACTTCTTCCACAACCACGACGACGCCGCGCACGGCGGGGCAGGCATCGGACTGGGCATCACCTTCGGCGCCGGCCAGGGCAACGTCGTCCGCGGCTGCCGCTTCCACGGCAACGCCACGGACGGCCTGGACCTGGGCGGGTTCACCAGCCCCGTGACGGTCGAGAGCAACTGGTCGTACGGCAACGGCGTGAACCGCTGGCAGGTCGCCGACTGGCGCGGCGCAGGCAACGGCTTCACGCTGGGCGGCGGCAACGGCCGTGCCGCGGTGGCCCACCGCGTCGTCAACAACGCGGCCTGGGACAACACCGGGCTCGGGTTCAACGACGAGGGCAACCCGGGCGGGATCCGGCTCACCCGTAACACCGCCTACCGCAACGGCGTGCGGGGCTTCTTCCTGCCCGACGCCGACGCGACCGCCACCGGCAACGCCGCCGTCGGCAACGGACGCGACACCACCCTCGGCACGGGCGTGCAGTCCGACGGGAACACCTGGGACACCGGTACGGCAGGCACCGGCCTCTTCGCCACCACCGACCCGGCCACGGCCGAAGCCCCCCGGCCCGCCGGCGGCGGCCTGCCGAGGACGACCTTCCTCGTCACCCGCACCGGCCAGGGCGCCACCATGACCACGCGGCTCTGACCCCGGCCACCGCGGGTGCGGGGCGCGGGTGCGGGGCGTGGGGTGCGGGGTGCGGGGCCGTGGGCTCGGGCGTGCCTCGGCAACACGCTGTTGAGGGGGCGTTTATCGGCCGCCGCGACAGTGGAGGCACACCACCTCCCGAGGAGCACACCCATGAGACCCCGCACGCTCGCCGGCCGCCTGGCCGCCGCCACCGCCCTCACCGCCGCCGCGGTCCTGCCGCTCGCCGCGCCCGCGTCGGCGCAGTCGGTCTGCGACAGCCCCGCCCCGCCGGCCTGGTGCACCGACCCCGGCGAGCCCGCGAACGACCCGTACGGCGAACTCGCCTCCGCGACCCGCGTCCCCGGCGGCATCAAGGTCGCCGGGTGGGCCCACGACGAGGACGGCGGCCCGGTGAAGGTCCGCATCACCGTCGGCGGCACCACCGTCGCCACCCTCACCGCCGACGGCTCCGGCGGCGAGGCGTTCTCCGGGGTGGTCGTCGTGCCCACCGCCACCGGCGCGGTGTGCGCCACCGCGGTCAACGTCGGCTCCGGCAGCAACACGTCGATCGGCTGCTCCCCGCTCGCCGTCGGGCACGACCCGATCGGCTCGATGGACTCCTGGTCGGTGCAGGGACAGTCGATCGTCGTCAACGGCTGGGCCCTCGACCCGGACTCCACCGGCCCCGCCCAGGTCTACATCGAGTACGCCGGCGGCACGTACGGCCCCTTCCGGGCCGACCGGTCCCGCCCGGACGTCGGCGCGGCCTACCCGGGCTACGGCGACCTCCACGGCTACCAGGCCGTCTTCACCCCGCCGGTGATGTACGGCTGCAACAACTACCTCTTCGTCAAGGCCGTGAACACCGCGGCGGGCGCCGACGCGACCGTCGGCGGCTGGTTCTGCTCCTGACACCGCTGCCCGGCCGCGCGGCTGCGCCCCACGGCCACGGCCGACGGGTTCCGCCGCGACCCGGGACGGCGCGCGCGGGACGGCGTGCGCGGCGGGTGCCTGCGGTCCTTCCTGGCAGGATGGCGCCATGGAACGTGTGCTCGGAATCGGCGGATACTTCGTGCGGTCCGCGGACCCGGCGGCCCTGGGCGCCTGGTACCGCGAGTGCCTGGGCCTGGACGCCGACGACAACGGCCTGTGGCGTCAGGAGGCCGGGGCGACGGTGTTCGCGGCCTTCGCGTCCGGAACCGACTACTTCGGCTCCCCCGCGCAGCAGACCATGCTCAACTTCCGTGTCCGCGACCTGGACGCGATGCTCGCGCAACTGCGCGCCAGGGGCGCGGACGTGGCCGAGGAGACCCAGGACATGGAGGGCGTCGGCCGCTTCGGCTGGGTCACCGATCCCGAGGGCAACCGCGTCGAGCTGTGGCAGCCCGGCTGACGACGCCGTCACACAGCCCGGTGAGGAGCCGGTGAGGAGCCGGTCCAGGCGCGCTCGCGCAGCAGCCGCAGGCCGTTCAGGCCGACGATGACGGTGGAGCCTTCGTGGCCGGCGACGCCGAGCGGCAGCGGGAGCGTGCCGAACAGGTCCCAGGCCGTCAGGGCGAGGACGAAGGACCCGGCGATGACCAGGTTCTGGACGACGAGACGGCGCGCCCTGCGGGAGAGGGCCACGGTGGCGGGGACGGCGGCGAGTTCGTCGCGGACGACGACGGCGTCTGCGGTCTCCAGCGCGAGGTCGGATCCCACCGTGCCCATCGCGATGCCCGTGTGGGCGGCGGCCAGGGCCGGGGCGTCGTTGACGCCGTCGCCGACCACGAGCACCCGGCGGCCCCGGGCCTCCCACTCCCTGACCGCGGCCACCTTGTCCTGCGGGAGCAGACCGGCGCGGACGTCGGTGATGCCGACCAGACCGGCGAGCCGGCGGGCGGCATGCCCGTTGTCACCGGTCAGCAGGACCGCGGGGCGGCCGGCCAGTCCGGTGAGTGCCGTCACGGTGGCCTTCGCGTCGGGGCGGAGCCGGTCGGCGATGCCCAGCACCCCGACCGGGTCGCCGTCGCGCAGGACGAGGACGGCGGTGCGGCCCTCGCCCTCCAGCGCCTGCACCGTGTCATCGGTCTCCGTGTCGCCGGTCTCTGTGCTGCCGGTCTCCGTGTCGCCGGTCTCCGTGCTGCCGGTCGCCGTGCTGCCGGCTTCCGGGCCTCCGGGCCGGGCACCGCTGACCGCCAGGGCGCCGGTGGAGGCGAGGCGGTCCGGGGAACCGACCCTGACGGTGTGTCCGCCCACGGTGGCGGTGATCCCCTGACCGGGTACGGAGGTGAAGGCGGACGCCTCGGCGAGGACGAGTCCGCGGTCGCGGGCGGCCCGGACGACGGCTCGGGCGAGGGGGTGCTCACTGGGGTGTTCGGCCGCCGCCGCCAGCGCCAGCAGTCCGTCGGCGTCCAGGCCGGAACCGGACCGGGGGCGGACGTCGGTGACGCGTGGGGTGCCTTCGGTCAGGGTGCCGGTCTTGTCGAGGGCGACCGCGTCGATCCGGCCCAGGCGTTCCATCACGACGGCGGACTTCACGAGGACGCCGTGGCGGCCTGCGTTGGCGATCGCCGAGAGCAGCGGCGGCATCGTGGACAGCACCACGGCGCACGGTGAGGCGACGATCATGAAGGCCATCGCCCGGAGCAGGGCGGGCTGGACGGCGGAACCGAGGGCGAGCGGGACGGCGAAGACGGTCAGCGTGGCGACGACCATGCCGATCGAGTACCGCTGCTCGATCTTCTCGATGAACAGCTGGGTGGGGGCCTTGGTCCTGGAGGCCTCCTCGACCATGGTCACGATCCGGGCGATCACCGAGTCCGCCGGGTCGCGTCCGACCCGGACGTGCAGGGCGCCGGTGCCGTTCACGGTGCCGGCGAACACCTCGTCCCCGGGCTGCTTCGCCACCGGCAGCGGCTCGCCGGTGATGGTGGCCTGGTCGACGTCGCCGGAGCCGTCGAGGACCAGGCCGTCGGCGCCGATCCGCTCGCCGGGTCGCACCAGGATCGTGTCACCGACCGTCAGGGAGCCGGCGGGGACGCCCTCCTCCCCGCCGTCCGGCAGGATCCGGGTCGCGGTGGCCGGCGCGAGGTCGAGCAGGCCGCGTACCGAGTCGGCCGTGCGCGCCGTCGCGACGGCCTCCAGGGCGCCGGAGGTGGCGAAGATGACGATGAGCAGCGCGCCGTCGAGGACCTGGCCGACGGCGGCTGCGCCGAGCGCGGCCACCACCATCAGCAGGTCCACGTCCAGGGTCCTGTCCCGCACGGCCCGCAGGCCCTCCCGTCCCGGCTCCCAGCCGCCGGCGAGGTAGACGGCGGCGTACAGCGAGGCCCGGAGCCAGGCCGGGCCCCCGAGGACGTCCAGGGGGAGGGCGATCAGGAACAGCACCAGCGCGGCCAGCGCCCACCGGGCCTCCGGCAGGGCCAGGATCCGCGTACGCCGCCGGGAGGGCGCCGGGCGCGATGCTGCGGCGGCGGCCTGCGCGGGCCGCCGGTCCAGGACGGAAGGCATGACGGAACAACCCTTCGCGGGCGGGTGGGAACGCGTCCACCATACAGGAACATATGAACAGGTCTTCATGTGTCGTAGGTATGATGGTCCGATGGGTCATGGAACCGGCACCGCCAGCAGAGCCTCCATCCGCGAGCGCCTCGACGCCGTCGGCACCGCCGACGTCGCCGCCACCCTCCAGGCCCTGGCCACCCCCTCGCGGCTGTACATCCTGGCCCGCCTCCAGGAGGGCCCCTGCTCGGTCGGCGACCTCGCCGACGCCGTCGGCATGGAAGCCTCGGCCTGCTCCCACCAGCTGCGCCTGCTGCGCAACCTCGGCCTGGTCACCGGCGAGCGCCACGGACGCTCGATCGTCTACGCCCTCCACGACGACCATGTCGCCGAGCTCCTCGACCAGGCGCTCCACCACGTCGAACACCTGAGGGCCGGGATCCGCGACACCCCCGCGGCCGAGACCCGGGAGACGCCGCCCGGCCGGTAGCCGGTGACCGGCCGTCACCCCACACCGCCCGTCGGCCCGTCCGCCCCCGTCAGCCCGTCAGCCCGTCAGCCCGTCAGCCCTGGCCGGGCGTCCCGGTCCGGTCCCGGTCCGGGGTGCCGATCCGGCTGTGGGACCGCCCGTAGAAGGCGTAGACGGCCACGCCGAGCACCATCCAGACCAGGAACCGCCACCAGGTCGCGACCGGCAGGTTGATCATCAGCCAGAGGCTCGCCAGCACCGAGAGCACCGGCAGCGCGGGCACCCACGGGCAGCGGAACGAGCGGGGCAGGTCCGGCCGGGTCCTGCGGAGCACCACGACCCCGATCGAGACCACCACGAAGGCGAACAGCGTGCCGATGTTGACCAGCTCGGACAGCTCCTCCAGCGGGATCAGCCCGGCCAGCACCGCCACCACCGCACCCAGCAGCACGATCGCCCTCGACGGCGTCCCGAACCTCGGGTCGACGGTGGAGAAGGTGCGCGGCAGGAGCCCGTCGCGGCTCATCGCGAAGAACACCCGGCTCTGACCGAGCAGCAGGATCATCGTGACCGAGGTGAGGCCCGCGACCGCCCCGACGTTGATGATGCCGGCGAACGCATCCTGGCCGACCGCCTTGAACGCGTCCGACAGCGGCGCGTCGTCCGACAGCTCGGTGTACTTCTGCATGCCCGTCACGACGATCGAGACGGCCATGTAGAGCACGGTGCAGATCAGCAGCGACCCGATGATGCCGCGCGGCACGTCGCGCTGCGGGTTGCGGGTCTCCTCGGCGGCCGTCGCCACCACGTCGAAGCCGATGAAGGCGAAGAAGACCACCGCGGCGGCCGTGAAGATGCCCATCACCCCGAAGTCCGTCGGGGTGTAGCCGAAGATCGCCTCGACGAGCGGCGCCGCACCGCCCGACGTCTCCTCCACCGCCCGGGCCGGGGGGACGAACGGCGCGTAGTTGTCGGCCTTGAGGAAGAACAGCCCGGCCACGACGACGATCAGCACCACGAGCACCTTGATGCCGACGATGACCCGGGTGACCTCGGCGGAGAGGTGCATGCCGGCCAGGATCACCGCGGTCAGCACCACGACCAGCAGGGTCGCCGGGAGGTTGAAGCTCCACCCGCCGGTCGACGCGCCGGAGATCGCGTGGGGCAGGGTCACCCCGGCGCTCTCCAGCAGCGACTGCACGTAGCCCGACCAGCCGACCGCCACCACCGCCGCGCCGAGTGCCAGCTCCAGCACCAGGTCCCAGCCGATGATCCAGGCCGGCAGCTCGCCGATCGTGGCGAAGGCGAACGTGTAGGCCGACCCCGCCACCGGGACGGTGGAGGCCAGCTCGGCGTAGCAGAGCGCCGCGAGGGCGCACACCACGCCGGCGACGGCGAACGACAGTGCGACGGCCGGCCCCGCGTGGTTCTTCGCGGCGGTGCCGGTCAGGACGAAGATGCCGGTGCCGATGATGACACCGACGCCGAACACGGTCAGGTCGAGCGCGGAGAGCGAGCGGCGGAGCGCGTGCTCCGGCTCCTCGGTGTCGGCGATCGACTGCTCGACGGGCTTGGTCCGGACGAGGCTGCGCAGCAGCTGCCGTCCGGGTCGGGGCTCGCTGGTCATCCGGGCCTCCTGGCGTTGTCCGCGTGACGCGTACCCCGCCGGGACGCCCGCACGCGGTGCCGTGGCCCGGCTGCGGCCGAAAACCCCACGAACGGCCCTGGTGGAGCGTCCCGGAGGCGTCGCCCGCCGGCTTCCGGGGCCGGTCCGGGGCCGGTCCGGGAAACGGTGTCGATCCGGCCGGGTGCGGTGGTCGGGTGCGGTGGCCCGCTCCCCGGGGGTGGCCGGGGTCTCGGGTGGAGGGTCCGCCGGGTCCGGGGCGGCGTCAGCCGAAGACGCGCGCCAGGACCAGCCCGGCGGCGCCGAGGGCGACGGCGTCCGGGCCGGACGGGGCGACGGAGACGGTGACGGCCTGCCAGGCGGGATCGGGCAGACGGGCGGTGAGGACGCGGCGGATCTCGGTGAGGTAGACGTCCGGGGCGTCCAGGACCTCGCGGCCGCCGAGGACGATCTCGTCCAGGTCGAGGAGCCGGACGAGGTTGGCGAGGGCCTCGCCGAGGACGCCGGCCGCCTCCGCGGGCGTGGCCGCGGCGGCCCAGAGCGCCTCGACGCAGCCGGTGCTGCCGCAGCGGCAGCGGGGGCCCGCGGGGTCGAGGACCTGGTGGCCGAACTCGCCGGCGTTGGTCCGGGCGCCGCGCTGCACCGCGCCGCCCAGGACGAGGCCCGCGCCGAGTCCCTGGTCGAGGTGGACGAAGGCCCGGTTCGGTGAGCCGAGACCGCTGAGCACGCCCGCGGTGCTGTCCTTCTCGACGATCCCGGGCAGGCCGAGCCGCCGGGTGATCTCGTCGCGGAGCGGAAGCCCGTCCCAGGCCCGCATGCCGGTGACCTGGTGCAGGACCCCCGCGTGCTGGTCGAGCGGGCCGGGCAGCGCCACGCCGACACCGAGGACGTCGGCCCGCGGCAGGCCGGCGAGGAGCAGACCGACCTGCCCGGCCAGCAGGTCGAGCACGCGGGCCGGACCCCAGGCGGCGAGGTCGATCGGCAGCCGGCGGACCGCGGCGGCCCGCCCGGTCAGGTCCGCGCGGAGCACGGTGAGCGTGTCGCGGCCGAGCTGGACGCCGACGGCCCAGCGCGCCTCGGGCACGAGGGACAGCAGGGTGGGCGGTTTCCCGCCGGTCGACACGCCGCGGTGCGCCTCCACGAGCAGGCCGTCGCCGGTCAGCCGGTGCACGATCTTGCTGATGGCCTGCGCGGTCAGACCGGACTCGCGGGCGAGCTCGACCCTGCTGGTCCCCGCCGCGCCGGCGGCCCGGACCAGGGCCAGTACCGCGGCCGCGTTGTGGTCCCTGAGCGTGGAGAGGTTCGCGCCGGAAGGCGCGATGGGCGCAGGGCCCGGTCCGGCCGCCCGGTCCGGCGCGGCGGAGGTGCCCGGGGAGAGGTCCGGGGAGGGGCCCGGCGGGGGGCCTGCTGCGGGATCGGGGGAGCGGGAGGTCACGGATCGATTATGCGACACGCTTGCGACTTAATCCACACTGTTGTTTAACTGGACCCCATGGCAAACAGCACTCCGAACACCCCCTCGGCCGCGCCGTTCCGCGTCGGCCTGATCGGCTACGGGCTCGCGGGCTCCGTCTTCCACGCGCCCCTCATCGCGACCACCCCCGGGCTGCACCTGGACGCCGTCGTCACCACGGACCCGGAACGGCGCGAGCAGGCCGCGGCCCGGTACCCCGGGGTGCAGCTGCTCTCCTCCGCCGACGAGCTGTGGCCGCTCGGCCTCGACCTGGTGGTCGTCGCCTCGCCCAACCGCACCCACATCCCCCTCGCCACCGCCGCGCTCCGGGCCGGCGTCCCGGTCGTCGTCGACAAGCCGCTGGCCGCGACGGCCGCCGAGGGCGCGGCGCTGGCCGACCTCGCCGAGTCGCGCGGCCTGCTGCTGAGCGTCTTCCAGAACCGGCGCTGGGACGGCGACTTCCTGACCGTCGGCGAGCTCGTCCGGTCGGGCAAGCTGGGCCGGGTGCACCGCTTCGAGTCGCGGTTCGAGCGCTGGCGGCCCCAGCTCAAGGGCGGCTGGCGCGAACTCGGCGATCCCGCCGAGGCCGGAGGCCTCCTCTACGACCTGGGCAGCCACCTGGTCGACCAGGCACTCACGCTCTTCGGCCCGGCCGTGTCCGTCTACGCCGAGCTGGACGTACGCCGTGACGGTGCGGCCGTCGACGACGACTCCTTCGTCGCGCTCACCCACGCCGGCGGCACCCGCTCCCACCTGTGGATGAGCGCGGCCGCCGCCGACCTCGGCCCGCGCTTCCGGGTGCTGGGCAGCGAGGCCGCCTACACGAGCCGTGGCCTCGACGGCCAGGAGGACGCCCTCCGGGCGGGACGCACGCCCGCCGACGAGGGATGGGGCCACACCCCGGAGTCCGCGTACGGACAGCTGGGCACGGTGGACGGCGCGGTCGCCCACCCCACCCTGCCCGGTGCCTACCAGAGCTACTACGCGGGCGTCGTGGACGCCCTGCACGGCCGCGCCCCTGCGCCGGTCGAGGCGCGCGACGCCGTCTCCGCCCTCACCGTGCTGGAGGCGGCGAGCCGCTCCGCCGCCGAGGGCCGGACGGTGCAGCTGTGACGACCACCGCCGAGCTCGTCGAGCAGGAACTCCGCCTGCAGTTCACCCGCTTCACCAACGAGGACGCCTGGCGGCTCGGCTGCCTGCTGGTGGAACTCGCCCGGGAACGCGAACTGCCCGTCACCGTCGACATCCGCCGCGGTGAGCAGCAGCTCTTCCACTTCGCCATGCCCGGCACCAGCGCGGACAACGACGCCTGGATCGAGCGGAAGACCCGCGTGGTGCGGCGGTACGGGTCCAGCTCCTACCTCGTCGGCCAGCGCTTCCGCGACGCGGGCGGCACCTTCGAGGAGAAGTCCCGCCTCGACCCCGACCGCTACGCGGCCCACGGCGGCGCCTTCCCGATCGTCGTCGCGCACGTGGGACCGGTCGGCACCGTCGCGATCTCCGGCCTGCCGCAGCTGGACGACCACAAGCTGGTGGTCGAAGGGCTGGAACGCTACCTGGAGGCCGACCTGCCGGGGTGAACCGACGGGCCTGCCCGGCGACCGGAAGCGGTGGGGCCCCGGCCCCGCGGGCCGGGGGCGCGCCCACGGGGGCCGGCGGGGGGCCCGCACCCGGCCCGCGTGCCCCCCCGGCCGGGGGGGCGGGCCCCCCACGCTTCGGTCCCGTGAGGGCTCACCGATCGCCGATCGCCGATCGCCGCCCTCGCCATGCGACAGCCGGGGTCCTACTGCTCGTGGCGCCGACGGGCGAGGTGGACCGTGAGGTCGGCGGCAACCCGGACCGTCCCGGGCAGGACCTGCAGGATCCGCTCGAAGACCTGCTGCCGCTCCGGGGCCGGCAGCACGAGGTAGGCCGAGATGGTCGAGAGCTGCCCGACGTAGTCGCGGGCACTCATCGTCAGACGCCGTTCGACCGAGGACTGCTGAACGTCGGTGAACCACTCGGACCGTCGGAGCTCCGTACCCGGCCACTGCATGGCGTGCCCCGGAGGCGTGCCGTCCGGGGACGGCACCTCGTCGCTCTCCAGGAAAGGCGCGCGCGCCGCGCGGACGGCCTCCTCCACGGCGGGGTCGGTCAGCTGGACCGGCCCACCGAACGAGGCGAACACGCCCCCCGGCTCCAACAGCCCGGCCATGCGGGACCACCGGCCCTCCGGACTCGTCCAGTGCAGCGCCGCCGCGGCGAAGACCAGCCCGTACCTCTCGCCGGGCCGCAGGTCCTCGAACGCGGCCTGCACCGTCCTGACACCTGCCGGAACGTGCCTGCGCAGTACGGCGAGCATCGCACCGTCGGGCTCGGTCGCGGTGACCGCGACCCCCTGCCCGGCGAACAGACGGGTCGCCTTGCCCGTCCCCGCACCGATTTCGAGGGCCGTCCGCACCGGCCGACCCGCGTACGCCGTCACCCGGTCGAAAAGCTCCACGGGATACCCCGGCCGGAACCGCTCGTACGCATCCGCCATTGTTCCGAAGCTCAGTGCGCGACCAGACATACCGAGCATCCTGGCACGAGCCGCACCCCCGCGGCCCGCGGCCGACGGCGTCGCCGACAGCCAAGACACCCGGACGATCCGGGAACCCGGCGTCGGTCGGCCCGGCCCGGCCCTGTGCCTGCGTGAACGCCTACGCGTCGGCGCCGTACGTCCCGTACTCCGGAAGGCCCGTCGACTCGTAGACGTGCACCGCGACTCCGCGCGGCGTGGTCTCGCTGTGCAGCAGGCGCAGCCCGGCCGCGGTGCCGCCGTCCGGGAACAGGCGTCGTCCGCTGCCCACGACCACGGGGGCGATCGCGAGCCGCAGTTCGTCGATCAGGCCGGCAGCCAGCAGGGACCGGCCGAGCCGGGCGCTGCCGTGGATCTGGAGCTCACGGCCGGGCTGCCGCTTCAACTCGGCGACCTGGGCGGGGACGTCGCCGGAGAGGATCGTCGTCGGGTTCCATCCTGCGGTGGTCAGGCTCCGGGAGGCGACGTACTTCGGCAAGCCGTTCAGGATGCGGGCGTTGGGGTGGTCGCCCATCTCCGGCCAGTCCCGGGCGAAGTTCTCGTAGGTGCGTCGGCCGAACAGGAACGCGTCCGCCGTGCCGAGCCAGGTGGCGGCCAGCCGTTCGAACGCCTCGTCCAGGTGAGGGACGAACCAGCCGCCCCGGGCGAACCCGTCGCTGGTGTCCTCGTCCGGGGATCCGGGCCCCTGGGAGACGCCGTCCACCGACAGGAACTGCTGCAGCACCAGCCTCATCGCGCACCACTCCTCTCGCGTGGACAGGGAGGGATCCGTCCCCGCCCTTCAGTCTTTCCCCTTCAGGCTTCCGCGGCGCGCGGGAACGCCGGACTGCCGGGCACGACCGGAGCACCGAGCGGTCGTGGTGCATGCGCGGAACCACGCGGCGATCGCCGTGGTCGACCGGGGCCGTCGTGCAGGGGGACGGGTGGGTCGGTCACCGGGTGGTCGGGGCCGCGCCCAGGTGCTCCGCCAGGGCGGTCAGGGTCGCGCCGAGGGGCAGCGAGACCGTGGCCGTGGCGAAGGCGTCGCCACGGGTCGCGCCCTGGTTGACGATCGCGACGGGGGTGCCGTTCCGTGCCGCGCGGCGGACGAACCGCAGGCCCGACATGACGGTGAGGGACGACCCGAGCACCAGGAGCGCGCGGGCGGCGTCGACCAGGTCGAAGCAGCGCTCGACACGGGGCTTCGGGACGCTCTCGCCGAAGAAGACCACGTCCGGTTTGAGGATCCCGCCGCACGCCGCGCACGGGGCGATGCGGAAGTTCTCCACGAGCGCGTCCGGCAGTTCGACGTCGCCGTCCGGGTTGACGTGGGCGCCGGTGTCCCGCGCGGCGCCGTTCAGCGCGCTCAGCCGCACGTCGAGGTCCTCGCGCGGGCTGGTGCGCCCGCACCCCAGGCAGATGACGCGGTCGAGCCCGCCGTGCAGTTCCACGGCGTCGGGGGTGCCGGCCGCGCGGTGCAGGCCGTCGACGTTCTGGGTGATCACGGCCGTCACGTGTCCGGACCGGCGCAGTTCCTCGACGGCCCGGTGCCCGGCGTTCGGCTCGGCCCGCGCGATCGTCCGCCACCCGGCGTGACTGCGCGCCCAGTACCGGCGGCGGCTCTCCTCGCTGCCCACGAAGTCCTGGTACGTCATGGGCGGCTGGCGGCGCCGGCTTCCGGTGGCACCGCGGTAGTCGGGGATGCCGGACTCGGTCGACAGCCCGGCCCCGCTGAGTACGGCCACGCCGCGCCCGGCCAGCAGCCGTCGGACCTCCTCCAGGCCGGCGGTCCGCGGTGCGGGGCCGTCGTGGGTGTGTCCGTCGGGCAGCGGAGGGATCTGCATACCGACAGGGTAGAACGCCCGCTGCCGGTCCTCGGCCCGGGCCGCCGCCCTCGGCCGTCCGGCTCCGGACGCTCCTCCGCGACGGGTGGGCTGGCCGTGGCCGTGCGTCCGGGGGGGGATCCCCCGTCGGCGCGCCGGAAAGGCCGCCGGGCCGGTGCCACCGCGGACATCGGCGGTGCACCGGCCCGGCGGCCGTCACGGTGAGGCGTTACCGGCGTTACCAGCGGTACCAGCGGCCGCGCGAGCCGCCGGCGTTGGTGCCGCGGGCGACGAAACCGACCAGCCAGAGGACGAGGACGATGACGGCTATCCACCACAGCGCCTTGACGGCGAAGCCGAGGCCGAACAGCAGGACGGCGAGCAGCAGGACGAGGACGAGAGGAAGCACAGGAACTCCTTGCAGGTCGTGATCGTGTGACGGAGGTTCTGCTGCCCTCACCGAGCCGTGACATGCGCAGGAATCTTCGGCGGGGTCCGGGGCAGACGCTGCGCCCGCAGGCGCCCGGGGGCAGTCCCGGGGGCAGGCGCAGGCACGTTCACGCCGTGGTGGGCGCGGGGTCCGTCAGGCCGAGGGCCCGGTGTCCGGTCAGGCTGCCGGGCCGCCGGCCGCCGCGGATTCCTGGTGAGGCACGGGCGCCTGCTGCCGGGCGGTCCACAGCGCGCGGACGGTCTTGCCGCCCTCCGCGTGCGGGAGGACGTCCAGCCGGGTGGTGAGGCGTTCGGCGAGGTGCCAGCCCATGCCGCCGCCGCCCGTGAGGTCCGGGGGGCGCGGCTGCGGGATCCGCGGGCTGCGGTCGACGACGTCGGCGACGAGGCGGTCCGGGAACACGGCCAGCGCCAGCCGCCAGCCGCCGGCGGCATGGCGCACCGAGTTGGTCAGGAGCTCGGAGATCACCATCAGCACGGCCTCCTCGTCGGCCCACGCGCAGTGGGCGCGCAGGTGGGCGGCGGCCGCCCGTCTGGCCTGGGCCAGGGTGTGGGAGACGGAATCGGCAGTGACCACTTCCTCCTGCATGGCCGTTTCCCTTCTGTCCGTGCTGTCCGTGCTGTCCGCGCCGGCCGTGGTGTCCGGTCCGCCCTTCTTGCGTGTGCCCCGAAGGGAGGAGTGCACGCGGTCGTCCGGGGGTCGGTGCGGGCCCGTTCCGGCGGACCGTCCGTCCACGACGGGCAGGGCAGGCAGGCCGGGCAGGGTGCGGCGGGGTCGGCACAGCGGTACGGCGGCAGGGGCGGCCCGCCGGACCGGTGCTACCAGGTGGAACCCCCGACGGTGACCGCGGCGACCAGCAGGCGCAGCACTCCGGCGGCCGCTGCGGCGGGGAACTGCGCCGGGTGCGTGAACGGCCCCGCGACGAGGAGCACGGCCTCGTGCGTGCGCGCCGCGCGCCGCCAGTCGCGGCCGACCGCCACGTCGCCCTTCCACCACACCTGCCCGCCCGGCCGTTGCACGGTGACCAGCGGGGCGTCCAGCAGGACGCTCCATCCCGGCGCCGGGGCGGCGAGGGACTCCGGGCCGTCCTGCTGCCGGGCCCAGCCGTCGGAGGCGTCGAAGCCGTCCTCGGCGGAGGCGGTGCCCAGCGGCATCAGCAGGGCCGCGCGCTGGTGCACGAACTCCGGCCACGGACCTGAGGGTGGTAAGGCGATCGTGTCCACGTCCCGTCCTGGTCCCCCTTCGCGGGCACCGGCGTGCGGCCCACGGAGGCCCACGACGGCCCGCCTCGCCCGTACGCGCGCGATGTGCCGGACACGACGGTCCCGGTCGGCACCCCGTGCGGGCAAAGCGCACTGATTGTGCATCGGTTGACGGGTACGCACCGCTGCGCCCGGCGACCGGACCGGGCAGCGGTCCGGCCGGGTGTGCGGGCGGGGGAGGGCGTGCTCTACGGTGGGCCGCCGGATGCGGTCGCGAGGACGGAGCAGTGGGTGGACGTGCCGGTGCGGTTCCTGGTCGACCTGATGCGTGACCAGGTCGTCCCGCGGCTGGCGCTGGCCCGGGCCGGTCGGCGGTCCGCGGCGTTCACCCGGGGCAGCGGCGTGCGCGTGCCGTGCCGCCTGGCGACGGACTCCAGGCTGGAGCTGCTGGACGCCCGTTCGTCCGGCCACCTGCAGGTGGAACCGGGTGCGGCGGCCGTGCGGTTCACCGGCCGCCGTGCGGGGCGCGAGGTCGGTGTGCCGGCGGGCGGCCGCGTCGTGGTGGTCACCGGGGCCGAGCCGGACCGGTTCGCGGAGAAGGTCGGGCGCACGGTGACCCGCTACGAGAGCGTGCCGGGCCGTCCGGTCTGGATCGAGACGACCGCCCATGACGCACCGCTCGTCCAGCGGGCGCTGACGGGCACGGCAGGCGTCACGCCCACCGGGTAGCAGCACCGCGGGCGGGCCGACGGCGGGACGGCCACCGGGTCGCGCCCACCGGGTCGCGCCCACCGGCCGTCCGGTCAGCTCTCCGTGGAGGGCTCCTCCCGGCGGACCGCGTGCACGTCCTTCCGCCGGGCGGGCGGGGCCAGGCGCCAGACGAGGGGCATGACCAGCGCGGCCACGAGCGCGAGGAGGCCGGACAGCGCGATGGCCCGGGCGGTGCCGACGGCCTGCACCTCGTGGAAGGCCGCGGTGATCGCGTCACGGGTGGCCTGGTCCACCGAGGACATGATCTGGGAGGCCAGCGCCGAATCCGTCACCGCGTCGCCCAGCTGGTCGGCGTCGGCGTCGGACAGGCCGGCCGCCTTGGCCCGGTCGATCGCCTGGTGCGACTCCACGGACTGCTGGACGGCGACCGTCACGGCCACGCCGAAGGCGCCGCCGAGCATGCTGGTCACCTTGAACATGCCGGAGGCCGTCCCGGCGAGTTCCTCCGGCGGGCCGGCCACCGCGGTGTCGGACAGCGGGATCGACATCAGGCCGAGGCCCGCGCCGAGCACGAGCAGGCCGGCGGCCAGGATCGCGTACGCGTAGTGCCGGCCGATGACCGCCGCGACCAGCGTGCCCGCGCCCAGCAGCAGCAGACCGGCCACGACGGGCAGCCGGGCGCCGCGTCGGGCGGCGACCCGGCCGCCGTACGGGTTGAACAGCAGGATCGTCACGGTGGAGGGCAGCAGCAGGAGGCCGGCCGTGACCGGGCCGTACCCGCGGACCTCCTGGAGGTAGAGCGTGAGCAGGAAGCTGACCCCCGCGAAGACGATGTTCATCACGGAGTTGGCGACGAGGGCGCCGCAGAACGGCCGGGACGAGAAGAGCCGGAGGTCGACGAGGGGATCGGCGAGATGCTTCTGCAGGAGCACGAAGAGTGCGGCCAGTACCACCGAGCCCACCAGCAGGCCGATGATCACGGGGTCGTCGAAGCCCTCCTCCTGCCCGGCGGTGCACCCGTAGAGCAGGCAGAACGCCGCCAGGGCGCTGGTGGCCAGACCCAGCAGATCGATGTGCCGGGAGGCGCGCGGGTCGGTCGACTCGACCGCCGCGCGGTGCACCAGCCACAGGCCCACGAGGGCCAGCGGCGCGTTGATCCAGATCGTGGACCGCCAGCCGAGCACGCCGGTGAGGATGCCGCCGACGGCCGGGCCCGCGGCCTGCCCGACCCACGCGACGGCCATCCAGGCCCCGAACGCCTTCGGCTGCTCCTCCGGCGGGAACATCGGCGGGATCAGCGCCAGCGTGGCGGGCAGGATCATCGCGGCACCGACGCCCATCGCGGCACGGCCGACGATCAGGCCGGTGACCCCCGGTGCGAACGCCGCCACCAGCGAGACGGCGCCCATCACCACGAGGCCGATCTCCAGCATCCGCTTGCGGCCGAACACGTCGCCCAGCCGGCCCCCGGCGAGGACGAGGGCGCCGGTGGAGAGGCTGAACGCGTTGTTGGCCCACTGCAGATCGGGCAGCGACACCGCCAGCTCGTCCGAGATGGTCGGCACGGCCACGCCGAAGTCCGCGAACGACAGCCACACCATGCCGGCGGCCACGCACATGCCGGCGAGGGCCGTCCCCCGTTTCTCCGAGTAACCGTCGAGCGACGCGGTGGTCGAGTGGGGCATGGGGGCGGAGCTCCCGTTCTTCGGCCGGCCGGTGGCCGGGGCGGACCACCCAACTATCCGGGCGGGCGGCTCCGGCCGGGGCGCGACACCCTCGCGGCCGACCCCGGCTCCGCCCAACGGCCCCGCGGTCCGGCGAACTCAAGTCTCCCGGCGGGCCGCCCCGGCAGCGGATGCGCGGCCGGGTACGGCGGTTCAGCGGTCGGTGTCCGGCGACGGGTGCCCGCAGGCGCGGTTGAGGTCGTCCCAGTCGCAGAGCTTGACGCGGCTGCCCCGTCCGAGCTCCGCGGCGAGCTGCTGCTCGCGTTCGTCGATGCCCAGCCACTCCGTGTAACTCACGGGCCGCACACCGCGCTCCGCCAGCAGGTCGGTCAGCCGCGGCGCCGCGGTGGCGGAGCGCGACGGCGGCACGACGGGGTCCGCGGCCCGGTCCGCGAGGAGGGAGCGGACCGTCTGCGCGGCGTCGGACCGGTTGCTGCCGATCACCCCGGTCGGCCCCCGCTTCAGCCAGCCGGCGACGTACTCGCCCGGCCGCGGCGAGCCGTCGGGCGCCAGGACCCGCCCCTCGGCGTTGGGCACGACCGAGCGGCGCTCGTCGAACGGCACCCCGGGCAGCGGGGTGCCGCGGTAGCCCACCGACCGGAGCACGAGCTGCACCGGGAGCACCGTCCGCAGGCCGGTGCCGACCAGGAGGCCCGCCTCCGTCGTCCTGGTGCGCTCGACGACGAGGGCCTCCACCCGGCCGGTGCCGACGATCTCCACCGGCCGCGTCCAGAACCGGAACACCACCCGCCGCGGACGGCCCGGGTGCGATCCGTCCGGGCGCGATCCGCCCGAAGGTGCGCCGCCCGGGGGCGTGCGACCCGCCCAGCCGGCGAGCACCGCCGTGATGTCGCGGATCCGGCGGTCGGACGCGGCCAGCCTGCTGCTCGCGCCGGTCGGGTCGAAGGCGTCGAGGTCGGTCGCGGACGCGTCCACGACGACGTCGGTGCCCGGCAGTTCGCCGATCGCGCGCAGTTCCCTGGTGGTGAACCGGGCCTGTGCCGGGCCGCGGCGGCCGATGACGTGGACCTCCCGGACCCGGCTGGCGGCCAGCGCGGCGAGCACCTGCTCGGGTACGTCGGTGTCGCGGAGGGCGGCCGCGGGCTCGGCGAGGATCCGGGCCACGTCGAGTGCGACGTTGCCCGTCCCGATCACCGCGACGGACCGGGCGTCGAGCGTGAACCCGCCCTCGTCGGCGTCGGGGTGCCCGCAGTACCAGCGGACGAAGTCGGCCGCGGCCGCACTGCCCGGCAGGTCCTCGCCGGGCACCCCGAGGCGCCGGTCCAGGCTCGCGCCGGTGGCGTACACCACCGCGTCGTAGCAGCCGAGGAGCATGGCGCGATCCAGGTCGGTGCCGAAGCACAGCCCGCCGAGGAACCGGACGTGCGGGTCTTCGAGGACCTGCCGCAGGTGGTCGGCGATCGACCTGATCGACGGATGGTCGGGCGCCACGCCGTAGCGCACCAGGCCGTACGGCGTCGGCAGGCGTTCGAGGACGTCCACCTCGATGCCGTCGGTGCCGCCGTCCTGCGGCGGGGCCTGTTTCAGCAGCGCCTCGGCGGTGTACAGGCCTGCCGGGCCGGAGCCGACCACGGCCACCCGCAGGCCCGTACCGCCGGTACCTCCCGCGCGGCCCGTCCGGCCCGCAGGGCCGGCGGTCGCCGTCTGTGCGGGCGGCGTGCGCACCGCTAACCGCTCCCGGCGGGCGGCCTCGTCGGACACCTGGCCATGCCTTCATGGTGCCACCGCCCGACGCGGGCCGGGCGCCGGAGGTCAGCGGGCGCCGAAGTGTTCGGCCAGCACCGGCGCGAGTGCCTCGGCGTGCACGTCGTGGGTCTGGCCGTCGAGCACCCGGTGACCGGCCGCGGGGAGGGCCTCCGCGGTGGCCCGCGCGGCGATCCGCACATTCTCCGGGCTCGCCCCTCCGGCGAGCACCAGCGCCGGTGCGGTGACGGCCGCCGCCGTGGCGCGCGGCACGCTGCCGTCGCCGAGCAGGGCGTCGTCGTACGCGAGCGTGGGGGCGATCGCCTCCAGCGCGGCCCAGTCCGGCCGGGTGCGGAGTCCGGCGACGGCCGGGGCGGGGATGCCGACGCGGGCCATGAACAGCTCCACGGCGTCGCCGTGTCGCCCGGCCGCGAGCAGGTCGGCGAGCCGCGCGGTGTATTCCTTGTTCCGGGCGGCCTCCCCGGCCTCGGCCATGAACGGCGGTTCGTACAGCGCGAGACGGGTGATGCCGGGTCCGGCCGCTGCCGTGGCCAGGGCGAGGGCGCCGCCGGACGACATCGCGTACACGTGGGCGCGGCCGCCGGCCCGGTCGATCACGGCCTGCAGGTCCTCGACCTCCCGGGCGGCGGCGTACGGCGCGGTGTCCGTGCTCCCGCCGCGGCCGCGCCGGTCGTAGGTGTACACGGTGAAGGCGGTCCGCAGCAGGGCGGCCAGCGGTCGCGCGGGGCCTGCGGCCCGGTGGCAGAGGGCGCCGTCCACGAGGACGAGGGCGGGGCCGTCGCCGGTCCGCTCGTACGCGAGGGTGGTGCCGTCCCTGGACGTGGTGCGTGGCATGGTGTGCTCCCTGGTCCGGTGGGTGTGCCGATGGGTCCTCCGCAGGTCACGGGGCCTGCGGCCCGGTGCCGACACCGGCCACGTACGCGTCGAAGCGGTCGAGGCTCGTACGGAACCCGGCCTGCGCCTCGGCGCTCCGGTAGGCGGCCGGCAGGTTGCTCTGGCGGGTGACGACCTCGGTGCGTCCGTCGCCCAGGTCGGTGAAGGTGACGGTGGTCCGCATGCCGCCCTCGACGCCGGGCTCCACCCACACCAGCAGGTCCGGCCTGCGGATCTCGGCGTAGACGGCCTTCATGGTGTAGGCGTTGCCGCCGGCCCGGTCGACCATGGTGGTCTCGAAGGCCCCGCCGGGCCGCAGGTCGACGACGATGCCGTCGAGCGGCGTGGTGGTGCCGGCCGGTCCCCAGAAGTGCGTGAGGTGCTCGGGCGTCGTCATGCAGTCGAACAGCAGCTCGGGCGGGGCGTGGTGGACGCGCCGGTGGGTGAACTCGCCGGTCGTGGTCATGGTGTCGCTCCCTCGTCCGTGGCCGGGGCGGCCTGCAGGGTGCTGAGGTGCGCGGCGAGCCGGTCGTGGCGGTCGGCCCAGATCTGCCGGTGGCGTGCGATCCAGTCGGAGGCGGTGTCGAGGTGCACCGTCTCCAGCGCGCAGGGCCTCGCCTGGGCGGCCCGTGTCCGTGAGATGAGCCGGGCGTGCTCCAGCACCTTCAGGTGCTTGGAGACGGCCTGCTGGCTGATGGCGAACGGCTCGGCGAGCTCGTTGACCGTCGCGTCGCCCCGGGCCAGGCGCTCCAGTATCGCGCGCCGGGTCGGGTCGGCCAGCGCCGCGAACACCAGGCTCAACTCGTCCTCGATGACTGTCATACCGGCACCCTATGCACAACCGTCCACTTGTACAACCGTAAAGTTGTCGAATGGTGCGGAGCGGATCGGCGGGGAGCCGTCTCCGGTGCCCGCCCCGGCACTCGCCCCGGCACCCGCCCCGGGTCAGCGCGCCGCCGCGACGACCGGCCGCCCGCGCAGCGCCCACACGGTGGACAGCGCCGCGCACGGGACGGCCAGCAGCGCGAACGCCGCCGTCACCAGCCCGACCGGCTGCCACGGCAGGGCCACCGGCGCGGGCACCCCGAGCAGGGCCAGCGCCGCGTGCATGCTGCCGATCTGGACGCCCGCCACGCCGCAGCCGATCACGGCGCCGACGGCGACGACCAGCACCGACTCGGCGGTGACCAGCCGCACCACCTGGCTGCGGGTGGCACCGGCGAGGCGGAGCAGCGCGAGCTCGCGACGCCGGTCGGCGGTGGCCATGACCAGGGTGTTGACGAGGGCGATGGCGGTGTAGACCAGGGCCAGGCCGAGCACGAGGACGGCCCGCAGCCGGACGATCCGGACGTTCGCCGGGGCGCTCGCGGCCAGGAGGTCGCCGCGGTCGGCGACGGCCGCACCGTGCGCGGCGGCGGCGGTGGCGAGGAGCCGGGTGGCGGCGGCGCGGTCGGCGCCGGGCGCGAGCCGTACGTCGATGCGGTCGACGCGGGTGCCGGGCGCGTTGCGGGCGGTCACGTACAGGCCGTTGTCGCCGAGTCCGTCGCGCAGGACGGCGGCGACGCGCAGGGTCGTCCGGGTGCCGTCCGCGAGGACGACGTCCACCGGCGCGCCCACGGTGCGCCGCCCCCACTCCAGGGGCAGCACGATGCCGCCGTCGTCGAGACCGGCCACCGAGCCGGTGACCACGGGCAGCCGGGCGACCACGGCCAGGGCGGCGGGATCGGCCGCCCGCGCCTCGCTCCGGACGACGGTGCCGTCGGCCTCGACGATCGCGAGCCGCGTGGGCGCGGTGGGGGAGACGACCGTACCGGGCACGGCGCGCAGCGCGTCGGTGAGCGCGGTGGACGCGGCGGGCGCGGCGGGCGCACCGGGGAAGCCGTCGGGAGTGGCCTGCGGGGTGACGACGAAGTCGGCCGCGGTACGGGCCAGGGCCTCGGCCGCACGGGCCCCGCCCACGGTGGCCAGCGCGCCGGCCAGCGAACCGGTGAGCGCCACCGACACCAGGACGGGCGCGGCGATCGCGCCGGTGCGGCGCAGCGCCGCCGAGGCGTTCTCCCGGACCAGCCGTCCGCTGCAGCGGGTCCAGCGGGCGGGGAGGCGGGCGAGCAGCCGCAGCACCGGCCGGGCGATCACCGGCGCGAGCAGGCCGCACGCGGAGATCAGCACCATCGGCTGCACGGTGTACGTCTTGCGGTGGAGCAGGTCGGCCGGATCCGTGACCAGGCCGGAGGCGATCATGACCGCGGCCGTCAGCAGCAGTCCGAGGCCCCACAGCAGGCGGCCGCCGGTCATCACACCGGTGTCCAGGTCGGCCGAGTGCAGCGCGTCCAGCGGGCCGAACCGCCCGGCGCGCCGGGCGGCCACCGCCACCCCGCCCAGGGCCACCAGCAGGCCCGTCCAGAACGCCCCGTGCAGCGGCCACTGCTGGTGGCCGGTCGTGAAGCCGGGCGGCGCCATGCCGACGTCCGCCAGCCACCCGACCATCGCCGGGGCCGCGAGCCGGCCGAGCGCGCAGCCCGCCGCGGAGGCGGCCGCACCGAGCACGACGGCCTCCACGAGGACGGTCCGCCGCACCTGGGCCCGGGTGGCGCCCGCCAGCCGCAGCAGGCCGAGTTCGCGCCGCCGCTGCGCGACGACGTACGAGAAGGTCGACGCGACGACGAACGCCGACACGAACGCGCTCACCCCGCCCGCCGTGCCCAGGGCCGCCACCAGCGACACCACGGCCTCGCCGCCTGGCAGCGACACCGCCGCGGCCAGGCCGAGCAGCATCACCGCCGTCATCGCGACCCCCAGGGCCAGCGCGACGAAGGCGCCGACCAGCGACACCCAGCGGACCCTCAACGACTTCAGCGCGATGCGCAGCATTCCCATTCGCATACCGGAAGCCAACCGCCCGCGGACGGCCCGGTCAGCAGGCCTGGCCCTACCGCGGGAGGTAGGGCCAGGCCTACCGCGGCCGGCGCGGCGCCCGCCTAGGGTGGAGGCCGCGACGGCCGCCGGGGCCGGGGCGGCGGAGCAGAGCGGGGCGGGACGGATGCGCGACGGAACAGCGGGCGTGTGGCGGGAGCTGGCGCACCCGGCGTTCCTCCGGACCTCGCTGCCGTGGCGGGCGGCGGGCTACCTGCTGGCCAGCGGCACCGCGGGGCTGCTGCTCTGCGTGGGCCTGCTGGTGGCGGCGACGGCGGCCGGCGTGCTGGCCGTGGTGCTGGTCGGCCTGCCGCTGCTGGCGGCGCTGGCCCTGGTCGGGCTGCCGTTCGCGGCCTGGGAGCGGTGGCTGCTGCGCACGACGCGCCTGGCCGACACGGTGCCGGGCGGATCGCACCTCGTCCCCGGACGGCCGGGCCTGACGGCCTGGCTCCGGCTGCGCTACCGCGAGCAGGCGACCTGGCGGGAGCTGGGCTTCTCGGTGCTCGCCGCCTTCGTCCTCTGGCCGGTCGACCTGGTCGTCGCCGGCTGTGCGCTGGCCGTGCCGGGCTACCTGATCGCCGCGCTGCCGCTGCTCCTCGCGGACGGTGACCAGGTGAACGTGCTGAAGCTCTGGCAGGTCCACTCCCCGCTGGTGGCAGGGGCGTTGACGGTCGCAGGGTTCGCGGCCCTGGCCCTGGCCGGGTATCCGCTGACCCTGGTGGCGGCCGGCCGGGCGGCCCTCGCCCGCAACGTGCTGGCCCCGGCCGGGCAGGAGCTGCGGATCGGTGAACTCGTCAGCTCCCGCGCACGGTTGGTGGACGCCTTCGAGGCGGAGCGGCGGCGCATCGAGCGCGACCTCCACGACGGCGCCCAGCAGCGGCTGGTGGCGCTCGCGATGGCGCTCGGTCTGGCCCGGCTGGACGCCGAGCCGGGCAGCGCCCTCGCGGAGCGGCTCGCCGACGCGCACCGGGAGGCCGGTCATGTCCTGGAGGAGCTCAGGGAGTTGATCAACGGGATCCACCCGCAGGTGCTCACCGACCACGGCCTGCCGGACGCCTGCACGGACGCGGCCGACCGCTCGCCCGTCCCCGTGGAGGTCGGCTTCGAGCTGCCCGGGCGGCTGCCCCCGGCGGTCGAGTCGGCCGGCTACTTCGCGGTGTCGGAGGCGCTCGCCAACATCGCCAAGCACAGCGGTGCCGGATCCGCCCGGGTCGACGGCCGCCACGCCGGAGGGCTGCTCGTCATCGAGGTGTCCGACGACGGCCGAGGCGGCGCCGACCCCGCGCTCGGATCCGGCCTCACCGGGCTGGCCGACCGGGTCTCCGTGCTGGACGGCACCCTCCTGCTGAGCAGCCCGCCCGGGGGGCCGACCCTGCTGCGCATGGAGATCCCGTGCACGCCGATCGGCGCGGCGGCATGAGCGGCCCGGACTCCCTGCGCGTCGTGCTCGCCGAGGACGGCGTCCTGCTGCGCGAGGGCCTCGTCGGCCTGCTCGCCCGGTTCGGCCACCGGGTGGTCGCCGCCGTCGGTGACGCCGGGGCCCTGCACGCGGCCGTCGCCGGGCACGCGCCGGACATCGTCATCACCGACGTCCGGATGCCGCCGGGACAGACCGACGAGGGGCTGCGCGCCGCCGTCGCCCTGCGCGGAGAACGCCCCGGCCTGCCGGTGCTCGTCCTCAGCCAGTACGTCCAGCGCTCCTACGCCGCGCAGCTGCTGGACTCCGGCACCGGCGCCGGGGTCGGCTACCTCCTGAAGGACCGGATCGGCCAGGTCGAGGAGTTCGTGGAGGCGGTCGCCGCGGTGGCGGCCGGGGGCACGGTCGTCGACCCGGAGGTGGTGCGCCGCCTGCTGAGCCGGCGCCGCGACCCGCTGGAGCGGCTGACCCCGCGCGAGCGCGAGGTGCTCGCCCTGATCGCGGAGGGCCGCTCCAACGCGGCGATCTGCCGGGCGCTGGCGGTGTCGGAGGCCGCGGTGGGGAAGCACATCGGCAACATCCTGATGAAGCTCGACCTGCCGCCCGCCGAGGACACCCACCGCCGGGTGCTGGCCGTGCTGGAGTTCCTCCGGGCGTAGCGGCGGCCGCGCCTCCGGTCCGCCCGGTCCCGTCCGCGCCGCGGCCTGGCAGGTGGGGTCCGGTCCGGAGGCACGGCCGCCGCGCCTGCTACGGCAGGCCGTTGGCGGCGATCACCGAGGCGTACCAGGCGGCGCTCGCCTTGGGGATGCGGCGCTGGGTCCCGTAGTCGACCCGGACGATCCCGAAGCGCTTGCCGTTGCCCTCGGCCCACTCGAAGTTGTCGAGCAGGGACCACAGGAAGTAGCCCCGGACGTCGGCGCCGTCGGTGATCGCCCGGTGGAGCGCGGCGAGGTGGTCGCGGAGGAAGGCGATGCGCTCGTGGTCGTCGACGTGTCCGTCGGGCCCGGGCAGGTCCTCGTAGGCGGCGCCGTTCTCGGTGACGAACACGGGGAGGCCGGGGTGGTCGGCGGTGATGCGCCGCAGCACGGCGTGCAGCCCGTCGGGGTGGACGTCCCAGCCCATGGCGGTGACGCGTCCGCCGTCGGGGTGGAAGACGACGTCCTGGGCCCCCGGCCAGGCGCTCGGCCCCTGGGCGGGGTGGCCGCCGCTGACGGTGTGGGTGCTGTAGTAGTTGACGCCGACGAAGTCGATCGGGGTGGCGATCGTCTTCTCGTCCCCCGGCCGGATGTGGGACGTGCCGGCGGTCCTGTCGACGTGGTCGAGGATGTCCTGCGCGTACGCGCCGTGGGTGATCGGTTCGAGGAACAGCCGGTTCATGAGCAGGTCGATCCGGTGGGCGGCGTCCAGGTCGCGGGGGTCGTCCGTCAGTGCGCGCACGGGGTAGAAGTTCGGGGCAGGCCCGACCAGCGGCGGGTGGGCGCCGGCCCGGAGCCGCTCCGTCGCCAGGCCGTGCCCCAGCAGCAGGTGGTGGGCGGCGCGGAGGGAGGCGGCCGGGTCCTGCACCCCGGGGGCGTGGATGCCGCTGCTGTAGCCGAGGAAGGCCGAGCACCACGGCTCGTTCAGGGTGATGACGGTCGGCAGCCGGTCGCCCAGGTGGTCGCGGACGAGTTCCGCGTAGTCGGCGAAGCGCAGGGCGGTGTCCCGGTTGCGCCAGCCGCCCCCGTCCTCCAGCGCCTGCGGGAGGTCCCAGTGGTAGAGCGTGGCCATCGGTTCGACGCCCTGCTCGTCGAGGGCGTCGAGCAGCCTGCGGTAGAAGTCGACGGCCCGGGGGTTCACCGGTCCGGTGCCGTCCGGCTGCAGGCGGGCCCACGAGAGGGAGAACCGGTAGTCCGTCAGCCCCAGCCCGCCCATGAGCGCCGCGTCCTCGCGGTAGCGGTGGTAGTGGTCGACGGCCAGGTCGCCGGTGGCGCCGTCGGCGATCCGGCCGGGGGTGTGGGCGAAGGTGTCCCAGATGGACGGCGCCCGGCCGTCCTCGGCGACGGCGCCCTCGATCTGGTAGGCCGACGTGGCCGCCCCCCAGCGGAAGCCTGCGGGGAAGCGGAGACCCGCGGTCGGGCCGGGGCGGGCAGGAGTGCTCATGGTGGGGTCTGCTTTCCGGTCGGCGGCCGGCCGTCGTGGTGCGGTGGCTGCGGGTGCTGTGCTGGGCGGATGCTGTGCTGCGCGGGTGCTGTGCGGGGCGCGCGGACGCCGACCGGCCGCGGGCCCGGCGCGGGTCGGTCGATTCTCACGTGCACGGACAACGTTGTCCAGGGGTGGGCGGTCACCTCTCGGCGGTGTCGCCCCCGTACGCGGCCGGACCCTCGCACCACCGGCCTGCTGCGGGCCCGGAGTCGGCCCAGCGGTGG
This sequence comes from Kitasatospora sp. NE20-6, assembly GCF_045862635.1. Classification (NCBI taxonomy): domain Bacteria; kingdom Bacillati; phylum Actinomycetota; class Actinomycetes; order Kitasatosporales; family Streptomycetaceae; genus Kitasatospora; species Kitasatospora sp. NE20-6. The sequence goes on from NZ_BPRL01000077.1 coordinate 29,489, forward strand.
CCCCGGGGTCCGGTCGGAGGGCGCGGGGCCGTACGCTCGGTGGTCATGAGCAGCCGCCCGCCCGCCCGGCCCACGATGAAGGACGTCGCGGCCGCCGCCGGCGTCGGGCTCAAGACCGTCTCCCGCGTCGTCAACGACGAGTCCGGTGTCAGTTCCGAGATGGTCGTCCGCGTCCGTACGGCGATCGACGCGCTCGGCTTCCGCCGCAACGACAGCGCCAGGCTCCTGCGCACCGGGAGCACCGCGAGCATCGGCCTGCTGCTGGAGGACATCGGAGACCCGTTCTCCTCCGCGCTGTCGCGGGGGGTGGAACAGGTCGCCCGGGCGCACGGCAAGCTGCTGTTCACCGGTTCGAGCGAGGAGAGCGCCCCGCGCGAGCGGGAACTCGCCCTGGCGCTGTGCGCGGGCCGGGTGGACGGGCTGCTGGTGGTACCGGCCGGCGACGACCACCGCTACCTGCTGCCCGAGATGGCGGCCGGGGTGCCCGTCGTCTTCCTGGACCGTCCCGCGACCGGCATCGAGGCGGACGTCGTGCTCAGCGACAACGCCGGCGGCGCCCGCCGGGCGGTGGAGCACCTGATCGGGCACGGCCACCGCCGCATCGGCTTCGTCGGCGACCTGCCGCACCTGCACACGTGCGCCGAACGCCTGAGCGGCTACCGCGCCGCCCTGGAGGACGCCGGACTGCCCGTCACCGGCAGCCGGATCGTCACCGGCCCCACCGACCCGCGGAGCGTGGCCCACGCCGTCGCCCGGCTGACCTCCGGGCCGGAACCGGTCACCGCGCTGCTGACGGCGAACAACCGGGTCACCGTGGGCGCGCTGGGACACCTGGCCGGCCGGTCCAGGCGGCCGGCGCTGGTGGGGTTCGACGACCTGGAGCTCGCCGCGCTCCTCTCGCCCGGGCTGACCGTGGTGGCCCAGGACCCGGACGCGCTGGGCCGGACGGCGGCCGGGCTGCTGTTCGAGCGTCTGGAGGGCGACACCTCGCCGCCGCGGCAGGTGGTCCTGCCGACCCGCCTGATCGTCCGCGGATCCGGCGAGATCCCGCCGGACGCCGTCTGACCGGTCCCGCCACGGCTGCGGTCGAGGCCACGGCCACGGCCACGGCTATGGCTGCGCCTGCGCCTGAGCCTGCGGTCGCGGCCGCCGTGGCCGGCCGGATGCCGGGGGAGCGGCGAGGGTGCAGCGTTGTCCCATGGGCACTTTCGCTGCACGCATCAGGGCCGCCGCCCGGCCGGACGGCTCGCACGGCCCGGCCGACCGTCTGGTCAGGGCGCTGGACGCGGTCGGGGAGGCGGACGAACTCGACGTCTTCACCGGGCCGGTCCGCAGAGCGGTGAAGGCGCTGCCGCTCGGCCCGGTGCGGGACGTGCTGCACGGCCGTCCGCTCGGACACCCCCTGCACCCCGCCCTCGTCCACGTGTCCCTCGGCGCCTGGGTGTCCGCCGCGGTCCTCGACCTCGCCGGCGGGTCGGAGCGCCAGGCCCGGCTGCTCGTCGGCTTCGGCACGGTCGCCGCCGCGCCCACCGCCTGGTCCGGCTGGGTCGACTGGGCCGAGCAGCACGACCCGCAACTGCGCACCGGCCTGGTCCACGCGGCCTCGATGGCGACGGCGGCCGGCCTCTACGGCACCTCGTGGGCGGCGCGCTCCCTCGGCCGGCACTCCCTCGGCCGGGCGCTGGGGTTCGCGGGCCTGGCCGTGGCGGGCGCGGGCGCCGCGGTCGGCGGCCACGTCGCCCACCGGCAGGCCGCCGTGGCGAACAAGGCCGAGCCGGTGCCGTACGCCGTCGGGCCGGGCTGGCACCCGCTCGGACCGCTGGACGGCATCCCCGTCGGCGAGCCCTGCCGGCGCACGGCCGGCGAGGTGCCCGTGGTGGTCGTACGGGAGCCCGGCGGCGCGGTGCACGTGCTGGCCGACCGGTGCAGCCACCGCTCGGGCCCCCTCTCGGACGGCACCGTGGCCGACGGCTGCCTGCGCTGCCCGTGGCACGGCAGCACCTTCCGGCTGTCCGACGGCTGGAACGTCCGCGGGCCCGCCACGGCGCCGCAGCCGAGGTTCGACACCCGGACGGACCAGGACGGCACCCTGTACGCCCGGCTGCCGCAGGCGGACTGACCTTCTCCCCGTACGGCGGTCGCTGCACCGGCCCGCCCGTGTCACTCCACGGCGCGACGCAGGACGAGGGTGACGAAGCCCCAGGCGTCCCGGTAGTCGTGCAGCCACTCGCCGAGTCGTGCGGTGGACCACGCGAGCGCGTCCGCGGCACCGGGCGTGCCGGGCCGGTCCAGGCCCCAGGCGGCGAGGGTGCCCCAGCAGGCCCACTCGTAGGCGTCCAGCTCCTGCTGGGTGCTGACATGGCCGTCGACAGGAGTCCAGCCGTCGGCCACGACCCGGTCCACCGTGGCGGCGAGGTCGTCGAGGTCACCGAGCATCGCGACGGCCTCGGGCGTCGGCGGACGCTGCCAGAAGCCGGTGCCGACCAGGACGCTGCCGCCCGGGGCGAGGTGGGCCCGCGCGGCCGCCAGCGTGGGGACCAGACCGCCGAACGCATGCACGGCGCCCACGCTCAGTACGGTGTCGAACCGGTGCGGCGGGGCGAAGTCGGCGGCCGGGGTGCGGTGCAGGGTGAGGCGGTCACCCACCCCCAGGCCGACCGCCCGCTCCCGGGCGGTGGCCAGCGCGATTTCGGAGACGTCCACGCCCTCGGCGAGCACGTCCGGGCGGGCGGTCAGTGCGCGCAGCAGCCACTCCGCGGTCCCGCAGCCGAGGTCGAGGACGCGCGAGCCCGGGCGGGCGACGGCACGCCCGAGCAACCGCTGCACCGACAGGTCGTCCAGCGGGGCCTTGATCGGATGGGAGGTGTGCGCGACTGCCGAGAACTGTTCGTGATCCATCGGCGCAGCCTCGCAGCCCGAGGCCGTCGGCACACCTGGTTTTCGGCCGGCACCCCGGCCGCCGCCTTCCCGCGGTCGGGGCGGCGGCGGCCCGGGGGCGTACCCGGGCGGCGGACGGGCAGACGCGGAACATGCGTGCAGACCAGATCGAGCAGGAGCGGAAGTACCAGGGCGGACCGCTGCCGCAGCACCTCGACCGGGTGCCGGGCGTGGCGCGCGTGCTGCCGGCCGACCCGCAGGAGCTGGACGCCGTCTACTACGACACGGCCGACCACGCCCTGCTGCGCCGGGGCATCACGCTGCGCCGCCGCACCGGCGACCAGGACGAGGGCTGGCACCTCAAGCTCCCGCGCGGCCCGGACACCCGCGAGGAGATCCACGCCGCGGACCCGGACGGCACGGCTCAGGACGGCGCTGCCCCGGGCGGTGCTGCCCCGAACGGTGCGGACCCGGACGCGGGGGTGCCGGGCGCGAAGGTGCCGGAGGAACTGGCACTCCGGGTGGCCGTGTTCGCCCGGGGGCACGCGCTGCGGCCGGTCGTCCGCATGCACACGCACCGGCGCCGCCACCACCTCCTCGACGACGGCGGGCACGTCCTCGCGGAGATCACGGAGGACGCGGTCGAGGCCCGCGTCCCCGGCCCGGTGGACCACCCGGGCGGGGGAAACGGCCCGCCGGACGGCTCCGGCCACGGGACGCCCGCGACCGCCGCCTGGAACGAGATCGAGATCGAACTCGGCGACGGTGACACCGCCCTGCTCGACCACGTCGACGAGGTGTTCACCGGCGGCGGCCTGGCACGCTCCCCGCACCCGTCCAAGCTCGCCAGGGCCCTGGGCGAACTCGGGCGGACGGACACGCCGGGCGGCCCGCCGGACCCGCCCCCCGTACGGCTGCCCGCGGGCACCCCCGCCGCCGTCGTGGCCGCGCGCATCCGCGACCTGGTCGACACGCTCGTCGACCTCGACCCGCGGGTGCGCCTCGACGAACCCGACGCCGTCCACCGGATGCGCGTCACCGCGCGCCGGCTGCGCAGCGTCCTCACGGCCCACCGGCGGCTCCTCGACCGCGGCCGCTCCGACCCGCTCGCCGGGGAGCTGCGCCTGCTCGGACGGACGCTCGGCAGGGCCCGCGACCAGGAGGTGCTCGGCGAACGGCTGGTCGCCGCCCTCGACCGCCTCCCCGGCCCGCTGCGCGGCGGCGCCCTGCGCGGCCGGATCACCGCCCACTACGCCCGGCAGTACCACCGCGCCTGGCAGCAGGTGCTCGCCGAACTCGACGGCCCCCGCCACCACCGGCTGCTCGACGAGGCCGAGCGCTTCGCCGCCGACCCGCCCTTCACCGCCGCAGCACGGCGGAAGAAGGCCTCGGCGTACTTCTCCCGCACCCTGCGCCGCGAACAGCGCAGGGTCGTGCGGCGGCTCGACCCGGCCCTCCGGCTCGATCCCGGGCCGGAGCGCGACGCCGCGCTGCACCGCGCGCGCAAGGCGGCCAAGCGGGCCCGCTACGCCGCGGAGAGCGCCCGCCCGGTCGCCCCGAAACGTGCGAAGAAGTTCGTCCGGCGGATGAAGGACCTGCAGCAGGCCCTCGGCGACCGCCAGGACACCGCCGTCGCGCGCGCGGCCCTGGTGGACCTCGGCAGCGGCGGCGACGACGGCTTCGCCCTCGGCGTGCTGTACGGCCTGCAGCAGGGGGACGCCGCCGAGGCCGAGCGCCGGGTGCCCGCCCTGCTCCGGCGCGCCCGCCGCCGGGGCCTCGCCCGGCTCACCCGGAGATGAGCCGGGCGAGGCCCCGGCACGCGGTGGGGCCGGATGGCCCGACGGCGGGTGCGGTGCGGGTGGGCCCGGGCCACCGTGGAGCGATGGACCTCATACACGTGCTGGAACTGGACACCCCGTCGAACGTCCGCATCTGCGACACCGACGCCGCGGGCGCGGCGGCGCCCGTGCTGCGCGTCCACGCCGCCGCCCCCGACGTCGTCCAGACGCTGTGCGGGCGGGCCACCCGCAGCATGACCCGCGAACCGGCCCACGGGGGCGCGTCCGAGGAGTCCTGGTGGCCCGCCCGGTGGCGGCACCGCGTGTGCCCGGTCTGCGCGGTGCTGCTCCCCTCCACCGGGCCCGCGGTGAAGACCCGCCCCGGGCGGCGCCGGCCGGGCGGCCCCGGCCGGCACCGCGGGCCCACGCCACCGTCCGGGGGCCCGCCCTCCCCGTGAGGCGCCCGCCACCGGTGGCCCGGCTCCCGGGCCGGGCCGGTGGCCGGCCGTCAGGTCCACTGCTCGGCGGGCGACCTGCCCGGCAGCGGCTTGCCGATCAGGGCGAGCGGGATGAAGAAGTTGACCTGGCCGATGGCGATGGTGAGGGTCGTGAGCGCGGTCGGGTCGTAGTGCCGGGCGGCCTCGGCGTAGAGGTTGTCCGGCACCCGCTCGCCGTCCGGGGAGGGCAGGAGGACGGCGTCGACGAGGGCGAGTGCGGCCCGTTCGGCGTCGGTGAAGCAGGTGGCGTCGCGCCAGGCCGCGACGGCGCCGATGCGCTCCTCGCTCTCGCCGGCCTTGCGCAGGCCGGTGGAGTGCAGCACGGTCAGGTAGGTGCTGTCGACGATCTGTCCGGCCCGCAGGTGGACCAGGCCGATCGTCGACCGGGGCACGCTGTGGTTGCCGGTGGCGCGGAACAGCCACCCGCCGATGTCCTTCAGCTCCGGCACGAGCGCGGTCGGGTCGGACATCCGCGAAGCGGACTGCTGCGGGGCGGCGGTGGTGTCGGCGCCCGTGGTGGCGCCGATGGTGGTGTCGGTGGTGGTGTCGGTGGTCATGGTCGTCGTCCTCTGCGGTGGTGGGCGGTTGCCGTCACTGCTCCGACGGATCGCGTGGGAGAGATGTGACAGGACGCCCGGAAGATCTTCTGCGGGGCGGTCCCCGCGCGTCCCGCCGCCGACTTCCGCCGACGCGGCCCAGGATGGGGGAGTGCGGGTGCCCGGTGACGAGAGGACGGCGGACATGGCGGTCCGGTGCGTGGTGGCGGCGGTCGACGGCTCGCCGGAGAGCCTGCGGGCCGTCGACCGGGCGGCCGACGAGGCGGCGCTGCGGCAGGTGCCGCTCCGGCTCGTCCACGCCTGCCTGTGGGAGCGGTACGAGCGGGACACCCCCGACGAGGACGAGCCGCTGTCCGTCCGCAGGGAGGTGCGGCAGCTGCTCGCCACCGCGCAGGCCCGGGCGGCCGCGAGGCGTCCGGACGTCGTGACCGCGACGGAGGTCGTCCCCGAGGACCCGGTGCCCGCGCTGCTCGGGCTGGGCGGTCTCGCGCCGCTGCTGGTGCTCGGCCACCGCGGCCGCGGCGGGTTCGAGGGACTGCTCCTCGGGTCGGTCGGTCTCAAGGTCGCCGCGCGGGCCGATTACCCGGTGATGGTGGTCCGTGGGGAGGCACCGGCGCCCGGGGGCCGCGTCGGCCGGGTCGTCCTCGCGGTCGGCGACGACACCCCGGGCGGGGCCGTCGCGGAGTTCGCCGTCGAGGAGGCACGGCTGCGGGGCGCCGACCTGGACCTGGTGCACGCCTGGCGGCCCGACTCCCTGCTGTCGGGCACGTCCGTCCTGATGACCTCCGCCACTCCGGCCGACATCGCCGACCAGGTGCTGGCGGAGGTCGAGCTCCCGGACACCACCGGGCTGACCGTCCGGCGGCGGGCGGTGCGGGGACGGGCGGCCACGGTGCTGCTGGACGCGGCCGCGGAGGCCGACCTGGTCGTGCTCGGCGCGCACCCCCGGCACCGCCACGGCGGCCTGCAGCTCGGCTCCGTCGACCACGCGGTGCTCCACCACGCGCCGTGCCCGGTCGCCGTCGTGCCCGGCCCGTGAGGTGCCCCGCCCTGACGGGCCCCGTCCCCGAGGTGCCCGGTCGCCGTCGTGCCCGGTCGCCGTCGTGTCCTGCCCCTGACGGCACACCGTCCGCGACTGCGCGGCCTGCTGCCGGTCGGCCGCGAGGGCCGGAAGGTCAGCCCGTCACGTCGGTCAGCGACGCGTAGACCACGGTGTTGGCCGAGTAACCGGCCGACGGGCTGTAGCTGCCGCCGCAGGTGATCAGTCGCAGCTCGGGCGTGCCGGAGGCGCCGTACACCTTGTCGTCGGGGAAGTCCTTCTTCTCGTAGACCTCGACGGCGTCGACGGTGAAGACCGCCGTGCGTCCGTCCGTCCGGGCGATCTCGACCGTGTCGCCCTTGCCGAGCGCGCCGAGGCCGAAGAAGACGCCGGGCCCGTGGCTGGTGTCGACGTGGCCGACCACCACCGCGGTCCCGGCGGAACCTGGCGCTGTGCCGTCGCCGTTCCAGCCGGCGAGGGCAGGACCGTCGGCGGGCGGGGGCGTGAGCGTGCCGCCCGGGGAGAGGCCCAGCCGTGTCACGGGGCTGTCCACCCCGATCGCCGGGATGCGGAGCCGGACGGGGTCCGCCGGGGGCAGCGCGGCCGCCCCCGGCGGAGGTGGGTCCGGGGCAGGATCGGACGGCGTCCCCGCGAGGGTGGGGCCGGGGGAGAACGCCTGGGCCGCGGACGGCTGCGGCGGTGCCGTCGCACGGGCCCCGTCGACCATCAGCCAGGGACCGGCCACCAGGGCCGCGCCCAGGAGCAGGGCGGAAGGGGCGGGTGCGCGCCGACGCGCACCGGTGCTCTTGCCGGGCATGGTGATCGGTCCCTGGTCTCGCGGTGGGGTGGGCCGCCGGGCCCGGGTCACGGCCCGGCGGCGGACGGTGCGTCAGCGCCCGGAGGAAGCCTGCTGCGGGCGGCGGTTGCGGAGACGGACCGCACCGCCCACGCCGGCGGCCGCGAGGAGCGCGGCGCCCAGGGCGACCTGGCCGGTGCCGCCGCCTGCGGTGCCGCCGGCGCCCGCATCGACCGCCCCGTGGGGCCGGCCGCTCTCCTCACGGCCCTCGCCACGACCCTCCTCGCGACCCTCGCCCCGGCCCTCGCTGCCGCCCTCCGTACGGGCCTCGACGCGGACCTCGACCGTGCCGCTGGTCTGGATCCGCGGCGGGCACTTGGCGATGACCTGGTAGGTACCGGGAGCGGTGTCCTCCGGAACGGTGAACTCGCCGCTCAGCCGGCCCTTGCCGTCGCTCTCCGTGAGATGGAAGTCGCCGCCCGCCTCCGAGTTGCCCTTGCCGTAGGTGATGTCGGCGGCGCAGGCAGTCGTCGTGACCCGGACGGTCGACCCGGGCTGGACGACCGCCGGACTGATCTCGATGCCGGCCCCGGCCTCCGCGGCGGCCGCGGGGACGGCGATGCCGACCGTGCCGACCGCCAGGAACGCGCCGGCGACCATACGTGCGATGTGCATGGGTGTCCTTTGTTCGAGCACGCTCCGGGCCGACTGCCCGAGGCATGAGGGGTTCCACCCCAGAGGCAACCGACAGTCCGTCACCTCGGCAACCTGGCAGATCGTCATCTCCCGCCTGAAGCGCCGGGCGGGCCGCTCCTGATCCCTTCGTACGCGGGCCCGTGGCGGCCTGCGGGGCGTGCCCGCGAAAGTCGGACGGCAGGCGGCAGAACGGGTGACAGGGCGTCAGACGGCGGGACGGATCGGCCCGTGTCCCGGCCCGCGGTGGCCCGGGTCCGCGGCCCCCTCCGGACCGGCCGGTTACGGACCGGCTGCTGCGGTGTCGGGCGCTGCGGTGCCGAGCGCTGTGGTGCCGGGCGCGTCCGCGGGGGCCGTACGCCGGGTCATGCCGTGCGGGGCGGCGTGCTCACCGAGGAGGGGCCGCCGGGATGCGGTGCCGGGTCGGGCCGGACCGTACGGCCGGGCCGTGCTCCGCGGCCGTGCTCCGCGGCCGGGCGGCGGGGACGCGATGGTGGGACGCCCGAGATCGGAACCGGCTGCGGCACTGTCGGGGCTCGAACCCGGCGCCCCCATGGGGGACGTTCACCAAAGAAGTATCCGCTGCCTGCGCACCGGGCGTCCCGGCGCCGCATCCTCCCGAACCGGCGCACGGCGCCTTCCGGCTGCCGGTCCGCACCGGGAGGTGCACCTGTGAAGTTGTGTGTCCGGAGATCGAGGTCGGCCGAGGTGACGATTGGCGCTCTGGGCCGCTGAGCTACCGCCGGGCGGACCGGCGGCCGGGATTCGAACCCGGGTCACCCCTTGGGAAGAGGAAGTAACCCCGGCCTGCGCACCCGGACACGACAGACCGTACAGGCCGTGGGCGTGCAGGTCGCGCGGTTTTCCTCCCGGGTGCGTGCACCGGACGCGGCGGGGGCGGTCCCGGCTCCTGGCCGGCCGTGGGGGCCGCCGGCTACCCGCATCGCCGACCGGTCGCCACCGGTGCATGCCCCACCGGCCCGTGCAGCGCCCTACCGTCGTCGGGAACAGTCGGAGGATGACGTCCCGTCACCCCACCGGCGTGACCCGACCTGTCGTCACCTGGCCACGTAAGGAACGGCCGCACCCGCAGACCGGGGAGGAACCCTCCTTCCCTTCCACACCACCGAGGACCGCATCATGACCTGTCTCCCGCACCACGGGGTTGCCCGATGAACGGAACCGGCCTGCACCGGGACGAGTTCGGCCCGGCGGACGGCCCGCCCGTCGTGCTGATCCACGGGCACCCCTTCGACCGCACACTCTGGGCACCGCAGACGACGTGCCTGGCGGAGGCCGGATACCGGGTGATCACACCCGACCTCCGCGGCTACGGACTGAGTGCCGTCACCCCGGGCACGGTGAGCCTCGCCGACTTCGCCGACGACATCGCCGCGCTGCTCGACTTGCTCGGCATCGACCGGGCCGTCGTCGGCGGAGTGTCGATGGGCGGCCAGATCGCCCTGGAGTTCCTGCGCGGTCACCGGCACAGGGTCGCCGCACTGGTGCTCGTCGACACCTCCGCCGCCGCGGACACCGAGGCGGAACGGGCCGCCCGCCACCGCCTGGCGGACCGGCTGGTCGCCGAGGGCATGGCCGGCTACGCCCACGAGGCGATCGACACGATGATCGCCCCGTACAACGTGACCGCCCTGCCGGACGTCGCCGCGCACGTCCTCGCCATGATGCGGGCCACCGATCCGCACGGCGCAGCGGCGGCGCAGCGCGGCCGCGCCGAACGTCCCGACCACCGCGGAGTGCTCGCGGCCGCCGACGTCCCGGTGCTGATCGTGGTCGGGGAGGACGACGTCCACACCCCGCCCGCCGTCGCCGAGTCCATGCACCGGCTCGCGCCGCACGCCCGGTACGCGGTCGTCGCCGGGGCCGGCCACCTCCCGAACGTCGAGCAGCCCGGGGAGTTCAACGCCCATCTCCTCGGGTTCCTGCAGGCGGCCCTCCGCCGCGGACCCCTCCCGCAGGGCGCCGTCGCGGGGGCGCGGCGGGCCGGGATCCTCGACGGCGCCGGGCCCGGACGCCGGTTCACCACACCGGCGACCGGTGACGAACGGCGCATGCTCCTCGCCGTCCTCGGCGACCAGCGGGCGACGCTTCAGCTCAAGTGTGCAGGCCTGGATGCGGAGTTGTCCCACCGCGCGGTGGAGCCGTCCACGCTGTCGCTGCTCGGTCTGGTCCGTCACCTGGCCGATGTGGAGCGGCGCTGGTTCCGCAGCGTGCTGGCCGGGCACGACGCGCCACCGTACTTCTCCTCGGCGGGCGACCCCGACGGTGACTTCGACGGCGCCCGACCCGACCCCGCGGTGGCCGCCGCGGCATGGGACGCCTGGCGGGCCGAGGTGGAGTTCGCCGACCGCTTCGCGGCCGAGGCGCCGCACCTCGACGTCGAGGGCGAGGACGCGTGGCGCGGCAGGGTGTCGCTGCGCTGGGTCCTCATCCACATGATCGAGGAGTACGCCCGGCACAACGGGCACGCCGACCTGCTGCGCGAGCGGATCGACGGGGCCAGGGGCCTCTGAACCCGCCGCCAGGGCCGTCGGCCGCCCCGCGCGGACCCCGGCCCGGCACGGCGCCCGGACCCCGGCCCGGGCGCACCGGGTCAGAGGTCCGGCCTCAGCCCCGAATCCGCAGGTAATGGCTGCCGGCCGGTCAGTTGATCTCTGTGCTGGCTGTTGGCCCGGGTTCGGGGTGTCCGGGTAGGCCGGTGGCCCGGCTGTCGTGCCGGGTGGGCGGCTTTCCAGGGCGGTGTTGGGTGGTTCGGTCCCGGTCAGGCGGGTTGGTCAGGTGGCCGGGAAGCGCCGGTAGGCGCGGATCCGGGCCAGCGTGTTGGCGATCAGCTCACCGGCCGCGGCAGTGAAGCGGAGTTCGTTGCGGCGGGCGGTGACCGTCCAGCGGGCGGCCCGGTGGATCAGCAGACGCCGCACGGTGGCGATGCGGCGGCGGGCCTGACCGATGGGGGCGAGCATCTGCAGCCATGCGGTGAGGTTGTAGGCCAACAGTGCGCCCCACATCCACATGCTGTTGACCGCGTGGGAGCCGGACGGCAGATGGTTCAGCCCGGCTCCGTGGGCGGTGTCGCGGAACAGTTCCTCGATCCGGGTGCGGCGGCGGAACTCCCACTCCGCCGTCGCGATCTCTTCGTCCAGGTCCAGCTGCTCGTTGGTGGCGATGAACGAGTAGGCGTACGCCTGTTCCTCCAGGCCCTCCAGGACCAGGGCGAGCTGGTCCTTTCCGACGGTGCGCGAGCGGCGCGAGCGCGGGTCCGCCGACAGCTCGGCGGCCTCGTAGCGCACCCGGCGGGCGATCACGCGGGTGTCTTCGGGCCAGCCGGGTGGAGCGTAGTCCAGCACGGCGACCTGCGCGGTCGGGTAGTCCACGGCGTCGGTCCAGTCGTCCTCGTGCACGGCGGCAACCGCCCGCCACAGTGGTTGGCTGCGCGGGACGCCGAGCCGGAACAGGCATCCGCGGGCCGCGATCTTTCCGGCGACCCTCCCGGCGTAGTAACCCGTATCGCCCTGGATCAGGACCGGACCGGTGGCTCCGGCCGTGCGCACGGCGTCCACCGCCCGGTCGATCTGGCCGGGGGCGTGGGTGCGGCCGTCCGAGCGGCCGTCCAGGAGGTCGGCGGCCAGGGCGGTGCCGGCCTGGGCCCAGTGCGCGGCGTGCACCCGCCCCGTGACCTCGCCCTTGTAGGAGCGGACGACCTGTTCCTTGCGGGTCGAGTAGACCTCGATGTCCTTGGCGTCCAGGTCGATCGTGACTTGCCCGGCCAGCACCCGGGCCCGTTCGCCCACCGGGAGCGCGGCCAGCGCACGGGCGGTGACCTGCGCGCACGCCGTCTCGATGCCCTCGCGCCGGGTCTGGTCGAACCGGGCGGCGAGCGTGGCGGCCGTTGTGGACGGCGGGACGGGCGCGGGCAGCAGCCCCTCGCCCACCCGGTCCGCCCGCAGCCGGTCGAAGCCGACCAGATGGTCCTCGCCGATCAGTTGCACCACCGCCAGCGCCAGCGCGAACTCCCCGCCCGACAGTCCGCGCTCACGCGCCTTGACCGGGCCGATCCCCGCATCCAGCGCGGCAGTGACGCCCAGCGCCCGGTCCAGTTCCGCGACCAGCATCAGGCCGCCGTTCTCGGTCAGCGACCCGTCCACCCCACCCAGCTGGGCGTTCAGCCGGGTCCAACGCCTACCGGGCGTACGGAAGGCGGTACGGCGCCGCGATATCTTGTTCACCTGGCAGGTGTCCTTGCTGGTAGAGCGATCAGGCGTAGAGAACCTCGATCATCTCAAACCAGCACGGACACCTGTCGTCGTATCAGCCGCCGCACCGCACCACTACCTGCGGATTCGGGTCAGAGGTCCGGGCTCAGGGTGCCGCGAAGCGCAGCGGGAAGCGCAGGGCGAGCCAGGGCCGTCGGCCCCAGGCGAGCACCCGGCCGCGGGCCAGGGCCGCGCCCGGTGTGTACCGCCCGAGCGCGAGCAGGACGAACGCGACCGGCCCGGTCAGGATCGTGCAGTCGGGGCGGGGGGCCGTTCCCGGGGCCACCTCGACGGCGCCGTCGGTGAAGGTGACGGTGAGGCGGGGGCCGCGGCCCATCCGCAGGGCGTAGCGGGCGGTGTGGCCCGCCGACGAGCGGTCGTCGACGACCCGGGGCATCGCGGTCATGAGGAACGGCAGGCACAGCTCGGCCCGGTGGCGGTCGATCATGTGCGGCCTGCGGAGCGCGACGGCGATGTCGTAGCCGTGGCCGAGCATGTGGGTGAGCAGGTACGAGGCCAGCGTGGCCAGGTCCATCGGGCCCAGCGGGGTGAGCACCGGGTCGGACGGCGACCGGCGGGCGAACGCCTCGCCGAAGGCCTGCGCATGCCGGGTGATCTCCGCGGCCAGGGCGGGGCCGTCGCGCTCCGGGAACACCGCCAGGGCCTCGGCGTTGGCCGCGGCGAGGCTCTGCGGCGTGCCGTCGCCGTACGTCCGCCGTTCGCCGGCGGCGAGGTCGGCCATCAGTTCGTTCGCCATGGCCAGGTGCGCCGCGGCCTCGCCCACCGTCCACTCGGCGCCGGGGATCGGCGCGGAGGTGTCGCCGCACGACCGCAGCAGCGCCGCGATGTCCTCGGCCGCGTCGGTGACGGCGGCCAGGAGCCGGGCGTGCCCGGCGGTCGGGGCGGAGGAGGGAGGGATCATGGTGGTGAATGCTGACCCAGTCGGATGCCGCTGTCCAGGGCCGGGTGCGGATCGATGCCCGGTCGTGCCCCGGCGCCCGGCCGGCGGGGCGCCCACCGCACCGGTCCGGCGGCCGGTCCGGCGGCCCGGACGGGCGGAACGGGGTGGGCGGAACGGGGCGGCGGAGAATACCCGTTCGTCGACGGGGTATTCGTTCCCCGTCGATTTCAACGGATTCGGGGAGGGCGCTGGGCATGACCATCAGAATGGTGTCGGTCGTCGGCGGGGACACGTCGTTGCTGGAAAGGTTCCTCGACCACTACCGGGGACTCGGGGTGGAGGAATTCCACGTGGTGCGCCATGTGGAGAGCATGTCCGACCCCGGCCTGCCGGAATCGATCGAGGTGATGCACCGGGCCGGGCTGGAATTCTCCCGGATGTCCGAGGGGCCGTGGCACGAGCACCTGAACCCCCGGCTGATCCGCGAGACGATGGCCGAACACCCGGACGACTGGTGGGTCGTCGCCGACCTCGACGAGTTCCAGGTCTACCCGGACACCCTCGCCGAGGCCGTCCGCCACTGCGAGCGGCACGACTACGACTACGTCGAGGGCGCCTTCCTCGACCGGGTCGCGGCCGACGGCTCGTTCCCCGAACCCGACGTGACCGGCGGAACCCCGCTCTGGCAGCAGTACGGCCTGGCGGGGCTGCTGACCCTGCGGCTGATGCGGGCCCGCCCGACCAAGGTGACGCTGGCCCGCGGCCGGGCCGAACTCGGCTACGGACAGCACAACAGCTGGACCGGCCGCGGCGTGCCGACCGGCAGCCTCTACACCCAGGTGCACCACTTCAAGTGGACGGCTTCCGCGCACGAGCGCCTCGTACGGCGGGTGGACGCGTACTCCACCGGCACCTGGCAGATCAACAACCCGGTGATCATCGACGAGTCGAAGGCCTTCCTGGCCCACGTCGCCGAGCACGGCGGCCGACTCGACGTCGACGACCCCGACCTCGGCCTCCGGCCCTGCACCCTCGCGTACGAGGACTACCGGGACTGGCCGGCGCTGGCGGTGGAGCTCGGCAGCGCCTACCGGGAGTTCGACGCCGGCCGGGCCCGGCTGCGCGCGGCCGGCACGCCCAACCTCTGACCCGACCGACCCCAGCCCCGCTCCCCGGCCATGCATCAGCCGGGGAGCGGGTCGAACAGCGGGCGGGGGGCGGGCCCCCCGGGGGGCCGGCCCCCCCCGGGGGGGGGGGCGCCCCCCCCCCCCCCCGGGGCCCGCGGGG
>NZ_BPRL01000078.1:0-3128 GCF_045862635.1 Kitasatospora sp. NE20-6
CGCCCATGCAACCGCCGGGGAGCGGGTCGACCCGCGGGCGGGGCCGGACACCCGTGGTGTCCGGCCCCGCCCGTGTGACGCCGCGCCCGCCCCCGCCTACGGGGCCCGCCGGTGGTCCTGGACGATCTCGTCGAGGCGGCGCCGGGCGGCAGGGGCGCGCTCCGGGTCGGACAGGTCCTCGGCCGACGGCAGGACACTGCTCAGGCCCCAGGCGCGGCCGCGCGCCCAGGTCGCGTCGTCGACGCCGAGGCCGGCGCGGAACGCGTCCCGGGTCTCCGCCGGCAGGAACGTCCATGCGGCGATCATGTCGGTCGCCGGGTCGCCGACGGCGAGCGTCCCGAAGTCGATCACCGCCGTGAGCCGGCCGTCCCGCGCCAGCATGTTCGCCGGACCCGGGTCGCCGTGCACCCACACCGGCGGCCCGTCCCACGCCGGAGCCGCCAGCGCGGTCTCCCACACGGCCGTCACGGCGTCCGTGTCGACCAGGCCCTCCAGCGCCGAGATCCGGGCGCGCATCCGCTCCGCCACCACGGGGGAGTCCCGCGGGTCGTCGAGGGCCGCCCCGCGGAAGCCGTTGCTGGCCTCGGGCGGCGGGCCGTAGGAGGCGTCGATCTTCCACAGCGCGGAGAAGAAGCCGACCAACTGCTGCGTGGCGTCGTGCAGGTCGTCGATGCGGGCGGGATCGGCGTTCTCCCCCTCCAGCCACCGGTAGACCGACCACGGGAACGGATAGTCCTCGCCGGGCGCTCCCTGGGCCAGCGGCTCGGGGACGGTCAGCGGGAGCAGCGGGGCGAGCCTCGGCAGCCAGCGCTGCTCCCGCTCCACCTGCCCGATCCACCGGGGCAGGCGGGGCAGCCGGACGGACATGGTGTCGCCCAGCCGGTAGGTCGCGTTGTCCACGCCGGAGGCGGAGACCGGCCGGACGGGGAGGCCGGCCCACTGCGGGAACTGCGCGGCCACCAGGCGGTGGACCTCCGCGGCGTCCGGGTAGACCTCGCCGGGACGCAGATGGTCGACGGTCACGGACGATCTCCTTGCTGTCGGGACGGTCAGACGGGAACGGCGGAGAAGGAGCGGTAGACCTGCCGGAGCGCGTTGTCCGGGAAATCGTCGCTCCACGGCTTGTCCCCGCCGATGTAGTGGATGATTCCTTCACGGCGCGTCAGGTATTCCATCCGGCCCTGTCCGAACCGTCCGTGCACCGGGTGTTCGATGAGCTTGTTCCATTTCGACGGAACGGGCAGCCAGCGTTCCGCGAAGAGGTGGTTCAGAATGTCCTGGTCGAGCGTGGGAATGTCCTTGCCGTACGTCCGGTAGATGTGCACGGACCGTGCGGTGATGTCCTCCGCCCGCCATTGCGCCATGTCGATGACGAGGACCCCGGCGTTGAAATAGCCGGGCGGCTTCGCCCCGGTCTGGCTGAGGCTCGCGGTCGTCCCGTCGAGCGTCAGCAGCCGGGCCGGGGCGACCTCGTTGATGACGGCTCCGATGGGCCGGCCCGCCAGGTCGATGTCGTAGAGCTCCGCCAGGTCGTCCAGCACGATGGTGTCGACGTCGAGGTAGATCACGCGGTCGACGTCGGCGGGGATCACCTCGGCGACGTGCAGCCGGTGGAGGGTGGCCGCCGTCCAGTGCTTGCGGGGCACCGCCATCTCCAGCCGGTCCGGCACGGTGTGCACCAGGGCGGTGCCGAGCGCGCCCAGGGACTCCTGCAGCCGGTCGGTGCTCTCCGGGGTGAGCCCGGAGTCGATCACGTGGAAGACGATCCCGCGGTCCGCGTCCTGCAGGCCTGCGCGGATCGAGCGGGCGACGACCGTCGCCGCCGTGGCGTAGTTGTCGTCCACCGCGAACACCACATGGATGTCGTGCCGTTCCATCCCTGCTCCTCGCTTCTCGTGCCGGGCCGGATGCCGTCGCCACCCCGGTCGGGGCGGTGGCGCGACGGGACCACCCTACGAGCTGTGGCAACCTTTGGCAATATCTGAGTGTCCATCTGGCAATGTGTGTACCGGTCAAGCCTGCTGATTCGACTGTCGCGGCATGTCGTTGCGGGTGGAGAGAGTGTTGCCAGGCGTGGCAAGGGTGCGGCATGGTGGAGGCCAGAGCAAGCCGCCCGACAGAAAGGCACGCACCGTGACCATCACCCGAACGGCGCCGGCCGAGGTCGCCGTCACCCCGCTGTCCGGCAACCTGGGGGCCGAGATCGGCGGCGTGGACGCCGCCGGGCCCCTCGACGACCGGACCGTCGACCGGCTCCGCCGCGCCCTGCTCGAACACAAGGTCGTCTTCCTCCGGGGCCAGCTGCTGGACTACGACAGCCAGGCGGCCTTCGCCCGGAGGTTCGGCGACCTGACCCTCGGCCACCCCATCTACAGCGCGCCCGAGGACCGCCCCGAGGTCAGGGAGATCGACTCCCGGCAGGGCACCCGGGCCAACCACTGGCACACCGACCTCACCTTCGTGGACCGCCCCCCGGCCATCGCCTTCCTGCACAACAAGGTGATCCCGCCGGTCGGCGGCGACACGATGTGGGCCAACACCGTCACCGCGTACCAGGCCCTCCCGGAGCCGCTGCGGGCCCTCGCCGACCGGCTGCGCATCGTGCACAGCAACGACTCCGACTACACGGACGAGACCGTGGCGGCCCGCCGCGAGTACATCGCGACACTGTTCGAGACCGAGCACCCGGCCGTCCACGTCCACCCCGAGACCGGCGAACGCGCGCTGCTGGTCGGCGGGTTCGCCCGCAGGGCGGTCGGCTTCACCCCGCAGGCCTCGCGCGACCTGCTGCGCATCCTGCAGGAGTACGTGACGCGGCCCGAGCAGACCGTCCGCTGGCGCTGGCAGGCCGGCGACCTCGCGGTCTGGGACAACCGGGCCACCCAGCACTACGCCGTCCACGACTACGGCGCCGAGGACCGGCGCGCCGAGCGGTGCACGGTGGCCGGCACCGTCCCCGTCGGTGTCGACGGCCGGCCCGGCGTCGTGGTCAGCGGCGACACCTCGGGCTACAACGCCGGCGTCGCCTGACGCCGTGGGGGGCGCGCCGTACCCCGGCGCGCCCCCCACGTACGCCCGCACGGCGGCGGACCCCGCACGGGCGATCCCTGCACGACGGCGGCCCCCGG
>NZ_BPRL01000079.1:0-46928 GCF_045862635.1 Kitasatospora sp. NE20-6
CGGAACAAGTCCGAGGCCGGGGATGTCAACATATCTGGCGTTGACTTTTGGCACGCTGTTGAGTTCTCAAGGAACGGACACTTCCTTCGGACCGCCTTCCAGCGGACCCTCCGGGCGTTTCGCTCTTCGTGTTACCAGCTTATCAGATGTTTTCCGCCCCGTTTTACCGGAGACTTTTTCATCGGATTTGCTTTTGCCTTTCGGCGCTCCCGAACTCTATCAGAGTTCCTCCGCCGCATTTCCCGCTCCGAACTGAATTCGGAGGAGGTCTGCCCGGCGGTGGGGCAACTCGGAGAACATTACGCACCGAGTCGCCCCACGTCAAACCGGGGCCGGGCGGACGGGCCGGGCGGGTGTCAGACCTCGACGACGACCGGCAGGATCATCGGCCGGCGGCGGTAGTTGTCCGCCACCCACTTGCCGATGACCCGGCGCACCATCTGCTGCACCTGGCGGACCTCCAGCACGCCGTCGCCCGCGGAGCGCGTGAGCGCCTCCTCCAGCTTGGCGACGACGGGCACGAACGCGCTGTCGTCGATGCCGGAGCCGCGGGCCTGGATCGTCGGGCCGCTCACGATCTTGCCGTTGGTGGAGTCCACCACCACGAAGACCGAGATGAAGCCCTCCTCACCGAGGATGCGGCGGTCCTTGAGCGAGGCCTCGGTGATGTCGCCGACCGACGAGCCGTCGACGTAGACGTAGCCGGCCTGCACCTTGCCGACGATCCGCGCGACACCGTTCTCCAGGTCGACGCAGACGCCGTCCTCGGCGATGACCGTGCGCTCCTTCGGGATGCCGGTCTTGATGCCGAGGTCGGCGGCGGCCCTCAGGTGGCGCCACTCGCCGTGCACGGGCATCAGGTTGCGCGGGCGGCAGATGTTGAAGAAGTACAGGAGCTCGCCGGCCGAGGCGTGGCCGGAGACGTGCACCTTGGCGTTGCCCTTGTGCACGACGTTGGCGCCCCAGCGGGTCAGGCCGTTGATCACGCGGTAGATCGCGGTCTCGTTGCCGGGGATCAGCGAGGACGCGAGGACGACGGTGTCGCCCTCGACGATGCGGATCTGGTGCTCCCGGTTGGCCATCCGCGACAGGGCGGCCATCGGCTCGCCCTGCGAGCCCGTACAGACGAGCACGACCTTGTCGTCCGGCAGGTCGTCCAGCGTCTTCACGTCGACGACGAGGTTGCCGGGCACCTTGAGGTAGCCGAGGTCGCGGGCGATGCCCATGTTGCGGACCATCGAGCGGCCGACGAACGCCACCTTGCGGTTGTGCTTGTGGGCGGCGTCCAGCACCTGCTGGATGCGGTGCACGTGGCTCGCGAACGAGGCGACGATGATCCGGCGCTTCGCGCTGGCGAAGACGGTGCCCAGCGCGGCGGAGATGTCCCGCTCGTGCGGGATGAAGCCGGGCACCTCGGCGTTGGTGGAATCCACCAGCAGCAGGTCCATGCCCTCCTCCGCCAGCCGGGCGAAGGCCGGGAGGTCGGTGAGCCGGCCGTCCAGCGGCAGCTGGTCCATCTTGAAGTCGCCGGTGGCGACGACCATGCCCGCGGGCGTGCGGACGGCGACGGCCAGGGCGTCCGGGATGGAGTGGTTGACCGCGATGAACTCGCAGTCGAAGGGGCCGATGCGCTCGCGCTCGCCCTCCTTGACCTCCAGCACGTACGGACGGATCCGGTGCTCGGCGAGCTTGGCCTCGATCAGGGCGAGGGTGAGCTTCGAGCCGATCAGCGGGATGTCCGGGTTCTCCCGGAGCAGGTACGGGACGGCACCGATGTGGTCCTCGTGCCCGTGGGTCAGGACGATGCCGTCGATCTTGTCGAGGCGGTCCCGGATGTACGTGAAGTCCGGGAGGATCAGGTCGACGCCGGGCTGCTCGTCCTCGGGGAAGAGGACGCCGCAGTCGACGATCAGGATCCGGTCGCCGTACTCGAAGACGGTCATGTTGCGGCCGATCTCCCCGAGGCCGCCGAGCGGGGTGATGCGGAGGGCGCCCTGCTTCAGGGCAGGGGGCGCGCCGAGTTCGGGGTGCGGGTGGCTCAAAAGACTCTCCTCACGACGCACGCCATATGCCCGGAAGGTCCTCCCCCGGAGACATATGGCGTGCATCCATCGTCGGTTTCCTACGTACCAGGTGCCTTCGCGCCTTCGGTCCGGTCCAGCGGCAGGCCCTCGGGGGCCCGGCGAGCCGGGGCGCGCACGTCTCTGTCTGCTACAGGTGTACCCCGCCGGCGGCCAGATCCTGCTTCAGTTGCGCAATCTCCTCGGGCGTGGCGCACACCAGGGGCGGACGCAGCGGGCCGACGGGGTGTCCCTGCAGCTCCAGTGCGGCCTTGGTGAGGATCACGCCCTGGGTGCGGAAGATACCGCTGAAGACGGGCAGCAGGCTCTGGTGGACGGCGGTGGCCTTGGCGGTGTCCCCGGCGGTGAAGGCGTCGACCAGGGCCCTCAGCTCGGGGGTGACGAGGTGGCTGACCACGCTGACCACGCCGACGGCTCCGACCGAGAGCAGCGGCAGGGTCAGGATGTCGTCGCCGGAGTACCAGGCGAGCCCGGAGCGCGCGATCGCCCACGAGGCGGCGCCGACGTCGCCCTTGGCGTCCTTGTTGGCGACGATCCGGGGGTGCTCGCCGAGCCGGACCAGCGTCTCGTGGCTCAGCGCGACACCGCTGCGGCCCGGGATGTCGTACAGCATGACCGGCAGCCCGGTGGCGTCCGCGAGGGCGACGGTGTGCCGGTACAGGCCCTCCTGCGGGGGCTTGCTGTAGTACGGCGTGACCGAGAGCAGGCCGTGGGCGCCGGCGGCCTCGGCCTGGCGGGCGAGCTCGACGCTGTGGCGGGTGTCGTTGGTGCCGACGCCGGCGATGATGTGCGCGCGGTCCCCGACCGCCTCCACCACGGCGCGGACCAGCTGGGCCTTCTCGGCGTCGCTGGTGGTCGGGGACTCGCCGGTGGTGCCGTTGAGCACGAGACCGTCGTTGCCGGCATCCACGAGGTGGGCGGCGAGGCGCTGGGCGCCGTCGAGGTCGAGGCCACCGTCGGCGGTGAACGGGGTGACCATCGCGGTCAGGACCCGGCCGAAGGGCGTCTGGGGGGTGGAGGTCGGAGCCATGTGTCCAAAACTACTCGTAGGCCACTGGGGGGCGGTCACGCCGGTCCACGGTTCGGACAGAATCCGGGGCGGCCGGCGGCGGGCCGAAGGGGTTCGAGCATGGGATTCCGGTACTGCCCGCTCGGGGGTTCGGGCAGCACCGGAATCCGTGTTCCGAGCGTAGGGAGCGCCCGGAATGCCCGCAATCCGGACATGCCGGGCGCACCGCCCGTATGCCTATCGTCCCAGGTCAGGGGGCGACCCGGCCGTGCTTCTCGAAGGCCGCATGGGTGAGCGGCATGAGCTCGGCCCACTTCGCCTCCATCCGCTCGGCGACCATCTCGATCTCCCGCTGCGGGAAGGACGGCACCGTCGCGTTGTCCCGCTTGGTGCGGAGCGAGAGGAAGTGCATCAGCGAGCGTGCGTTGCAGGTCGCGTACATCGACGAGAACAGGCCGACGGGGAGCACCGCGCGGGCGACCTCGCGGGCCACGCCGGCGTCGAGCATCTCCTGGTAGGCACGGTAGGAGGCGCGGTACGACTCCTCCATCGCCGCGCTGGTCACCCGGTGCTGCTCGGGGGTGCCCTCCACGAACTCGTACCGGCCGGGGCGGCCCTGCTGGACGAGCTTGCGCCCGGCGTCCGGCACGTAGAAGACCGGCTGCAGCTCGCGGTAGCGGCCGGACTCCTCGTTGTACGACCAGCCGCTGCGGTGGCGGTGGAACTCGCGGAACACGAAGATCGGCGCACTGATCAGGAAGGTCATCGAGTTGTGCTCGAACGGGGTGCCGTGGCGGTCGCGCATCAGGTAGTTGATGAGGCCTTCCGAGCGCGCCGGGTCCTGGCCGACGGCCTCGATGGACTGCTCGCCCGCGGTGGAGACCCGGGCCGCCCAGAGCACGTCGGTGTCGGTGGCGGCGCTGCGGACGAGTTCGACCGTGACGTCGCTGCGGAACGTGGGGGCGGTGCCGTCGGTCACGCGGTGCTCCTCGTGTCGAGAGTGGTGCTGTGCAGCTTGATGGCGTGGTGCATGGCCTTGCGGGCGCGCGGGGTGTCCCCGGCGTCGGCGTAGGCCACGGCGAGGCGGAAGAAGACCCGCCAGTCGCCGGGGGCGGCCTCCGCCTCGTCCTTGCGGCGGGCGAAGACCTCGTCGGCGGAGGCCCGGTCGATGCGGCCGCCGGTGGTGCGGCGGAGCTCGTCGACGGGGAGGCCGCCCTCGGCCTCCAGCTCGCGTGCGAGCTGCTCGCTCGCCCGGCCGAAGCGGACGGTCTGGAGGAGGAACCAGACCCCGATCGGCGGGATGACGAAGGCGCACACGCCCATGCCGATGCCGAGCGGCTCGCCGGTCGCGAGGAGCTGGACGCCCTCGCCCACGCAGAGCAGGGAGACCAGCAGCAGGGCCGCGGCGAGCAGGAAGAAACCTGTACGGGAGGTCATGCGGGGCTCACAGGTCCAGGAAGTGTTCGAGGCCGAGGGTGAGCCCGGGTGTGTCGACGACCTTGCGGACACCGAGCAGGATGCCGGGCATGAAGCAGCTGTGGTGCAGCGAGTCGTGCCGGATGGTGAGCGTCTCGCCGGCGTCGCCCAGCAGCACCTCCTGGTGCGCGAGGAGGCCGCGCAGCCGTACGGAGTGCACCGGGACGCCGTCCACGTCGGCGCCGCGGGCGCCGGCGAGGCCGTGGGTGGTGGGGTCGGCCTGCCGGGGCAGGCCTGCGGCGTCGCGGGCGGCCGCGATGAGCTGGGCGGTGCGGGTCGCGGTGCCGCTGGGGGCGTCGGCCTTGTTGTTGTGGTGCAGTTCGACGACCTCGACGGTCTCGAAGTACTTCGCGGCCGCCTGGGCGAACTGCATCGACAGCACGGCGCCGATGGAGAAGTTCGGGGCGATCAGCAGGCCCGTGCCGGGCGCGTCGTCGAGCAGGGCGCGCACGGTCGCGAGGCGCTCGTCCGTCCAGCCGGTGGTGCCGGTGACGACGTGCAGGCCGTTGCGGAGGCAGAAGTCCAGGTTGCCCATCACCGCGTCGGGGTGGGTCAGCTCGACGACGACCTGTGCCCCGGCGTCGGTGAGCTCGGTGAGCTCGGACTTGCTGTTCAGTGCGGCGACCAGCTCCAGATCGGCGGCGGCCCCGACGGCCCTGACGGCCTCCGAACCGATCCGGCCGGTGGCGCCGATCACGGCGACGCGCAGAGTCATGCGGTTTCCTCCTGGGCGAGCTGGGCGGCGATCGCGGCCGCCCGCTTGTCGTTGACCGGGCCGATCAGGGCGAGCGACGGCCGGTACGCCCCCAGCACATCACGGGCCACCGCGTGGACGTCCTCCAGGGTCACCGCCGCTATCCTCCCGAGCATCTCGTCGACGGAGAGGTGGGCGCCGTAGGCGATCTCGGCCTTGCCGATGCGGTTCATCAGCGAGCCGGTGTCCTCCATGCCGAGCACGGTGGAACCGGAGATCTGGCCGATGGCGCGCTGCAGCTCCTCCTCGGTGATGCCGTCGGCGACGACCTTGGCGAGCTCCCGGCGACAGATGCCGAGCACCTCCTCGACCCGCTTGGGCTGGCAGCCGGCGTAGATGCCGAAGATGCCGCTGTCGGCGTACGAGGACGAGTACGAGTAGACCGAGTACGCGAGGCCGCGCTTCTCCCGGACCTCCTGGAAGAGCCGGGAGCTCATGCCGCCGCCCAGGGCGGCGTTGAGGACGCCCATGGCCCAGCGGCGCTCGTCGTGCCGGGGCACGCCGGGGACGCCGAGCACGAGGTGGGCCTGCTCGGTGGGACGGTTGAGCACCTCGGTGCGGCCCGCCGTGCGCACGGTCTTGACGCCGCGGCGCACCTCGGCGGGGTGGCCCTCGGACTTCGCGAGGACGGCGGCGAACGCCTCCTCGACGAGCTTGACGACCTTGCGGTGGTCGAGGTTGCCGGCGGCGGCGACGACCAGGTGCTCCGGCTTGTAGCGGCGGCGGTAGAAGCCGGCGATCTGGTCGCGGGTGAGGTTGGTGACGGTCTCCTCGGTGCCCAGGATGGGGCGGCCGAGCGGGCCGGTGCCGTAGATCACCTTGGCGAAGAGGTCGTGCACGACGTCGCCCGGGTCGTCCTCGGCCATCGCCATCTCCTCAAGGATGACGCCGCGCTCGGCATCGACGTCCTCGGGGCGGATCAGCGAGCCGGTGAGCATGTCGCAGACCACGTCGATGGCGAGCGGGAGGTCGGTGTCGAGCACCCGCGCGTAGTAGCAGGTGTTCTCCTTGGCGGTGAACGCGTTCATCTCGCCGCCGACCGCGTCGAGCGCGGCCGAGATCTCCAGGGCGCTGCGCCGGGCGGTGCCCTTGAAGAGCAGGTGCTCCAGGTAGTGGGTCGCGCCGTTGAGGACCGGTGTCTCGTCCCGGGAGCCGACGCCGACCCAGATGCCGAAGGTCGCGGAGCGGACCGTCGGGAGGGTCTCGGTGACGACCCGCAGGCCGCCGGGGAGGACGGTGCGGCGGACGGTGCCGGCGCCGTCGACGCCCTTCAGCAGGGTCCGGGTCGTGCCGGGGCGCTGCTTCGCCGCGGGGGCCTGAGCCACCAGGTGTACCTCTCAGATCGGGGAAGAACAGGGCGCGGCCCGCACGCCGCGAGGGGCGTGCGGGCCGCGGGCTGACCTAGTGCGTCACTCGGACGCGGCGGCGTCGCCGCCCTCCTCGCCCTCGACCACGGGGATCAGGGAGAGCTTGCCGCGCGGGTCGATCTCGGCGATCTCGACCTGCACCTTGGCGCCGACCGCGAGCACGTCCTCGACGTTCTCCACGCGCTTGCCACCGGCGAGCTTGCGGATCTGCGAGATGTGCAGCAGACCGTCCTTGCCCGGCATGAGCGACACGAACGCACCGAAGGTCGTGGTCTTCACCACGGTGCCCAGGTAGCGCTCGCCGACCTCCGGCATGGTCGGGTTGGCGATCTGGTTGATCGTGGTGCGGGCGGCCTCGGCGGCCGGACCGTCGGAGGCACCGATGTAGATGGTGCCGTCGTCCTCGATCGTGATCTCGGCGCCGGTGTCCTCCTGGATCTGGTTGATCATCTTGCCCTTGGGGCCGATGACCTCGCCGATCTTGTCCACCGGGATCTTGATGGTGATGATGCGCGGCGCGTACTGCGACATCTCGTCCGGGGTGTCGATGGCCTCGTTCATCACGTCGAGGATGTGCAGGCGCGCGTCCTTGGCCTGCTTCAGCGCGGCGGCGAGCACCGACGCCGGGATGCCGTTCAGCTTGGTGTCGAGCTGGAGGGCGGTGATGAAGTTGCGGGTACCGGCGACCTTGAAGTCCATGTCGCCGAACGCGTCCTCGGCGCCGAGGATGTCGGTCAGCGTGACGTAGTGCGTCTCGCCGTCGATCTCCTGCGAGATGAGGCCCATCGCGATGCCGGCGACGGCGGCCCTGAGCGGCACACCGGCGTTCAGCAGCGACATGGTGGAGGCGCAGACCGAGCCCATCGAGGTGGAGCCGTTGGAGCTCAGCGCCTCGGAGACCTGGCGGATCGCGTAGGGGAAGTCCTCGCGGCTCGGCAGCACGGGCAGGATCGCCCGCTCGGCCAGCGCGCCGTGGCCGATCTCGCGGCGCTTGGGCGAACCCACGCGGCCGGTCTCGCCGACCGAGTACGGCGGGAAGTTGTAGTTGTGCATGTAGCGGCGACGCGTCTCGGGGGCGAGCGTGTCGAGCTGCTGCTCCATGCGGAGCATGTTGAGCGTGGTGACACCCAGGATCTGGGTCTCGCCGCGCTCGAAGAGGGCCGAGCCGTGGACGCGCGGGATGGCCTCGACCTCGGCGGCCAGGGTGCGGATGTCGGTGACACCGCGGCCGTCGATGCGGACCTTGTCCTTGATGACGCGCTCGCGGACGATCTTCTTGGTCAGCGCGTTGTAGGCCGCGCCGATCTCCTTCTCGCGGCCCTCGAACTCCGGGAGCAGCTTGTCGGCGGCGATCGCCTTGATGCGGTCGATCTCGTTGTTGCGCTCCTGCTTGCCCGCGATGGTGAGCGCCTGGGCGAGCTCGTCCTTGACCGCGGAGGTCAGGGCGTTGAGCACGTCGTCCTGGTAGTCCAGGAAGACCGGGAACTCGCCGGTGGGCTTGGCGGCCTGGGCGGCCAGCTGGGCCTGGGCGGCGCAGAGCACCGTGATGAACGGCTTCGCGGCTTCGAGGCCCGCGGCGACGATCTCCTCGGTGGGGGCCTCGGCGCCGTCGGCGACCAGCGCGATGGTCTTCGTGGTGGCCTCGGCCTCGACCATCATGATCGCGACGTCGCCGTCCGGCAGCGCGCGGCCGGCGACGACCATGTCGAAGACGGCGTCCTCGAGCTCGCTGTGGGTCGGGAACGCGACCCACTGGCCCTTGATCAGCGCGACGCGGACGCCGCCGATCGGGCCGGAGAAGGGCAGGCCGGCCAGCTGGGTGGACGCGGACGCGGCGTTGATCGCCACGACGTCGTACAGGTGGTCGGGGTTGAGCGCCATCACGGTGACGACGACCTGGATCTCGTTGCGCAGGCCCTTGACGAAGGACGGGCGCAGCGGGCGGTCGATGAGGCGGCAGGTGAGGATGGCGTCCTCGGAGGGCCGGCCCTCGCGACGGAAGAACGAGCCGGGGATCCGGCCCGCGGCGTACATGCGCTCCTCGACGTCGACCGTCAGCGGGAAGAAGTCGAAGTGCTCCTTCGGCTGCTTGGAGGCGCTGGTGGCCGACAGCACCATGGTGTCGTCGTCCAGGTAGGCCACGGCGGAGCCGGCGGCCTGACGGGCCAGACGGCCGGTCTCGAAGCGGATGGTACGGGTGCCGAAGCTGCCGTTGTCGATGACGGCCTCGGCGTAGAACACGTTCTCTTCCACCTGGAAGATCTCCTCTTTCGTACGTGTCCGGCGGAGCGTCCCCTGCGTCTGCCTGCCCGGCCCTGCGGGCCGGTCTTCGATCGAAGCCTCCGGGTGTCGTCGAGGACTCCCGGCGGCCACTACCGAGGACCGGCGCCTTTCGGCTGCCTGGTCGGCGGTCGCGTGTGGACGCTCCCCCGGATGCGGGCGGCCTCCGTTTGAAGCCTGCGGCCCGCGCGTGGTGTGGGTGCTGCCCGGTGCCGTCCGCGAGACGCGCGGTCGGGCATCAACCCGGGCATGCCCTCCACCTTACAAATTCACACCCTACAGAGCGCGCCATTACCACGCGTGTGGCTGCGGTTATCTCCTGTGAGGCGTTGCCGCGGCTGCGAGGCCGCGGCGGATGCGCCGAAGGGCGGCTCCCCTGAGCAGGGGAGCCGCCCCACGGAGCGGTGTCAGCGAGCGCCGCCCGCGGCGCCGCGGCGGATGCCGAGGCGGTCGACGAGGGTACGGAAACGCTCGATGTCCTTCTTGGCCAGGTACTGCAGCAGCCGGCGGCGCTGGCCGACCAGGATGAGCAGGCCACGACGCGAGTGGTGGTCGTGCTTGTGGGCCTTGAGGTGCTCGGTCAGGTCCGAGATGCGGCGGGAGAGCATGGCCACCTGGACCTCGGGGGAACCGGTGTCGCCCTCCTTCTGGCCGAACTCGGCGAAAATCTGCTTCTTGACGTCGGCGGCGAGAGCCACGGCATCTCCTTCAGGGGTGGCCGAGCGATCCCGGTAGACGACACAGGATCTGACAGAACTCGGACTGCCCAAGCGTACCAGCGCCCGCCGGCGTCCCCTGTCACGGGGCGCGGGCGGGCGGCGGAGGGGGTGCGCGGGGTCAGCTGGTGGCGCCGCGGACCAGGGCGTAGACGTTCAGCACGGCCAGGGCCAGCGGGACGAGCGACATCAGCATGAGGCTGTCGACCATGTCCAGGATGCGGCCCCAGAACGGGGAGACGCCGACCCGCGGGACGATCAGGGCGATCGCCGTCAGCAGGGCCGCGCCGACCGCGATGGACGCCGACAGCCAGACGGTGCGCAGGTCGAGCGAGCTGCCCGCGCCGCCCTGCTGCAGCTGCTCCAGGATGAACAGCGGGGTGTGCAGCGACAGGCCGAGGACGAGCAGGGCGAGGCCGGCGAGGCCGGCAATCGTCAGGCTGAAGACCTGCGCGGTGTAGCGGAACAGCCGGGCCCGCAGCATGGTCGAGATGCCCACGGCGAGCGCGAGCAGCTCGGCGGGGACGGAGTCGCTGAAGCCGAGGACGGCGCAGGCGCCGACGACGGTGGCCGCGCAGCCGCCGACGAGGCCGACGAGGACCTCGTGGCCGCGGCGGGCCTGGTGGGCGATCCGCTCGTACTGGACGGCCTCGGCGCGGCTGGTCTCCTCGCCGTAGCCGGTGCCGCGGGTGCGGGTCTGGCCGGGGGCGCTGAAGCCGACGGGCAGCCGGGCGAACCGCGCCGACAGGGCGGGCAGGAAGCCGACCACGGCGACGGCGGCGACGCCGGTGACGGCCGCGATGTGGGTGGCCGGGGTGCCGTCGAGGAGGACGGCGGCGAAGGTCGAGAGGGTGCCGGCCGCGGTGAGGAAGGAGGAGGCGACGAAGATCGAGTCCTTCTCCGGGAGCAGGCCGACGAGCAGCACGGAGGCGACGAGCGCCGCGACGCAGCCCACGAGGAACTGCAGGCGGCCCGGGCCGTCGCCGAGGGCGACCGGCACGGCGCCGGAGCCCGCGATCAGCGCGTGCGGGAGGGCGCCGAGGCCCAGGGCGAGGCCGGCGGCGTGGTCGTCGTACACCCGGGCGCGGACACCGGCGAAGGTGACCAGCACGATCGCGGTGACGCCGGAGAGGATGCCGGGCAGGCCGTGCATGTCGTGCCGCAGGTCGGAGTACCAGAGGGCGAAGCCGAGCAGGGTGAGCAGCACGGCGGCGCCGATGAGGCCGAAGGCCCGCATCAGGTCGGGGCTCCAGAAGCGGCGGTCGGCCTCGACCGCGCTCGCGATGGCGTCCGCGACGTCGTCGTAGACGGCCGGCGGGAGCGACTCGGAGAACGGGCGCAGGCTCAGCAGGTCGCCGTCGCGGACCTGCTGGGCCGCCAGCGGCATGCCGCTGTCGAGCACGGTGCCGTCGCGGCGCACCAGGTGGAAGCCGGTGGGCGTGCCGTCGACCTGGGTCTGGCCGGTCAGGCGCAGCACCTCGGGGTAGATGTCGGCGAGCGGGACGTCCTCCGGCAGGGCGACGTCGATCCGGCTGTCGGGTGCCACCACGGTGACGCGGCAGAAGCCGGTGGTCGCGTTGGCGCTCATGCGGTCACCTCGCACCGGTCGGCGGGTGCTCCCCGCAGGGCGCGCCCCGTCCCTGTCCGCTCGCTACGCTCGCTCACCGGCGCTCCCCCTCGTTGGATGTGCCTGTTCGTCAGCTTCTGTTCTGCTGTGCGCCGCTGCAGGGATCGGGACCGACACGATCCGGCCGACAGGCGGCGCGGCGTTACCCTACCGCCCGCCGGGGGTGGTGGGTGCGCCGGGGGCGGGGGCGTCCGGGCGGTGCGGGCGGCGGGTCGTCCGGGCCCGGCCGACCGGGCCCGGCCTGCGTCCTTCCGGTTCAGCGGTCGGTGGTGGCTGTGCGGTCGTGCCGGTCGTGCCGGTCGAGGCTGTCGCGGACGAGCTGGGCCAGGTGCACCGCGCTTCGGCCGTCGCCGAGTTGGGCGATCTGGACGCGGCAGCCGTAGCCGTCGGCGAGGACGGTGGTGTCGGGGGCGGCGGCGCGGACGGCGGGCATGAGGACGCGTTCGGCGGCGGCCACCGAGACGTCGTAGTGGCCCTGTTCGAAGCCGAAGTTGCCGGCGAGGCCGCAGCAGCCGGAGTCGAGGACGGTGTTGTCGAGGCCGAGGGCGGCCTCGACGCGGCGGTCGGCGGCGGTGCCGAGCACGGCGTGCTGGTGGCAGTGCACCTGGGTGACGGCGCGGCCGCCGAGGTGGGGCAGGTCGGTGCCGTCCTCGTCCAGGAACTCGGCGAACGTCCTGACGCGGGACGCGAGTTCGCGGGCGGCCGGGTCGGTGGTGCCGAGCAGGCGGGGCCACTCCTCGCGGAGCGCGGCGGTGCAGCTGGGTTCGAGTCCGACGATCGGCACGCCGGGCGGCAGGGCGGCCAGGCTGCGGCGGGCGACGGCCCGGGCGACGCCGAGCTGGCCGGTGGAGATCCAGGTGAGGCCGCAGCAGACCGGCCCGTCGGGGAGCCGTACGTCGTGGCCGAGGCGCTCCAGCACCTCGACGGCCGCTCGGGCGGCGTCCGGCTGCAGGTAGGCGGAGAACGTGTCCGGCCAGAGGATCACCGGGGTGGTGCCGGGCCGGGCCGGGCGGGTGGCCCGGCGGCGCCGGAACCACGCGGTGAAGGTCTCGGCGGGCAGGGCCGGGAGATCGCGGCGGGGGTCGATGCCGCCGAGGCGCTTCAGCAGGGCGGCCGCCGGGCGCAGCCGCAGCAGGGCGCCGGCCGGCCGTGGGGCGAGTGCGGCGGCGCGCAGCCAGAGCGGCAGCCAGCCCATGGACCAGTGGGAGGCGGGGCGCAGCCGGTGGCGGTAGTGCTGGTGGAGGAACTCGGTGCGGTAGGTGGCCATGTCGACGTGGGTGGGGCAGTCGCTGGCGCAGCCCTTGCAGCCGAGGCAGAGGTCGAGGGCCTCGCGGACCTCCTCGGACCGCCAGCCGTCGGTGACGGCCTCGCCGCGGAGCATGTCGGCGAGGAGCCGGGCGCGGCCGCGGGTGGAGTGGCGTTCCTCGCCGGTGGCCATGTAGCTGGGACACATGACGCCGGTGGTGGTGTCGGTGCACTTGGCGACGCCGACGCAGCGGTGGACGGCGTGGAGGAGGCTGCCCCGGTCGTCGTCGTAGGGCTGGGCGAGGGGCAGGAGGTCGCGGCCGGTGAAGCGGAGGTCGGTGTCGAGGGGGCGCGGGTCGACGATGTTGCCGGGGTTGAGGAGGTTGCCGGGGTCGAGGATCCGCTTGAAGCGGGCGAAGAGGTCGATGATCTCCGGGGGGTACATGCGGGGCAGGAGTTCGGCGCGGGCCTGGCCGTCGCCGTGTTCGCCGGAGAGCGAGCCGCCGTGGGAGACGGCGAGGTCGGCGGCCTGTTCCATGAAGGCGCGGAACTCCGGGAGGCGCCGCGGGTCGGTGAGGGGGAGGTCGAGGCGCAGGTGGACGCAGCCCTCGCCGAAGTGCCCGTAGGGGATGCCGCGCAGGCCGTGGCGGCCGAGGAGGCGGCGCAGGTCGCGCAGGTAGCCGCCGAGGTGTTCGACGGGGACGGCGGAGTCCTCCCAGCCGGGCCATGCCTGGGTGCCGTCGGGGAGGCGGGTGGCGGTGCCCGCTCCGGCCTCGCGGACGGCCCAGAGCCGGCGCTGTCCGGCGGGGTCGGTGACGACGGAGGTCGCGGCGCGGGCCTGGCGGCGGGCGGTGGCGGCGAGGTCGTGGGCGGCGTCGAGGGCTTCGCGGGGGGTGTCGCCGCCGACCTCCAGGAAGAGCCAGCAGGCGCCGTCGGGGAGGTGGTCGAGGGCGGCGGGGCGGGGGCCGGCGGCGAGGAGCGCCGCCACGAGGTCGGCGGCCATGCCCTCGACGGTGAGCGGGCGCAGCGGCAGGAGTCCGGGGACGGCGTCGGCGGCGGCGCCCTCGTCGGGGTAGCCGGCGACGACGAGGACGCGGGCGGCGGGTTCGGGTACGAGGCGGACGGTGGCGCCCAGCAGGACCGCGCAGGTGCCCTCGGTGCCGGTGAGGGCGCGGGCGAGGTGGTGGCCGCGTTCGGGGAGCAGCGCGTCGAGGGGGTAGCCGGAGCCGCGCCGCGGCAGGTCGGGCATGGCGCGGCGGAGCAGGGCCAGGTGGTCGCCGGCGAGATCCTGGAGGGCGCGGTGGAGTTCGCCCGCGCGGCCGGGAAGGGTGCGCAGGCGGGCGCGGGCGGCGGTGTCGAGCGGTCCGCCGGCGGTGAGTTCGGTGCCGTCGGCGAGGAGCAGGTCGAGGGTGCGGACGTTGTCGGAGGTGCGTCCCCAGGCGACGGAGTGGGAGCCGCAGGCGTCGTTGCCGATCATGCCGCCGAGGGTGCACCGGCTGTGCGTGGACGGGTCGGGGCCGAAGCGCAGGCCGTACGGGCGGGCGGCGCGCTGCAGGTCGTCGAGGACGGTGCCGGGCTCGACGACGGCGGTGCGGGCGTCGGGGTCGACGGACAGCACCCGGCCGAGGTGGCGGCGGAAGTCGAGCACGACGGCGCCGGGGCCGATCGCCTGGCCGCCGATGCTGGTGCCCGCCCCGCGCGGCACGATCGGCACCCCGGCCTCGCGGCACAGGGCGACGGCCGTCCGGACGTCGTCGGGGTCGGCCGGGTGCACCACGCCGGCGGGCAGCTGGCGGTAGTTCGACGCGTCGTAGGCGTACACGACGCGTTCGGCGGTGCCGAACCTCACCTCGCCCCGCAGGGCGGCGGCCAGCTCGTGCGCGAGGTCGGCCGTGCGGGGGTCCGCCTGGGTCATCGGGGTTCTCCGGCTGCGGTGCGGGCGGGTGCGGGCGGGTGCGGGGCGGCGGGCCGGGGTGGGCCGCCGTCCAGTCTCCAGGATGGCGCGGCGGGCGGGGCCGGGCGCGCCGGGCCCCGCCCGGGGCACCGGTGCCGCCGGTGCCGCCGGTGTCTCTGATGCTTCTGGTACCTCTGATGCCGGCGATGCTTCCTATGCCTCTGATGTCGCGTCATCATGCGGCCCTGTCCCGCCGGGCCGCCCGCACGGGCGTTCGCCGGTGCGCGGGGAGGGCGGCCCTGCCCGCACGCCGGGAGCCCGCCGATCCGTGGCCGCCGCAAAGCCAACCCTCGTCCCCGAACCGTCCAGCCGGACCAGTAGGATCGGCGCTTGCGCAAGGCGCACGGGGGCGGGCACGATGCGGCGGCCCCGCGCCTGCGGTCGGCGGAGCGGGGGCGGCGTCATCCATCGGAGCGCCCGGACCCGTGGACGTATTGGGTTGCGTGAGGGTTGGTGCCAGTGAGCGAGCGGGCGGAGCGAACCGTCACGAGGTGCGTGTTTCGCACAGCGGCCGCCGCGCGGCGGGCTCGCGTCCTGACAGCGACGGACGGGGAAGAGGCGGTCGCATGAGTGTGGTGACGGTGAAGCGTCCGGCGCGGGCATATCCGCCCGCGGTGCCGGACGAACCGGTGGAGCTGGTGGCCCCGCCCGAACTCCCGCGGTCGGGCGGCGAGGACTGGATGATGTCCCTGCTGCCGCTGCTGGGCATGGGTGGTTCGGCGGCGTTCTTCTTCTCCCCGGGCGCGCAGGGCCCGATGAAGATCATGGGTGTGCTGATGGTCGCCTCCACGGCGGGCATGGCGGTCGCCCAGATCGTGAAGGCCCGCCGCGGCGGCAGCGCCGGCACCGCCGACGAGCGCCGCGACTATCTGAAGTACCTGCAGCAGATGCGCCGACAGGTCCGCCGGACCGCCGAACGCCAGCGCGGCGCCCTGCTGTTCACCCACCCCGAGCCCGACCAGCTGTGGTCGATCGTCGCCGAGGGCCGGCGGCTGTGGGAGCGCCGCCCGACCGACAACGACTTCGCCCAGGTGCGGCTCGGCCGCGGGCCGCAGCAGTTGTCGACACCGATCGTCGCGCCGCAGACCGCGCCGATGGACGAGCTGGAGCCGCTGGCCGCGGAGGCCATGGGCACCTTCATCAAGGCGCACGGCACCCTGCAGGACCTGCCGCTCGCGGTCTCGCTGCGCGCCTTCTACCACATCACCGTGTGCGGCGACCCGGACACCGTGTACGGCACCGTCCGGGCGATGATCGCCCAGCTGACGACGCTCCACTCCCCCGACGACCTGATGGTCGGCGTGGCCGCCGCCCCCGGTGCGATCGACGAGTGGGAGTGGGCCAAGTGGCTGCCCCACACCCAGCACCGCAAGGAGAACGACGGCGCCGGTGCGCGCCGTCTGATCGCCGCCGGGCTGGGCGAGCTGGAGGAGCTGCTCGCCAAGGAGCTGGAGGGCCGCAAGGGCTTCTCCCGCGACAA
The DNA here is from genome assembly GCF_045862635.1 of Kitasatospora sp. NE20-6. Lineage (NCBI taxonomy): Bacteria > Bacillati > Actinomycetota > Actinomycetes > Kitasatosporales > Streptomycetaceae > Kitasatospora > Kitasatospora sp. NE20-6. The sequence goes on from NZ_BPRL01000079.1 coordinate 15,990, forward strand.
CGTGCCGAGCGCCGACAAGCCGCACCTGATCGTCGTCATGGACGGCGCCGCGGTGCCGCAGGACTCGGTGCTGGCCGGCGCGGAGGGCGTCGAGGGCGTCACCGTCATCGAGGTGGTCCCCGGCGACCTCGACGAGCCCAGCGGCCACCTGGTCATCACGGTCGGCAAGGACGACCTGCTGCTGGAGTCCGCCTCCGGCGCCTCCTACTCGGGCAGGCCGGACACCCTGTCGTCCTGGCAGTCCGAGGCGCTCGCCCGCCAGCTGGCCCCCTTCCGGGTGTCGGCGGGCGGCGACGACGGCGACCCGTCGCTCGTCTCGATGGACTTCACCGAGATGATGAACACCGGCGACCCGGGCTCCTTCGACCCGGCCCGGCACTGGCGGCCCCGCCCGATGGCGGAGAAGCTGCGCGTGCCGCTCGGCGTCGGCACCAACGGCGAGTACGTCTGGCTGGACATCAAGGAGGCGTCGCTGCAGGGCATGGGCCCGCACGGCATGTGCGTCGGCGCGACCGGCTCCGGCAAGTCCGAGGTGCTGCGCACCATCGTGCTGGCCCTCGCGGTGACGCACTCCTCCGAGGTGCTCAACCTCGTGCTCGCCGACTTCAAGGGCGGTGCCACCTTCGCCGGCATGTCGGAGATGCCGCACACGGCGGCCGTCATCACCAACCTGGAGGGCGAAGCCACCCTCATCGACCGCATGCGCGACGCGATCGAGGGCGAGATGAACCGCCGCCAGGAGCTCCTGCGCGCGGCGGGCAACTACGCGAACATCAACGAGTACGAGCGGGCCCGCGCCGCCGGTGCGGCGCTCGACCCGCTGCCCTCGCTCCTGATGATCATCGATGAGTTCTCCGAACTGCTCACGGCGAAGCCGGACTTCATCGACCTGTTCATCCAGATCGGCCGCATCGGCCGGTCGCTCGGCATGCACATGCTGCTCGCCTCGCAGCGTCTGGAGGAGGGCAAGCTCCGCGGCCTGGACACCTTCCTCTCCTACCGCCTCGGTCTGCGCACCTTCTCCGCGGCCGAGTCGCGCGCCGCGATCGGCGTCCCCGACGCCTACCACCTGCCGCCCATCCCCGGTGTCGGCTACCTGAAGTTCGGCTCCGACGTCATGGAGCGGTTCCGGGCCGCGTACGTCTCCGGCCCGTACCGGCCGCCGGGCCAGCAGCGCACCAGCGGCGGCCAGGTCATCACCGCGCAGCCGGTGCTCTTCACCGCCGCCGAGGTCGCGATCGTCGAGCCCGTCGTCGAGGAGGTGTACGAGGAGGTCGAGGAGATCGACGACTCGCTGCTCGACACCATGCTCGACACCTTCGTGCACCGCATGATCGGCCAGGGCCCGCCGGCCCACCAGGTGTGGCTGCCCCCGCTGGAGGAGGCGCCCAGCATCGACGGCCTGGTGCCACCGCTGCAGGCCACCGCCGAGCGCGGCCTGACCTCGCCGGAGTACGGCGCACTGGGCCGCCTGGTGGTGCCGGTCGGCATCGTCGACAAGCCGCGCGACCAGCGCCGCGACGTGCTCTACCAGGACTACTCGGGCGCGGCCGGCCACGGTCTGATCGTCGGCGGTCCGCAGTCCGGCAAGTCGAACATGGTCCGGGCCCTGGTCTCGGGCTTCGCGGTCACGCACACCCCGGTCGAGACGCAGTTCTACCTGCTCGACTTCGGCGGTGGCGCGTTCGGCGCGCTCGCCGGCCTGCCGCACGTCGGCGGGGTCGCCGGACGCCTGGACGTCGAGAAGGTCCGCCGCATGGTCAGCGAGGTCCACGGCGTCCTCAACCGCCGCGAGGAGCTCTTCCGGGCCACCGGCATCGACACCGTCACCACCTACCGCACCCGCCGCGCGGCGGGTCAGCTGCCGGACGAGCAGTTCGGCGACGTGTTCCTGATCATCGACGGCTGGCTGACCTTCAAGCAGGAGTACGAGGCCCTGGAGCCGGTCATCTCCGACATCGCCCAGCGCGGTCTGACGTACGGCGTGCACGTCGTCGTCACCGCCGCGCGGTACGCGGAGGTGCGGCCCGCGCTCAAGGACCTGCTGCAGAACCGCACCGAGCTGCGGCTCGGCGACTCGATGGAGTCGGAGATCGACCGCAAGGTCGCGGTGAACGTGCCGGCCGGCTCCCCGGGCCGCGGCATCACCGCGGGCAAGCTGCACTTCCTCTCCGGCCTGCCCCGCCTGGACGGCTCCTCGTCCACCGTCGACCTCTCGGACGGCGTCGCCGACCTGGTCGCCCAGATCGACGCGGCATGGACGGGCCCGCGCGCCCCGCAGGTGCGCATGCTCCCCGCCGTCCTCGACGGCCAGGCGCTGCCGAAGGGCTTCGAGCACCCCGAGCTCGGCATCTCCTTCGGCGTGGACGAGGTCGAACTGGCCCCGGTCTTCGTCAACTTCGAGACCGACCCGCTCTTCATCGTCTTCGGCGAGAGCGAGTCCGGAAAGTCGGCGATGCTGCGGATGCTCATCAAGCAGATCACCGAGCGGTACACCCCGGAGCAGGCCGGCATCGTGGTCGGCGACTTCCGCCGCTCGCTGCTCGGCGTGGTGCCGCAGGAGTACCTGGTCGAGTACGCGGCGGCCGCACCCGCCATGTCGGCGATCGTCGAGATGCTCCGCGGCGCCTGCTCGCGGCGCCTGCCCGGTCCGGACGTCACGCCGGAGCAGCTGCGCAACCGCAGCTGGTACAGCGGCAAGGACATGTTCGTGATCGTGGACGACTACGAGCTGGTCGCCACCGGTTCGGGCAACCCGATGGCGCCGCTGGCGGAGTTCCTGCCGTTCGCGCGCGACATCGGCCTGCGCATCATCATCGCCCGCAACGCCGGCGGTGCCGGCCGGTCGCTGTTCGAGCCAGTCATGCAGCGCATGCGCGAGCTGGGCGGCCAGGGCCTGCTGCTCTCGGGCGACAAGAACGAGGGCGCCCTGCTCGGCACGGTCAAGCCGCAGCCGCTGCCGCCGGGCCGCGGCGTGTTCGTCTCCCGCCGGATCGCGGCGGGCCAGACGGTGCAGACGGGCTGGCTCCCCACCCTGTAGCAGTGACCCTGCGTGACCACAAGGGCCGGACTCCTCGGGAGTCCGGCCCTTGCCGCATCCCAGGCCGCGGACGGTGCCAGAACGTTACCTGTCTTTTTTCCGCCGCCGGCTGCGGTTCCCGTAGGCCCCCGGCCCGCCCCGCAGTCCGCGGAGGGCCACCTGCACCCCGCATAGTGAATCGACACGTCTCCTTCGATACACATGCCGTTTACCGGGGTTAACCTTGGAATCAAGGTCGACTTGCCGGAGTTGACAAGACGGACAAAGGCGAATATTGCCGCACGTGACCATCGGATCGCATGCCCATGCGTCGGAGCGCAACGGATTCCGAAGCAGATCGCGCGTTGACGTGGGCAAATCCCCACGGTTCCATGGCCACTCGGGAGCGATCGAACACCATGCCCGTCAACGCCCATCGGAGGCGATACCGCTCCCTCCCCCAAGCTCCGCACAGCCGATCGGATTCCCATGACCGACACGCTTCGCCCGCCACTCGCCGTAGCCGAGACCGCGGCAGGTACGGGCACTCCCAAGAAGCTCACCCGTTCGATCGGTGTCGTGGGCGGCACGCTGCTCACCCTCTCCTGCGTCACGCCGGCGTCCTCGCTGTTCGTGATCGTGCCGGAGCTCTTCTCCACGATCGGCACCTTCACGGCCCTGTCGATCGCGATCGGCGCGCTCATCTGCATCGCGGTGGCGTTCTGCTACTCCGAGCTCGGCACGCTCGTCCCCAGCGCCGGCGGCGAGTACGCGATGGTCGGCACCCTCGCCGGCCGCTTCGCGGGCTGGCTGGTGTTCATCCAGTCCCTGATCGTCGTCATGATCGTGCCCTCGCTGATCGCCATCGGCACGGCCGACTACCTGGCGCCCATCGTGCACATGGACGCCCGCTGGGCCGGCGCCGCGGTGATGCTCGCCGCCACCGTGGCGGGCCTCCTCGACCTGCGCGCCAACGCCTGGATCACCGGCATCTTCCTCGTGCTGGAGGTCATCGCCTCCGCCGTGGTCGCCTTCCTGGGCTTCGGCCACGCCGAGCGCGGCGTCGGCAGCATGCTGCACGGCTCCGTCGTCACGGACGGCGCGACCAGCGGCGTCGGCATCGCCGCGATGCTCGCCGCGATGGGCACCGCGCTCTTCGTCACCCAGGGCTTCTCCACCGCCATCTACCTCTCCGAGGAGCTGGAGAACCCCCGCCGCAACGTCGCCCGCACCGTGCTGTGGACCCTCGGCCTGTCGGTCGTCGTCATCCTCGTGCCGGTCGTCGCGATCACCATGGGCGCCCCCGACCTCGCCGCGCTGAGCGCCGGCGACATCTCCGCGCTCGTCGCCGGCTGGAGCAACTCCGCCGTCGGCACCTTCATCAGCCTCTGCATCGCGCTGGCCATCATCAACGCCGGCATCGTCATGGTCATCCAGAACTCCCGGGTGCTCTTCGCCTCGGGCCGCGACAAGGCCTGGCCGGAGCCGGTCAACAAGGCCTTCGGCACCCTGAACCGGTACAGCGCCCCCTGGGTCTCCACGCTGGCCGTCGGCGTCCCCGGCGCGGTGCTCTGCTTCGTCCCGCAGGACCAGCTGACCAACATCACCGGTGTCGCCGTCGCCGCGCTGTACCTGCTGGTCGCCGTCGCCGCGCTGTTCTCCCGCAAGGGCCACCACAAGCACGCCCCGGCCTGGCGCCAGCCGATCTGGCCCGTCCTGCCGGTCCTGCTGATCGTCGGTCTCGGCTACCTGCTGACCCAGCTCGACGTCACCGCGCTGCTGTGGACCGCCGGCATCACCGCCGCGGCCAGCCTCTACTGGCTGCTGTACCTCCGCCCCCGCCAGGACAGCCGCTGGGTGATCACCCTGCCCGAGGACGAGCAGGTCTGACCCGCACCCGCACGTGCAGGAGGCCCGGCACCCCGAGGGGGGGTGCCGGGCCTCCTGCGTCCGACAGGACCGCTCAGTCCTCGCGGCGGCGGCGGAAGTCCCGCAGCACCACCGAACCGCCCGCCAGCGCCGCCACGGTGAGCGCACCGCCGCCCAGCACGAACGTGCCGGTACGGCGGTCGCGGTCGGCCTGGGTCTCGGCGAGGCCGAGCGGCTGCGCGACGACGGGCACCCGGTCGATCGTGACCTTCGCGTCCTCGTGCGGCTCGTCGTCCTGCTCCCCGCCGCCCTGCACGGCCTTCACCGGGTCGACGACGCCCCAGCCGACGAACTTGTCCGGGCCGCGCTGGGTGCGCTGCGCGGTCTGCATGATGCGCGCCCGGATCTGCGCCGGCGTCCAGTCCGGGTAGGCGCCCTTCAGCAGGGCGGCCACCCCCGCCACGTACGGCGACGAGAAGCTCGTGCCGTTGTCGACGCACTGCCCGCCGGCCGGCACGGTCGAGAGCATGTCGACGCCCGGTGCCGCGATGTCGACGAAGGCGCCGTACTCGGAGAACGGCGCACGCTCGTTGTTGCGGTCCGAGGCGCCCACGGCCAGCACGGTGAGGAAGGCCGCCGGGAACGTGTCGCCCTCGCGCCCGTCGTTGCCGGAGGAGGCGACGATCACCACGCCCTTCTTCTCGGCGCGGTCGACGGCCGCCTGCAGTTCCTTCTTCTTCGGGAAGTCGGCCTGGTCGCCGTCCGCCCGGACGTCCTGCGAGATGTTGATGACGTCGGCGCCCTTGCCCAGCGCGTCGTCGATCGCCCGGATCAGGCTGTCGACGGATCCGCTGCCCTGGTCGTCGTTCTGCTTCAGCGAGAGGATGACCGCGTCCGGCGCGAGGCCGACGAAGCCCGTGCCGTTGAGCGGCCGGGCCGCGATGATGCCGGCGACCTTGGTGCCGTGGCCGACGGTGTCCTTCCGCCCGCTGTCCTTCTCCCCGCCCGGCTGGTCCGCGAGGTACGAGCCGCCGTCCTCGACCTTGTCGCGCAGCTGCGCGTTGCGGTCGTCCACGCCGGTGTCGATCACCGCCACCTTGACCGGGGTGTCCTTCTTCCGCCCCGGCACGTCCTTGGCGAACTTGCCGGTGCGGCCCTCCTTCCACAGCTCGGTCAGCAGGACCCGCTGGAGCGCCCAGGGCATGCCCTGGACGTTGGCCGACGGGAACGTGCACTCACCGGCCGCGGCGATACCGATGGGCGACCAGTGCGCGGAGCCGTTCGCACCGGACGGCGAGGCGGACGGCGACGCCGCGTACGCCGGGGCCGCGGCGAGCGCCCCGACCACCCCCAGCACCACGGACACCGCGGCTGCCCCGCGGAACGTACCCAACGACACCTGAACTTCCCCTCTGATCCCCGGATGCCGTGCGCGTCAGTGACGCGCGGAGGGCGGGCGCCCCCGGACGCCCGCCCTTCTCGGAAGAACCGTGCCGCGCGGCGACCGGCTCAGCTCCAGACGCTGGTGTTCTTCTGCTCGGTCGACTGGTAGCTCTGGGCCGCGTTGTCGAGCGAGGTCGAGATCTGGCCCAGGACCTGCTGCAGGTCGGCGGCCTTCGCGTCCCACTCGGCCTGGCGGGCGCGGTAGCCCTCCTGCGCGGCACCCTCCCAGCTGGAGGCGATGCGCTGCACGCCGGCCTTCAGCTCGTCCAGCTGCGACTGGATGCGCTGCGCGGTCTGACGGATCTCCGAGGACGCGTTCGTAATGGTGGAGAAATTGACGAGAATGTGGTCGGACATGATGTCTCCTTGTCGATGGAATCGCCAAGACCCGGCACGCGGGCCCGAATCGGCTGCGGCCTACGAACCCGCGAGGATCAGAAAGAGCCGCCGAGACCGGACATCGAGGACTGCTGGTCCTGCTCGGTCTGCGCGTACAGCTTGGTGGTCGCCTCGATCGCCTGCTTGATCTCGTCGAGCACCCGGTTGAGCGCCGTGGCGTCCTCGTTGAAGCGGGTCTGCATCTGCCCGTAGGCCTGCGCCGCCTGACCCTGCCACCCCGCCTTGATCGAGTCGACCAGCGAGTTGAGTCGCTGGATCTCGCCCTGAACCTGAGCGTTCACCTCGCCGATGCGATTGGCGAAGGAGCTCATTTCCTCAGCGGTAGTCCTGAACTGACCAGCCATGATCCACCGTCCCCCATGAGACAGACATTTGTGTTCGGATAGTCCTGACACGGCCTACCCGGGAACGCCGCGATGCGGTGTCCCCCAGCACTGTAGCCGCCACCTGCAAGCCACCCAACACCGGGCGCCGTACAGTTACCAGACCATGACAGTGCGGCAAAGAGCGCATTCTGACAGACCGTCACGCAGTCTGCGCGGTCTCCGCGGCCTTCGTGCTCAGCGCTCCGCCGGCCGGCACGAGCACCGACCACGCCAGCGGAACCCTGCCCGGCGTCACCGACTTGTAGCCGAGACGTGCCTGCGCACCGCTGTCCTCCGCACCGGCCTGCTGCTGACCCGCCGCGGGCGCCGGGGAGGCGCCGGTGCCGCCGTCGCCGTTGGCCTGCAGCGAATAGCGCAGCCCCGTCTCGGTGATGAGGAACGTCGTGCCGGAGGTGTCCTGCTCGCCGGGAGTGGTCTGGCCGTCCACGGCGCGGTACAACAGGCCGTGCCCGGGCGTCACATGGGCCGAGGCCGACCCCAGCGACACCTTCGCCGGGTATTCGGTGTGCGCCCACACGGTGCGCTTCACCGCGCCCTCGACATAACCCTCGAAGGTGCTGCAGATCACCGAACGGGTGCCCTTGGGACCGGTGTTGAGCGGCAGCGCGGGCTTGGCGTCGGGCAGGTCGCCCTTGTCGAGCATGGTCGTGTCGACGTTGCCGGCCAGCTCCGCGTTCTCGGCGGGCGACAGCTCGGCGGCCTTCGGCGTGGCACCGTCGTACGGCACCTTCAGCCTGGGGTCGTTGCGGATCACCTCGGCCTGGAACGGCGTCACCGCGTACAGCCGGTCCTTGCCCACCACGTAGTAGGTGTTCTGGAAGAACATCAGCCGGCCCACGTACGCCTGCTTCTTGTCGGTCAGGGCGACGGTCGACCTGACCTTCGTGCTGCCGAGGTCCTTGATCTCCGGGAAGTCGATGATCTCGCCGGCCTCCAGGGTGTCCAGCCAGTCCTTGGTGACCTGCTGCGGCTGCACCTTGTCGCCGAACAGCCCCGACTCCAGCGCGGACCGTTCGATGCCCTTCAGGTCGGTCTGGCCGACGGCGTGCTTCACGCCGTTCATGTCGACGAGGAACTTGCTGCCGACGTCGCCCTTGCTCAGCGGCGGCGCCTGCACGAACAGGTCCTGGCCCTCCTGCAGCACCAGGTCCTTGCGCTCCAGCTCCTTCGCCTCGTCGCCCGCGGCGATGAAGACGGCCTGGTTGATGCCGGCCTGGGTGCCCTCGGCGCCCGGGCGGTCGCAGACCGACCACTTCTTCGTCTCGCCCGCGTCGGCGGCGGACGGCAGCTTGTCCGGCGCGTACGGGATGCCGATCGTCGCGCCGTGGTTCTTGTACTTGTCGAGCACCTTGTCGGCGACCGGCACCACCTTGGAGCCCGCGGGCAGCAGCAGCCGCGCCGAGGACATGTTCAGGACCTGGTGCAGCACCTTCTCGTGGGTCTCCGGGTCCTCCAGCACGACGTAGCGGGTGGTGGAGTCCTTGCCCTGGATAATGTTCTTGCCGTCGTCCCAGTTGAGCGGCGCACTGGGCTTGATGACGCCCCACATGCCGAAGCCGGCGACCACCACGGCCGCCACCACGAAGCTCGGCAGCACCGCGCGGACCGGACGCGGCGCGTCCTCGTCGTTGCCACCGCCGCCGGGCTGGAGGAACGCACCGACCGTCCGCTTGCGGGCGAAGTTGTACGCGTTCAGCTCGTCCCTGCGTGATGCCATGCTCGTCCCCGTCTCCCCTGTGTGACCGCGTCTGTCCGGCCGTCAGCGCACGTTCGCCGTGCGCGAGTCTGCCAGCCTCCCCCGGCCCCGGGCCGAGGCACCCCCGAGGGCACCGGACGTACTCAACCCTCTACGATGCGGCAGCAGACGGTGAGTACGGTAACGGGTACGGTACGCCGACCGGCCGACCGGGCCGTGACATCAGAGCAGAGAGGTCCATCGGGGGATGCCAAGCCAGACCGCTCCAGCCCGACGCAGCGCTCCGCACGGCCGCAGGGCCGGCGGACGGCGCCCCGACCCGGACGGACGCCGCAGCCGTCCCGCACCCACCTCGCCGGTGGCCGTGAAGGTGCATCCCCGGCCCGGCCTGCTCGGCAAACGCCTGCGGCTGCAGCAGCTGGTGCTGCTGGAGGTCGCCGCGGCACTCGTCGCGGTCGGCTGGACGATCGACCCGGCCATGGCCGGCGCCTTCGCCGTGCCCGCCGCCCTCCTGGTGATCGTCGGCCTCGTCCCGCTGCGCGGCCACACCCTGCCGGGGGCCCTGCGGGTGCGCTCGGCGATGAAGGCCCGCCGCCGCGAGGCCCAGTACAACGTGCCGCCGCCCGGCACCGACCCCGCCCTGGCGCCCGCGCTGGAGGTCGAGCCCGCGCTGCGCACGTACACCCACGCCACCGAGACCGACCTCGGCGACGGCCGGCCGATCCGCCGCGAGACCGGCATGGTCGGCGACGGCACCTTCTTCACGTCGGTGCTGCTCGTGCAGGCCAAGGACCTGCCGCTGCGGCCCGTCCGCACGGCCCTGCCGCTGCCGCTCGACGTGATCTGCTCCGCCCTCCAGGTCGACGACATCGGGCTGGAGTCCGTGCAGCTCGTGCAGCACACCCAGCCCGCCCCGGCGCCGCACCTGCCGGACCAGTCGCTCGCGGCCCGCGCCTACCACCAGCTCCAGGACGGCCCCGCCACCCCGGCGCTCCGGCTCACCTGGGTGGCGCTCAAGCTGAACCCGGAGACCGCGGCCACGGCCGTGCTCGCCCGCGGCGGCGGCGAGGAGGGCGCCCGCAAGACCCTGCAGCGCGTCACCGACCAGCTCGCCGGCCGGCTGAACGCCGCCGGGTTCACCGCCACCGTGCTCGACGAGCGCGAGCTGATCGCCGCCCTGGCGATCTCGATCTGCGCCAACCCGGTGGCCGTGGCCGGCCGCCAGGGCAGCGGCGGCGGCGGCGCGGCCGCGGCCCGCCGCACCCAGGAGAGCAGCAAGTTCTGGCGGATCGACGACCGCTGGCACAGCACGTTCTGGATCTCCAAGTGGCCGCAGCTCAGCCGGCCGGGCGGGGCGCCGGGCCGGATCTCCGCGCCCGACCTCGTCAACCTGGTCACCGGCACGCCCGCGCTGGCCAGCACCTTCAGCCTGACCGCGAGCCGCGGCACCGGCGGATCGGTCGCCGTCAGCGGCCACGTGCGGGTCACCGGCCGCAGCGAGAGCGAACTCGCCCAGGTCGGACGGCTCGTGGAGTCGCGCGCGCACAACGCCGGGATCGGCCTGACCCGGCTCGACCAGGAGCAGGCACCCGGCCTGCTCGCCACGCTGCCCCTGGGAGGGACTTCCTGATGGCCTATCAGTCCTACCCCACCCAGGCCGCGCAGCCCGCCGCCGAACCGGCCCGCCCGGCCCGTGTGCGGCCCGGCTTCGGCCTGCGCGGCCCGCGCCGCGAGAAGCACGTGCTCACCACGGAGGACCTCGGCGCGCTGTCCTTCCCCGTCGGCGACGACGGCGTCGTCATCGGCGTCGACCCGCAGCAGCAGCCCGCCGTGATCGGCCTCTTCCGGCCGAACCCGTACGACGTGGTGCTGGTCGGCGGCATGTGGACGGCCCAGGTCATCGCCCTGCGCGCGGCCGCGACCGGCGCCCGGGTGGCCGTCGAGACCGGCCGGCCCCAGGCGTGGGCGCCGATGGCGCAGGCCGCCGGCGGCGGCCAGCCGTGCGTGACCGTGCACCAGACCGGCCGGCTCGGACCGCAGGGCGCGTCGGTCGCCTCGCCGGTGCTGGTCGTCCGCGACCTCGGCGCACGTCCGCCGCGCAGCCGGCTCTCCGCCGCCCCGTGGCAGACCACGCTGACCCTGCTGCCGTACCTCGGCCCCAACGCCGGCCGGGTGCTCAACGCCGCCGACCTGGTCGGCGTGCAGCGGATCTCCCCGCAGGAGACGGAGATCGTCGCCCGCATCCTGTCGCTCGGCGACCACGAGGTCGCGGCGCTGCCCACGCTCGGCGAGAACATCACGCTGTGGGCGACCCGCATGCAGCGCCAGTACGTGATGACCAACCCCGGCGAGGCCGAGGCCCAGGTGCTGGGCGGCCCGCGCCGCATGGACTGAGCACCGTCCCGGGGCCGACGGGTCCGCGGCGGCAGCTGCCGCCGCGGACCCGTGTCCGTGACCGCCCGTTTCGGGCCGCCCGTGCAGGGGACGGGGAAGAGAGGGTGAACGTCTCGGCGTTCACCCTTCAGGTGGTTCTGCGGGCGGCGCACCGCCGTGCCCGCAGCGGTACCGCATCCGGTACCGCCTTCAGGTGACCGCGGATCACGTCCTAGTCTTGGTGCCCGACCCACCGCGAACAGCGGCGACGAAAACGAGGGAGCCCCAGTGAGCAGCGATCGGGACGGCGTCTACGTCGGCGACAACGCGGCGGAGGACGACGACGACTGGTCCGACGAGCCCGACTACGCTCCCCCGTCCTGGTACACGCAGAGCGCGGGTGCGCCCGAGCAGGCGGCCCCGGCGCCGGTGCCGGCCCCCGCCGTGCCGCAGAACTCCACGGCACCTCCGCCGACCCCGGCCCCCGGGCCTGCTCCTGTCCCGGCGCCCGCTCCCGCGCCGGTGCAGAGCCATGTCCCGGCACCCGCTCCCGTCCCGGCTCCTGCTCCCGTCCCGGCCCCGGCGCCCGCTCCCGCGCCGGTCGTCGCCGCGCCGGCTCCGGTCGTGCACGAGCAGCCGCCCGCCGTCGAGCAGCCGGCGCCGGTGCCCGCGCCCGCGCCCGTCCCGGTGGCGGAGCAGATCGCGCCGGTGGCGGAGCAGCCCGCGCCGGTGGTCGAGGTGCAGGCCGTGCAGCCCGCCCCGGTGCAGGAGCAGCCGGCGCCGCAGCCCTGGCCGCCCGCCCAGGAGCAGGCCGTGCAGGCCGCTCCGGCTCCCGTGCAGCCCGCGCCGGTCCAGCAGGCCCCCGTGCAGCCCGTGCCCGTGCAGCAGCCCGGCCCGCCCGTGCCGCCGCCGGGCCCGGTGCCGCCGTACCAGCAGTACCAGCCGCAGCCGCAGCCCGGTCCGTGGCCGCCCCAGCCGTACCCGAACGCCGGGCCCGGACCCGGCCCCGTGCAGCCCGGGCCCGTGCAGCCCGGCCCGCCCGGTCCGCCGGTCGACCCGCGGACCGGCGGCTGGCCGCAGGCCCAGCAGCAGCAGCCGCCGCAGCCGCAGCAACAGCAACAGCAGCCCCAGCCGTACCAGCAGGGCTACCCGCAGCAGGGCGGGGTGCCGCAGGCTCCGGTGGCGTTCCAGCAGCCCGGCCCGCAGCAGTCGACGGCGCACGGCGCCGCGCTCGGCTACACCGCGGCGGTGGAGCTCTCCTCGGACCGGCTGCTGAAGGGCCAGCCGAAGGTGCAGCGGCAGCAGCCGCGGTTCCAGTTCGGCGGCAAGCAGGCGCAGGCGGACCGGGCGCGCCGGCTGGAGATCATCCGCACGCCGGTGATGAGCTGCTACCGGATCGCGGTGATCAGCCTCAAGGGCGGTGTCGGCAAGACCACCACGACGACGGCCCTCGGTGCGACGCTCGCCAGCGAGCGCCAGGACAAGGTCATCGCGATCGACGCCAACCCGGACGCCGGTACGCTCGGCCGCCGGGTGAAGCGCCAGACCGGCGCGACCATCCGCGACCTGGTGACCGCCATCCCGCACCTGCGCAGCTACATGGACATCCGTCAGTTCACCTCGCAGGACCTCAACTCGGGCCTGGAGATCCTGGCGAACGACGTCGACCCGGCGGTCTCGACGACCTTCGACGACTCCGACTACCGCCAGGTCATCCAGGTGCTGGGCCAGCACTACCCGATCATCCTGACGGACTCCGGCACCGGTCTGCTCTACAGCGCGATGCGCGGTGTGCTCGACCTCGCCGACCAGCTCATCGTCGTCTCCACGCCGAGCGTGGACGGCGCCTCCAGCGCCTCCACCACGCTGGACTGGCTCTCCGCGCACGGCTACGCCGACCTGGTGCAGCGCAGCATCACGGTGGTGTCCGGGGTGCGCGAGACCAGCAAGATGATCAAGGTGGAGGACATCGTCGCGCACTTCCAGACCCGCTGCCGCGGTGTCGTCGTGGTGCCGTTCGACGAGAGCCTGGCGGCCGGCGCCGAGGTCAACCTCGTGATGATGCGGCCCAAGGTGCGGGACGCCTACTTCGAGCTGGCCACCCTGGTCGGCGAGGACATCGCCCGCGCGCAGCACGCCCAGCAGGCCGCGTGGGCGCAGCAGCAGGGCTACCAGCCGATGCCGCCGCAGCCGCAGCACCAGCAGCCGTACCCGCCGCAGCAGGGCTACCCGCAGCAGGGCGGCTACGCCGGGCAGCCCGCACCGGGCGCGCCGTGGGCGCAGCCGGGCCAGGCCCCGCCGCCCGGCTACGGGCAGCAGCCGCCGGCCCAGCCGGGCGGGCAGCAGCTGCCGCAGGAGTGGCAGCAGGGCGGGCAGCAGGGGTACGGCTACCCGCCGCCGCAGGAGGGGCAGCAGCCCCCGCCGCCCGGCTACGGCTACCCGCCGCAGCACTGAGCGGAACGCCGCAGGCCCCCGACGCCGGACGTCGGGGGCCTGCGGCGTGCGTGCGGCCGGTCAGCCGGCGGTGTCGGTGAGCTCGCGGGCCTGCTTCACGTCGTCGGCCATCCGCTCCAGGAGCGCGTCGATGGAGTCGAACTTCTCCATGCCGCGCAGGTAGGCGAGGAAGTCGACCGCCACGTGCATCCCGTAGAGGTCGAGGCCGACCCGGTCGATGGCGTACGCCTCGACGGTGCGCGCGGTGCCGTCGAACGTGGGGTTGGTGCCCACCGAGATCGCGGCGGGCATCCGCTCGCCGTCGGCGGTGAGCCAGCCCGCGTACACGCCGTCGGCGGGGATCGCGCTGTGCGGCACCGTCTCGACGTTGGCGGTGGGGAATCCGAGCTCGCGGCCGCGCTGGGCGCCGCGCACCACGATGCCCTCGACCCGGTGCGGGCGGCCGAGCACCTCGGCGACCCCGCCGAGGTCGCCGGCGGCGACGAGCCGGCGGCACAGGCTGGAGGAGAACGCCTCGCCGTCGCCCGCGGAGCCGGTCACCTGGAGGTCGAGCACCTCGACCTCGAAGTCGTCGGCGGCCCCGAGCTCGGCGAGCAGGGCGACGTTGCCCGCGGCGCGGTGGCCGAAGCGGAAGTTCGGCCCCTCGACGACGCGCTTGGCGCGCAGCGCGTCGACGAGCACCTGCTGCACGAAGAACTCCGGCGACTCCTGGGAGAACTCCAGGGTGAACGGCAGTACCAGCACCGCGTCGACGCCGAGGGCCTCGATCAGTTCGGCCCGCCGGGGCTGCGGGGCGAGCAGCGGCGGGTGGCTGCCGGGCCGCACGACCTCGCTCGGGTGGGGGTCGAAGGTGACCACCACGGCCTTGGCGCCGACTTCGCGGGCGCGCTCGACCACCCGGCTGATGATGAGCTGGTGGCCGCGGTGCACACCGTCGAACGATCCGATGGTGACGACGCTGCGCCCCCAGTCCCCGGGGATCTCCTCCAGGCCACGCCAGCGCTGCACCTGACCGCTCCTTGTCCCTCTGCCGCGCCCCCGCAGGGGCACTCGAACACTCAACCCGAACCCCTATAGCGTGCCATGCGCCCGTCCCTGCTCCGGCACCGGAATGGCCTCGGCGCGGTCCGTGGCCGCTCCGGGGCCGGCCACGGGGTGCTGCGGGTCGCCTCCGGAGGCCGTGCGGGGCCGCCGGCGGGCGGTGTACGGGCCGTTGGGGAGCGGCGCGGCGGTGTCGGGCCACTCGGCGAGCAGCCGGGAGAAGGCCGCGACGCGGTCGGCCGTGCGGGTCAGTGCGGTGTCCGCGCCGGGCCAGCGGGCGGCGATCCGGCGGACGACCTCGCGGGTGCGTTCGGGGCGGGCGGCGGCGCAGGTGTCGGCGATCCGGTCGAGCACGGCGGCGAGCACTCCGGGGTCGCGTTCGGCGGCGAGCAGGGTGTCGAGCAGCCGGTCGCGGCCGGGGTCGTCGGCGGTGGCGAGCACCGGGGCGAAGACCTTGCGGACGGGGGCGGGCGCGGTGACGACCGCGGCGACCAGCGGTCCGGCGTCGTGCCCGGCGGCCAGCAGCGCGTCGAGGTGTGCGGCCAACTGCCCTGCCCGTTCGGGGTGTTCGCACAGCTGGTCGGCGGCGACGAGGACGCCCTGGCGGGCGACCCGCGGGTCGCGGGCACCGGCGAGCAGGCGCAGCGCGTCCGCGACGGGTGCGGCGGGGCCCGCGAGCCTGCGCCGTACGGCGCCCACCACGGCCGCGGGGTGGTCGGCGAGGGCGGGGGCGAGCGCGTCGGCGTCGACGAAGGGGTCGTCGGCGGCGTACGCGGCCAGGGCGCGCGGGAGGTGCTCGGCCCGGCTCTCCGGATCCCGGACGAGCACGACGAGCGCGGCGCCGTGCAGGGCGGGTTCCTCCGTGCGGGCGAGCAGGGTGAGGGCGGTGTGGCGGAGCAGCCGCAGGCCGGCCGGGCCCGCGTGCGGGGCGGCCCGCACCGCGTGCACGGCGGCGGCGACGTGGCGTTCGGGCCGCGGGTCGTGGCTCCAGCGGTCGACGGCCCGGCAGAGCGCGGACGGCTCGTCGGCGGCGAGTTCGGCGAGCAGGGCGTCGGCCCGCGGATGGCCGGCGGCGGCCAGGGCGTCCGTCAACTCGTCGAGGGCGAGCAGGCGGTGGGTGTGCAGGAGGTCACGGGCGAGGTCGGCGACGGTGGCGCCGGTGCCGTCGCCGAGCGGCCCGGCGTCGGCGAACCACGTGCAGAGCAGCGGCATCGCGGTGCGGGGGTCGGCGGTGAGCAGGGCGGCCGCGGCCGCGCGGTACGGGCGTCCGGGCGGGTCCGTGCGCACGAGGCGGCGCAGCAGGGCGAACCGGTCGGCCGGGGCGAGCGGCAGGGCGGCCCACCAGTCGGGCCCGAAGGCGGGGTGCCGGGTGAGGTGGTCGAGCAGCGGGCGGTGGGCCGCGGGGTGCGGGAGGTCCGGCAGGACGGCGGCGAGGAGGGCTGCCGCCCACCATGCGGCGGCGCCGTCGGGCGGGGCGGTGTCGAGGGTGCGGCGGAGCCGGTCGAGGCGGGTGGCGAGGGCGGTGCCGCCGTCCGTGGGGTGGGGCGGGCGCAGGGCGGCGGCCACGGTCGCGAGGCGGTGGCGCGGCACGGCGGGGCAGGCGGCGGCGGAGGCTGCCCCGGGGTGGTCCGCGGCGGCCGGGTCGGGGGTGGCGCCCGGGGCGGGAGTGGCGCCGGGGGTGGCGCCGGAGGGCAGGAGGAGCAGGTCGAGCGCGCGGTCGACGTCGAGGTGCCGGCCCTGCAGCCGGTCGGCGTGGTCCTCGCGGGCGAGCCGGTAGCCGTCGCCCGCGCGGGCGAACAGGCCCTCGGCCAGCACGGCCCGCCGCCAGCCGCCCGCTGCGGGGAACAGCCCGTCGAACTCTTCGGCGGTCAGCGCCGCGTGGCCGGTGGCGAGGAGCAGCCGGGCGGCCTCGTGGACGCGTCCGGCGATGCGGGCGGCGGTGCGCCGCAGCCGGCTCGCGTCCTCGCCGCGCGGCGGGGGCGCGCCGCGGCGGTGGGCCCCGCGGGGGCGGTCGTCGTCGGCGGTGGTCCGGCGGGCGATGCGCAGGCACTGGAGGTCGAGGTGGGCCGCGTAGAGGGCGTCGCGGTCGGCGGGGGCCGCGGTCAGCCCGGCCGTCCGGAGTTCGCCGGCCGTGCGCAGGGCCTGCGGGTGGCCGGCGTCGGCGGGCGGGAGCTGCGCAGGGTCGGCGCCGTGCCGCCGGGCGACCTGCCGGGCGGTGTCGGGCGGCAGCGGGCCGAGGTGGAGGACGGGGCCGGGGCCGCCCGGGCGGCTCTCCGGGCGGCATGCCAGCAGCAGCCGTGCGCCGTGCGCGGCGAGCCAGTGCCGGGTGGCGGTGTGCCAGGCGGCGGCCGGCGGTGCGGGCGCCTCCTCGGGGGCGTCGAGCAGCACCAGCAGGGGGCGGTCGGCGGCGGCGCAGAGCCGGGCCGTCTCGTCCGGGGCGGGGGCGGGGACGCCGAGGGTGCGGGCGGCGGCGGCGAGGGCGCGGTGGAGGGCCTCGGCGAGGGAGCCGTCCGCGGGTGCGAGGTCGGCGCCGCGCAGCCAGAGCGTCGGCAGGGGGTGCGGCCGGGCGGACCGGCGGGCGGCGAGGGCGGCGAGTTCGGTGCTGCGTCCGCTGCCCGCGGCGCCCTGCAGCACGGTGAGCGTGGCGGTGGGCTCCTCGCCGGTGAGGCCGTCGGGGCGTTCGACCCGGTCGGCGGCGAGTGCCGCGACCGGGCAGGGCCCGGCGGTGGCGGAGGCGAGTGCGACGGCGGCGAGCGCGAGGACCCCGCCGAGGTTGAGCGCCGCTCCGAAGGCGGGGGCGCTCTCGGCGTTGCGCAGCAGCAGGTCGGCGGGCAGGGCGTGGGCGAGCGGCAGGGCGGCGGCGGTGTCCGCGCGGGCACCGGTCAGGCCGGGTGCGAGGAGGGCGACGACGGCGCCGGTGGCGGTGTCGACGACGGGCGCCCCGGCGGCGGGCGGTACGGCGGTGGCGGGGAGCCTCAGCAGCACGGCTGCCGGGGCGTGGAGCCGCCCGGCGGGGGTGCAGGGCAGGAGCACCGGGGCGGCGTCCGGCGCGGGCCGGTGCAGGACGGCCAGGGCCGCGTCCTCGCGGAGGGCGGCGACCGCCGGGTGCGGGCCGTCGGTGCGGCCGGGCCGCTCGGGCCCGTCGGGCTGTGCGGGCTGTGCCGACCGGTCGGGCGGTGCGGTGTGCAGCAGGGCGAGGCCGGACGTGCCGAGGGCGTGGACGCTGCCCGGGGCGAGGGTGGCGGTGCGGCCGCCGGGCAGGTGCAGGACGGGCCCGTCGGGGCCCGTCAGGGCCTCCAGCGGGGCGGCCAGGGTGCCGTGCCGGTCGAGGGGCAGGGCGAGGCCGGTGGGGTGCCCGTGCACGTCGGTGACGGCGACGGGTGCCCAGCCGGGCCGCCCGGGCGGAGCGCCGTCGCCGCCGTGCGCCGTGCCGCCGTACTGGTGCCTGCCCGCCATGGGTGGTGCCCCCTCCCGCCGGCCGGGGAAGGAGGCCGGCCGCGTACCTGCCGCCGGGAGGGTGCCCTGGGTGAGGGGCGTGCCACCGCGCACACGCCGTTCACCACGTCCGTTCACCTCGCGCGCTCGCCCGTACGGGTGAGAACGCGGGCGGGCGGACGTCGCCCGGAGGAGGGACGTCCGCCGAGGACGGGTGTCACCCGGACGGGGAAGGGACGGGGGTGGTGGCCGTCAGCCGACGAAGACCGCGACCGGCTTCGCGCTGGCGCCGCGCTCCTCGACCAGGGCGAGGAAGCGTCCGTCCGGGTCGAAGACCGCGATGGGCCCGTCCACGCCGAGGCCGGGCGCCGGCAGCTTCACACCGGTGGAGATCATCCGTGCCTGGTCGGCGTCGACGTCCCAGCGCGGGAAGGCGGCCGCCGCGGCCTCCGCGATCGGGAGCACCTCCAGCTTCTCCTCCAGCTGCTCCAGGGTGCGGGCGTGCTCCAGCCCGTACGGGCCGACCCTGGTGCGGCGCAGCGCGGTGAGGTGGCCGCCGACGCCGAGGGCGGCGCCGAGGTCGCGGGCGAGGGCGCGGATGTACGTGCCGGAGGAGCACTCGACGGTCACGTCGAGGTCGGTCACCGGGGTGCCGTCCTCCGCGACGGCGGCGCGCTGCGCGTGCACGGTGAAGGAGTGCACGGTCGTCGGCCGGGCCGCCAGCTCGAAGTCCTCGCCCTCGCGGACGCGGGCGTAGGAGCGCTTGCCGTCGATCTTGATGGCGGAGACCTTGGACGGCACCTGCATGATCTCGCCGGTGAGCAGCGCGACCTGGGCGTCGACCGCGTCGCGCGTCACCGCGTCGGCGGGGACGGAGGCGGTGACCTCGCCCTCCCGGTCGTCGGTGACCGTGGTCTGGCCGAGCCGGACCGTCGCCTCGTAGGTCTTGCTGGTGAGCATCAGGTGGCCGAGCAGGCGGGTGGCCCGCTCGACGCCGATCACCAGGATGCCGGTGGCCATCGGGTCCAGGGTGCCCGCGTGGCCGACCTTGCGGGTGCCGGCGAGCCACCGGAGTTTCGCGACCACGCCGTGCGAGGTGATGCCCTCCGGCTTGTCGACGACGACCAGGCCGTCGGGGCCGGTTCCCTTGCGCTTCATCGGTTCTCTCTGCAGGTGGACGGATCGGGGGCGGATCAGGAGGGCAGCGCGGCCCGGAAGCGCGCCACGGTGGTCTCGACGCCGTCGCGGACGGCGAATCCGGCGGCGTAGACGTGGCCGCCGCCGCCGAGTTCGGCGCAGACCGCGGCGACGTCCACGGCGCCCTTCGCACGGCAGGAGCCGCGCAGGGTGCCGTCCGGGTCCTGCTTGAGCACGAGTGCCACCTCGGCCTCGGCGGGACGGCGCAGCACGTCGATCAGGCCCTCGATCTCCTCGACGGTCACGCCGTGCAGCACGAGTTCCTCGTACGGCACCCAGGTCCAGACGAGGCCCAGGCCGCCGGCGGCGGCGGGCTCGTACACCGCGCGCCCGAGGGCGCCCGCGAGGACCTTGAGGTAGCCGAAGGAGGAGGTGTCCCAGAGGCGGCGGGAGATGAGGTCGTGCCGGATGCCGGTGGCCAGCAGCCGGGCGGCGAACTCGTGGGTGGCCGGGGTGGTGGCGGCGTACTTGAAGGAGCCGGTGTCGGTGGCGACGCCGGTGTACAGGCAGGTGGCGAGGTCCCGGTCGAGCGGCACGCCGAGGCGGCGCAGCAGTTCGTCGACGAGCACGGCGGTCGCGGGGGCGCCCGGGTCGATCAGCCGGTGCGTGCCGAAGCCGGGGTTGGAGGCGTGGTGGTCGAGGACGACCAGCACCGGTGCGGCGAAGGCCTTGTCGTGGAGCAGGCCGAGCCTGCTCTCGGAGGCCACGTCGAAGCAGAGCACCAGCTCGGGCACGTCGGGGACGGCGGCGGCGGGCACGATCAGCTCCTGGCCGGGCAGGAAGGCGAGCGACTCGGGGACGACCTGCGGGTCGTCGCCGAAGGAGACCCGGACCTCGTGGCCGAGGGCACGCAGCGCCAGGCCCGCGGCGAGCGCGGAGCCGAGTGCGTCACCGTCGGGGTTGATGTGGCAGATCAGGTCGACCGTGCCGGCCCGGCGGACGGCCGCGACCACCCGCTGCCACTCGTGCTCCAGGCCGGACGCCTCCGCGCGCGGGGCGGGAAGCGCCACGGGGGCAGCCTCCACCGTGCTGGTGGAAGCCGCCCCCGCGGTACCGGCCGCCATCGGCTCGCCGGTCATGGCTACTCGTCCTCGTCGTCGCGCTCGCCGGGCTGGCGGTACGGGTCCGCGTCGCCCGCGTACGCGGCGCCGGCGGCGGCGGTGCGTACCGCCGCGTCGGACTGCCGCGCCTTGTCCAGCAGGTCGTCGATGTTCTTGGCGTTGTCCGGCAGCGCGTCCGCGACGAACGTCAGGGTCGGCGTGAACCGGACCCCGGTCTGCCGGCCGACCTCGGAGCGGAGGACGCCCTTGGCGCTCTCCAGCGCCGCGGCGCTGGACTCCCGCTCGGTCTCGTCACCGTAGACGGTGTAGAAGACGGTGGCCTCGCGCAGATCGCCGGTGACCCGGGCGTCCGTGATGGTCACGTAGCCCAGTCGCGGATCCTTGATCCGGCGCTGCAGGGTCTCGGCGACGACCACCTGGATGCGGTCGGCGAGCTTGCGCGCCCTTGCGGTGTCGGTCACTGTGCCTCCTCGTGCGATGGGTCCGGTACCCGGGCCGTTCCTGCGCCCGGTGGGGCCCCAGCCCCAACGTACCTGCCCGCGCCCAGCCTTGTGGGCGCTCTCGGTCCTGATCGGTGTGACGGTCGCGACTTCCGCCGGCCGCCGCTCCTCATTCGTCGTCGTCATGGTGGTAGCGCCTCCGGGCGGAGAGCAGCATCACCTCGGGGCGGCCTGCGACGAGCCGCTCACAGCTGTCCAGGATGTCGGTGACGTACGCGGCGTCACCGGCCACCACCGCACAGCCGATCTCGGCCCTGCGGTGGAGGTCCTGGTTCCCGACTTCGGCAGCGCACACGCTGTACTTGCGCTGCAGCTCGGCCACGATGGGCCGCACGATCGAGCGCTTCTCCTTCAGCGAGTGGACGTCGCCGAGGAGGAGGTCGAAGGTGAGAGTTCCTACGAACATGTGTGTCAGGTCTCGCCGACCTGTGAGGCCTCGAAGGGTCCGTGGATCACCTGGACCCTACACAGCGAGACCGGGGCCGGTCGACGGGAATTTCCTCCCGCCGACCGGCCCCGGGCGACACCGTTACGCGCGCGGCTTCTCGCGCATCTCGTAGGTCTCGATGACATCGTCGATCTTGATGTCGTTGAACGAGCCCAGGGTCACACCGGCCTCGAAGCCCTCGCGGACCTCGGTCGCGTCGTCCTTGAAGCGGCGCAGACCCTCGATGTTGAGGCTCTCCGCCACGACCTTGCCGTCGCGCAGCAGGCGGGCCTTGGTGTTGCGCCGGATGACGCCCTCGCGGACGAGCACACCGGCGATGTTGCCGAACTTGGAGGAACGGAACACCTCGCGGATCTCCGCGGAGCCGAGGCGCACCTCCTCGTACTCGGGCTTGAGCATGCCCTTGAGGGCCGCCTCGATCTCCTCGATCGCCTGGTAGATGACCGAGTAGTACCGGATGTCGACGCCTTCGCGCTCGGCCGCGGTACGGGCACGCCCCTCGGCGCGCACGTTGAAGCCGATGATGATGGCGTCCGAACCCATCGCCAGGTCCACGTCGGACTCGGTGATGGCACCCACACCGCGGTGCAGGATCCGGAGCTCGACCTCCTCGCCCACGTCGAGCTTGACGAGGGCGTCCTCAAGGGCTTCGACGGAACCGGAGACGTCACCCTTGATGATGAGGTTGAGCTTCTCGATGCTGCCGGCCGCCAGGGCCGCCTCGAAGCCTTCGAGCGAGACACGGACGCGGCGCTGCGCGAAGGACGCGTTGCGGTCGCGGGCGGCACGCTTCTCGGCGATCTGGCGGGCCGTGCGGTCCTCGTCGACGACGATGAAGCTGTCGCCGGCGCGGGGCACCGAGGTGAGACCGAGCAGCAGCACCGGACGGGACGGACCCGCCTCGGCGAGGCTGTTGCCGTTCTCGTCGAGCATGGCGCGGACACGGCCGTAGGCGTCGCCCACGACGATCGAGTCGCCGACGCGGAGCGTGCCGCGCTGGACGAGCAGCGTCGCCATGGCGCCGCGGCCCTTGTCGAGGTGCGCCTCGATGGCGATGCCCTGCGCGTCCTGCTCCGGGTTGGCCCGCAGGTCCAGCGAGGCGTCCGCGGTCAGGACCACGGCCTCCAGCAGCTGGTCGATGTTCAGGCCCTGGCGCGCGGAGATGTCGACGAACATGGTGTCGCCGCCGTACTCCTCGGCCACCAGACCGAACTCGGTCAGCTGGCCGCGGACCTTCGTCGGGTCGGCACCCTCGACATCGATCTTGTTGACCGCGACCACGATCGGCACGTTGGCGGCCTTGGCGTGGTTGAGCGCCTCGATCGTCTGCGGCATGACACCGTCGTTGGCCGCGACCACCAGGATCGCGATGTCGGTGGACTTGGCACCACGGGCACGCATGGCGGAGAACGCCTCGTGACCGGGGGTGTCGAGGAAGGTGATCGGACGCTCTTCGCCGTTCACCTGCGCCGACACCTGGTAGGCACCGATGTGCTGGGTGATGCCACCGGCCTCGCCGGCCACCACGTTGGTCTTGCGGATGGCGTCGAGCAGGCGGGTCTTGCCGTGGTCGACGTGACCCATGACGGTGACGACCGGCGGGCGCGCCTCCAGCATGTCCTCGTCGCCCTCGTCGGCACCGAAGTCGATGTCGAACGACTCGAGCAGCTCGCGGTCCTCGTCGTCACGGCTGACGATCTCCAGGACGAAGCCCATCTCGTCGGCCAGCAGCTGGAGCGTGGCGTCGGAGACCGACTGGGTCGCGGTGACCATCTCACCGAGGTTGAACATCACCGAGACGAGCGCGGCCGGGTTGGCGTTGATCTTCTCCGCGAAGTCCGTCAGCGAGGCACCACGCGACAGGCGGACGGTCTGCCCGTTGCCACGGGGCAGCATCACACCGCCGACGGACGGGGCCTGCATGGCCTCGTACTCCTGGCGCTTCGCCCGCTTCGACTTGCGACCACGGGCCGGACGGCCACCGGGGCCACGGCCGAAGGCGCCCTGCGTGCCACCACGGGCACCCGGACCACCGGGACGGCCGCCGAAGCCACCGGGACGGCCACCGCCGCCGCCGAAGCCGCCGCCACCGCCGCCGCCGCCCGGACGCGGGCCGCCGAAGCCGCCGCCACCGGCCGGGCGCGAACCCGGGCCGGCCGGACGACCGGCGAAGCCGGGACGTGCGCCGCCGCCGCCGGGACCGGCCGGACGGGCACCGGGACCGCCGCCCGGGCGCGGGCCCGGACGCGGGCCGGGACCGGCCGGACGCTGCGGCATCATGCCGGGGTTCGGACGGGGCATGCCGGACGGGCTCGGCCCACCCGGACGCGGGGACGCCGGACGGGGCAGCCCGTCGGGACGCGGACGGTCGCCACCGGGACGCGGACCGCGCTCGGCGCCGGGGGCACCGGCCGGACGCGGACGGTCGCCACCGGGACGCGGACCGCGCTCGGCACCGGGGGCACCGGCCGGACGCGGACGGTCGCCACCCGGACGGGGAGCGCCACCGGCACCGGGGGCACCGGCCGGACGCGGACGGTCGCCACCCGGACGGGGAGCGCCACCGGCACCCGGACCGCCGGGACGGCGGTCGCCGCCGGGACGGGCCATGCCCGTGTTGCTGGACGTGAACGGGTTGTTGCCCGGACGCGGGCCGGCCGGACGCGGGCCCGGACGGGCCGCGGGGTTGGCCGGACGCGCAGCGGCCGGACGGGACTCACGGGGCTCACGGGCCTCGCCGGCCGGGGCCGGGGAGGAGAACTCGGCCGCAGGGGCGGCCGGGGCCGCCGGAGCGGCCGGAGCCACCGGAGCGGCAGGCGAGGCGGGGCGCGCCGCCGGGCGCGGGCCCGGGGTCGGCGCACCGGCGGAACGCGGTGCCGCGGGGGCGGCCGGAGCGGCGGGTGCCGCGGCGGCCGGGGCCTGCGTAGTAGGACGGGGGCCCGGCGTCACGGTGGGACGCGGGCCGGGGGTGGGGGCACCCGGCTTGGGTGCAGCCGCGCCGGAACCGGCGGGCTGGGGCGCCGCGGGCTTCCGCGGGCCAGGCTTCGCGGAGGAACCGCCGGAAGGCGGCGTAGCTCCCAAAGCGTCAGTCAACTTGCGAACGACCGGCGCCTCAATCGTCGAGGACGCCGACCGCACGAACTCACCGAGCTCGGTGAGCTTGGCCATGACGGCCTTGCTCTCCAAGCCAAGTTCCTTGGCAAGCTCGTATACCCGGACCTTAGCCACTTCGCTCCTGTCTAACTGTCCGGGGTGATCGTCCGCCGGACTGTCGCTACTTCATGGGCGTACTCATCGCGTACTCATCGAGTGCTCATCGCAATCTCGACCTACTTCCATCTCGCGAGGTACCTGACGTTTCGCACCGCACACGCGACCGCGTGTGCCGTGCAGTTCCTGCGGTGCTCCGCCGCGCCTGAGGCATCAGGACGCCGGGACACCACCCGACCGCTGTTCGACGTGGGCCCGCAGGTCATCGGTGTCGAGCGGACCCTGGAGCCGGAAGGCCCTGGGGAACGCCCGGCGGCGGACCGCGAGGTCGAGGCAGGCGGGCTCGGAGTGCAGATGTGCACCCCGACCCGGCAGTGCGCCGCGGACGTCGGGGACGCATGCGCCCTCGACCACCACGACACGCAGCAGCTCATGCTTGGCCGCGCGCTTGCGGCAGCCCACGCAGGTGCGTTCCGGGCATGCGCGGACATGCGTCCGGCCAGACAACCTCAAGTCTACCCCTCCGAAGGGACATGGCGCCGCCCCGCCGATCACGGCGGGCCTCGTGCACCACCGATCAGCGCGCTGCGGATTCCCCGTCCAGCACCTCGGTGTCGGGCCGGATGTCGATCCGCCAGCCCGTCAGGCGGGCGGCCAGGCGGGCGTTCTGGCCCTCCTTGCCGATCGCCAGCGAGAGCTGGTAGTCGGGCACGATCACCCGGGCGGAACGCTGCGCGTAGTCCACGATCTCGACCTTCGTCACCCTCGCGGGGGACAGTGCGGCAGCGACCATCTCGGCCGGGTCCTCGGAGAAGTCGACGATGTCGATCTTCTCGCCGTGCAGTTCGGCCATCACGCCGCGCACCCGCATGCCGTTCGGGCCGATGCAGGCGCCCTTGGCGTTCAGGCCCTGGCGGCGCGACCACACCGCGATCTTGGTGCGGTGACCGGCCTCACGGGCGATCGCCGCGATCTCCACCGACCCGTCGGCGATCTCCGGCACCTCCAGCGCGAAGAGCCGCTTCACCAGGTTGGGGTGGGTCCGCGACAGCGTCACCGACGGGCCGCGGACACCGCGGCGCACGCCGACGACGTAGCAGCGCAGGCGGGTGCCGTGCTTGTACTCCTCGCCGGGCACCTGCTCCTGCGGAGGCAGGATCGCCTCCAGCTTGCCGATGTCGACCAGGATGTTCTTGGGGTCGTTGCCCTGCTGGACGACACCGGTGACGATGTCGCCCTCCTTGCCCGCGTACTCGCCGAAGGTCTGGTCGTCGGCGGCGTCGCGCAGGCGCTGCAGGATGACCTGCTTGGCCGTCGACGCGGCGATCCGGCCGAACCCGCTCGGGGTGTCGTCGAACTCCTTCGGCTCCACGCCCTCGTCCAGCTCGGCCGCGTCCTCCAGTGCCCACACGGTCACGTGGCCGGTCTTGCGGTTCAGCTCCACCCGCGCCCTGCGGCGCGAGCCCTCGGTGCGGTGGTACGCGATGAGGAGCGCCGACTCGATCGACTCGACGAGCAGGTCGAACGGAACGCCCTTCTCGGTAACCAGCCCACGCAGGGCGCTCATGTCGATGTCCACGGCTACGCCTCCTCTTCTCTCTTCAGGTTCATGATCGGGGTCGGGAACGGACTACGCGTCGTCGTCAGCGTCGTCGTCGGCGTCCGCGACCTCGTCGAGCAGCGCCTCGTCCTTGCGGTTGAACTCGACCTGCACGCGGGCCTTCGCGACCTCCGCGAAGGCCAGGCGGCGCTCCTTCGGGCGTCCGCGGCCCTTCACGGGCTGCACCTCGACCAGCGCGCCGTCCTCGTCGCTCTCCAGGATGCGGGCGGTGATCTCGCCGCCCTCCACCAGCTGGATCAGGGCGAGCCGGCCCTCGGCGCGAAGCCAGTGGCGCGGCTGCAGGAGGGGGCGCTCGGCGCCCGGCGAACCGACCTCCAGCAGGTACGCGGCACTGCCCATGAGGTCGGAGTCGTCCAGGGCCTGTCCGACCAGACGGCTGAACTCGGCGATCGCGTCGAGGTCCACCCCGCCGTCGGCGTCCACGTCGACCTGCACCTGGCGGCGGTTGCCGGCCTGGGTGACCTTGACGTCCTCCAGGTCGAGGCCGGACTCCGCGGCCAGCGGTTCCAGCAGGGCACGCAACCGATCGGTCTGGGGGGTGCTCATCCGGGTGACTCCTCGGCCGCGTCTGCTGTTGTCAGGTGCTAACTCCTCGCGCAGCCTATCCGGTCACCCCCGCAACCGCCGATTCCGACCGTGCCGCCCGCCCGGGTGACAGCGTCCGCCGAGAGCAAGGTCACACCCGAACGACCCGCCCCGCGCCCGAGGACCGTCCGGAGCCGGGTGCCATGATGCACCGAGACCGGGGGGCGCCGCCCCTCACCGAGCGAGCGGGAGCCCTGCGATGCCGTCCCCCACCCGGCGGACCGTCCTGGCCCTCGGTGTGCTGACCGGCACGCTGCTGGCGTCCGGCTGCACCGACGACCACCGGGATCCCGACCGCGCGGACCGCCCCGATCCGGACCTGCCGCTGCGGGCCCGCGCCGTCGCCGCCACCGACACCCTGCTCGCCGGCTACGACGCCGTTGCCACGGGGGCGGACGCGGCTGCGACGGCCGTCCTGCGGAGGCAGCGGGCGGAGACCGCCGCGCACCGGGCCGCACTCGCCGAGGGACTGCCGGCGGCATCGCCGTCCGCCTCCGTCCCCGCCTCGCCGTCCGCCTCCCCCTCGACCGTCGCCCCCTCGACCGCCTCGCCGTCGCCGTCGCCGTCCGCGAGCGGGGCGGTGGCGACCGTCGCCGCGCTCGCCGCCGCCGAGCGCCGGACCGCGGGCGCCCGGCTGGCCGACCTGGAGGCCGCCTCCCCCGCCCTGGCGGAGCTGCTGGCCGCGGTCTCCGCCTCCGGCGCCCTGCACGCGGCGGCCCTGGGCGACACCGGCCCCGTCACCCCGCCGACCACGGCGTCCCCGTCGGCGTCCGTGTCCGCGTCCGCATCCGTGTCCCCGTCCGCGTCGGTGACCGCACCCGCGTCCCCGTCCCCGTCCCCTGGCTCCGCCACGGCCCGGCCCGCCTCCGGGTCGGCCTCCGGCGGCTCCGCCGCAGCCTCCGCGGCGGCGCCGACCGCCGCGGTCGTGGCGCTGCAGGCGGCCCTCGGCGCGGAGCACGCCGCCGTCTACGGGTACGGCGTGGTCGGCGCCCGCCTCACCGGCCCGCAGCGGGACGACGCCCGCACTGCCTACACCGCGCACCAGGCCCGGCGGGACGGTCTGGAGCGCCGCATCACCGGCACGGGCGCCTCGCCCGCCGCCGCCGCCGCGGGCTACCGCCTGCCCTTCGCCGTCACCGACGCGGCCGCCGCCGGACGCCTCGCCGCCCACATCGAGACCCGGCTCACCGCCGTCTACGCGGACGCCGTCGGCGCCACGACCGGCGAGGCGCGGCAGGCGGCCGCCGCGGCCCTGCGGGAGAGCGCCCTGCGGGCCGCGCACTGGGGTGCCGTGCTCCCGGCCCTGCCGGGCCTGCCCGACCCCGCCGCGGACACCACCCCCTCCGCGGACGCCACCCCCGGCACGGGCGCGGACACGTCCGCGGGCGCCTCGCCGCGCAGCTGACCGGCAGCCCCCGGCCGATGCCCGACAATGAGCGGGCGGCCCGTCCCGGGCGCACCGAGCGAGAGGCCAGCATGTCGGCGATGCCAGGGCAGCAGATCACCATCCCCGCGCGGCTCGCCGACACCGTCCAGGCGTGGGAGGGCGAGGCCGGACGGGCCTGGCTGGCCACCCTGCCGGAGCTCGTCGCCACCCACCTCGACCGCTGGGGACTCACCCTGGAGCGGATCGGCGACCCGGGCGGGCAGATCAGCCTGATCTGCCACGTGCACCGGGACACCGACCTCTCGCCCGCCGTCCTCAAGGCCGGGCTCGTCACCGGGGAGACGGTGAACGAGCACGCCGCCCTGCAGCACTGGGCCGGCCGCGGCGCCGTCCTGCTGCTCGACGCCGACCCGGCGACGGGCGTCCTCCTGCTGGAGCGGCTGCACGGCGACATCCCGCTGCGCTCGCTCGCCGAGGACAAGGCCATGCTGGAGGCGGCGAGCCTGCTGCGGCGCCTGTGGGTGCCGCCGGCGGACGGCCATCCGTTCCAGGCGGTGCCGGACCGTGTCGCCGGGATGTCCGCGCATCTGCGGGAGCACCGGGCCCTGCCCGGCGCCGAGGACGTGCTCCCGCTCGTCGACGAGGCCCTGGAGACCGCGGCGGGCCTCGCCGCCTCCGAGCCGGAGCAGTTCCTGCTGCACGGCGACTTCCACCACGGCAACGTCCTCGCCGCCGACCGCGCGCCCTGGCTGGCCATCGACCCGAAGCCGCTGGTCGGCGAGCGCGCCTACGACCTCGCCTGGCTCGTCCAGGACCGGATGGACACCCTCGTCGGGTCGCCCGGTCCGCGCGCGGCCGCCCGGCGCCGCCTGGGACGCCTGTCGGAGGCCGTCGGGGTCGACCGCGACCGGCTGCGCGGCTGGACGCTCTTCCGCACCGTCGCGGCGGGCCTGTGGAGCCTGTCCGTCGGCGACGGCGACGCCGCCGAGCTCTACCTGGAGTTCGCCGCCGGGCTGTGAGCGGCCGCCAGCGGCAGCGTCGCGCCCATCACCGCGTACGGGCGGAACGTGTTGGGGAAGCGCACCGCCCGGGCGAGGTCCCGGTAGCCGAGTGCGCGGTAGAGCCGCCGCGCCGGGGTCTCGGCGTCGATCGCCGACAGGATGCTGCGGTCCTTGCCCGAGGCGTCGCACAGGCCGCGGATGAGGGCGCTGCCGAGGCCCCGGCCCTGGTGGTCGGGCAGGACGTGCAGCTCGGTGACGGCGAAGACGCCGTCCAGCCAGTCGCCGTACCCGCCGGCCTCCAGGTAGGGCTGGATCACCGTCGACCACCAGTGCTCACGGGAGTTCGGCATGCCGTAGCCGAAGCCGACCAGCCGCCCGGAGTCGAAGGCGCCGAGGGCCCGCACGCCGGGCTGGTGGGCGTGCCGTCCGACGATGTGCAGCCGGACGGCCACCTCCTCGGGCGTCAGCCCGAACGCCACCGCCTGCACCTCCAGTGCGTACGGCGCCCAGGCGGCCAGGTCGATGGCCTCGATCGTCACCCCGGTGTGCTGCTCCATGGCGGGAATGTACTCCCCCGGTGCCCCGTCGAGTGATCGTTCCGCGCGTCCGGCACCGGCCTGCTGCCCCGGACGGGCGCCGCGGCGGCCGGACGGCAGGGCGCCGGGATCAGAACAGCACGCTCATGAACGCCCCGACCTCGCGGAAGCCGACCCGGCGGTAGGCGGCCCGGGCGCGCAGGTTGAAGTCGTTGACGTACAGCGACACCACCGGCGCGACCTCCGCGAGGGCGGTGGCGAGCACGGCGGCCATGCCGCTCTCGGAGAAGCCGCGGCCACGGTGCTCCGGTGCGACCCAGACACCCTGGATCTGGCAGGCGCCCGCGGTGACGGCGCCGATCTCGGCCTTGAAGACGACCTCGCCGTCGTCGCCGAACCGGGCGAACGAGCGGCCGGCGGAGACGAGTTCGGCGACCCGGGCCTGGTAGAGCAGGCCGCCGTCACCGGCGAGCGGGGAGATCCCCACCTCCTCGGTGAACATCGCGACGCAGGCCGGCATCACCGCCTCGACCTCGTTGCGGCGCACCCGCCGGACGAGCGGGTCGGGCGCAACCTCGGCGGAGGGCGTGGTGGTGGCCATCAGCGGCTGGTGCGCGCGGACGTCCCTGGCCGGCCCCCAGCTGCGCTCCAGCAGCGCCCAGAGCGCCGCCGTGGGCCCTGACGGGCCCACGATGGAGGAGCAGCGGCGGCCCTGGCGCCGGGCGCGCTCGGCGAAGGCGTGGACGGCCTCCGGGCCGGCGTCGACGAGCACGAGGTTCGCGCCTGCGTAGCAGAGCGACTCCAGCCGGCCGTCCTCGTCGTGCCAGCCCCACAGCTCGCCGCCGAGGCGCCACGGGTCGAGCCCGACGGCCTCCACGCGGGTGGCGACGAAGGCGTTGGCCACCGGATCGCGACGGAGCACGTCCAGGGCGTCGTCGAGGTCGGAGGCGTCGAGCACCCGCGTGGCCGCCAGGGCCCGCGCGACCTGGAAGGGGCCGGGGAGCATCACACCTCGATCGAGCACGGGCACCTCACTTGGGGACTCCTGCCGCACCCTACTCCCCCGGCGGTCGCGGCAGGGACCACGGGGGCCGTCCGTACACCCTCCCGGGAGGGCGGCGGACGGCCCGTGGCCGGTCTGCGACGGGATCAGTCGGCGGCGACGACGACCGGGGCGCCGGACTCCACGCCCTCGGCCTGCATCTGCTCGGCGAGCTTGAGCGCCTCCTCGATGAGGGTCTCGACGATCTTCGACTCGGGAACGGTCTTGATCACCTC